>CAIYJV010000331.1 GCA_903926605.1 uncultured Bacteroidota bacterium
AGGATACCCAGGGCAAAACACACGCGAATTATGATTGCTGAAACTCTGAAATTTAATAAAGTAGTTTTCATAGTGATGGATTTAGTGCGATAAATAAAAACTCACCGGCTTAATATTTCTTTTTCGATTGCTTGTCAGCGCCTCTTTTTGCCATCCTCTTTAGTTTTCCCTGGCTCAGCCATTCTTTGCGGGGTTTACCTGCCAGCGCGCTTTCTACGTCTACCAGCCGTGGTGTAAGGAACTTGATACATCCTGTTGCTATATCAGGGATAAGGCCTGCACCACCAGAGAGCAGCAGATCTGCCCAGATTATGTTGCGGTTGGCCCTGGGTTTCAGGTCTACCGTAGCACGCTTGTTTTCGGATGGAGAGTATATCTCTATAGTTGCTTTCTTTTTACTGGGGAGTTTTACACCTGTAGCGTAGTAGCTGGTCGTGGTAGTAGTGTTGTAAATCCCATTGCTACTGGTGCGACTTTTGGCGGCGAATACATCTCGGGTCAATTCCAACTTTTTGCCGCCGCTCGTTACTTCAATGTCCTTTGGAGCGCGCATCATAAATACTGTGGACTTTCCATGTGTAAGTGCGCTGCTCAATACACCGCAACTGTTGAGGCTAAATAGCCCGATGCATCCGCATACTACTGTCAGTAATTTTTTCATGTTTTTTTGATTTTTGGTTAGTGAATAGTTAGAACCCGCATCACCAGGAATACCCGCAGTGATGGCACAAAAGTAGATTGTACCATACCCCTTGTCAATTACACTTTGGTGTGAAAAAAAAGCCGAATTCTAGTTGGAATAGTGCTGGGCGTGGTTCGCAGACATACAAAAACCGGCCTAAAGGATGGCATTTGTAACAAAGCTTTCAATGAAGTGAGTGTAAAGTCCGGGATGCCAGAAAGGATGCAGGTACTATCTTCGGGTGTAAACTTTATTCAGTGCGTCAGTGCGAGAACTGACCTGAAGTTTATCGTAAATATTATGGATGTGCTTTCTAACAGTTTCGATATTAATAAATAGTTTGGAGGCGATTTCTTTGTACCGGAAACCCTTGGATAAGAGATCCAGAATCTCCTGTTCCCGGGTAGACAGTTTCTCCAACTCACTATTTTTTATGACCTCCCTGACGTGAAAGTAAGTGATCACCTTGCGCGCTATCTGGCTGCTCATAGGAGAGCCGCCGCTGTGCACGTCTGTAATGGCTTCCAGGATTTTGTAGGGAGGCGTAGATTTGGTGATATATCCCGTTGCCCCGGATTGCAGGGCCATGAACACTGTTTCAGAATCTTCCAGTGAAGTACACATAATAAACTGGACCCAGGGGTGCTTCACTTTTAGTAGCGCCACGCATTCTATTCCGGAAATGCCATTGGGCAGATGGATGTCTACCAACACCACGTCGGGTATTTGTGCCGATATACCGGTAAGAGCGTCCTCACCGCTTTCGTACGATGCCACACAGCAAAAGCCTTCGCTACCGTCTATCAGGATAGCCAGCATTTCGCGCGTTTCCCGCTGATCTTCAATTACGGCAACTTTTATGTCCATGGTAGCTGCATTGGGTGTAAAAGTAGCAGCAGGCATGCCACGAAGCAATTACACTAAAGTAGTATTTTCGTTTCTGTCAGTCCGGATGCGGGTATCGAAATTCTTATCGTTGTTCCGCCTGATCCGCTGATTTCAAATTTTCCACCAAGATTTTCGGTCCTCTGCCGCATATTTTTTAGTCCGTTACCACCGCTCCGGGTGTTTCCGGGGTCAAATCCTGCGCCATTATCAGAAATGCTCATCGCAAGCGTTTTATCTTTGTCGAGCGAAAGGGATATGCTTATTTTGGTTGCACCTGCATATTTCAGGCAATTATTCAACGCTTCTTTAAAAGTCAGGAAAATATTACGTCTGGCTTGTCTGGTTATTTTAAGGTCAGGATAGTTTTCGGTGAGCTCCATGTCTAGTTCTATCGGCAGGTTTTCGAGCGTATCGAGACAATATTCCCTTATGCGCGCTGTAAGCTGATCCAATCGTGTACTTTCTGGTTTCAAGATCCATATCATGTCGCGCATATTGTCTATCAATTCGCGGGACACATTGGCTATTTGTACCACATCCTTACCCAAAAGTATGTTGTCCTCTATAATTTTCTCCGTCAATGTCTCCCTGTTGCCCTTATTTTGGTCGGTAGCAAGCGCATTCCCAAGCTTTTTTCCGTCGGCGGCTGTAGTCTGAGCCCTGTGTGCAATAAGGGAGATCATGGATAACCCGGAACCCAGATCATCGTGAATGTCTTTTGCCAGACGGTTTCTCTCATTGCGCTCGGCTTCCAATATTGCTTTCTCGCGTTCCTGTTTTTGTTTGGCCCTCTGCCGGCTGAATAACAACAGCATGATGACCAGTAACAACACCAGTAAACCCGAAATGGAAAGCATGAGAATCCTGGATTTTTCGAGCGCTACGATCTTGGTTTCTTTCTTTTGTGTTTCATACTTCGTTTGCATTTCTGCCAGTTGTTTAGATCGCTCTACGGTCATAAAGCTGTCCTTACTGTCTGCGTACCGTTTGTGTATTTCATAGCCCTGTTTATAATCACCGGCAAGTGCATATTCGCGCGACAGATTGTCCAGTACTTCTATTACCAGTTCGGTAGATTTTATTTCTTCACCGGTTTTCAGGCCCTGTAGGTTCAGTTCGATCGCATGTTGGTAGTCGCCTTTCATTTCATACACATTGCCAATATTCACCTGGTTGGCGGCTATCAGGAATTTGCTGCCTATTTTGCGGCTGTATTCAAGAGATGTGTTGTAGCAAGCGATAGACGTGTCATAAGATTTCAGGTACTTGTACACAATACCCAAATTGTTGTACAGTATGGCTATACGATCATCCTGCCCCAATGTTACATAGTCGTTAATTGCTTTTTTGTATTCGTTCAGGGCATCGTCATACTTTTTCTGTTGTTCGAATATCAGTCCTTTGTTGTTGGCACAATCGGCAAGGGTGGCAGTGTCCCGAATAGATATCGCAACCCTTTCGGCATCTGCGAAATTCTGTAAGGCCTTCGGGAAGTCTTTCATATCCGAATACAGTGTGCCAATATTGTTGTAAGATTTGCCGATCGCACGCTTGTCTCCAATTTGCTCGGCCAATGACAATGATTTTTGGTAATATTCCAGCGCTTCTTTTGCTTTACCCATGCTCGAATAGTCGTTGCCGAGGTTGCTGTACAATATCACCATCATTTTGTGGTCTTTGGCGCTTTTAGCCACCTCAAGCCGGTGTAAAAGGATTTCCGCAGATTTTTCGTATTCGCCCTTGTTGAACAAGTCTACCCCGAGGTTCATCATTGAGTCTTTTTGGGCTGTAGAAACCAAGTGCATGCAGCACCCAAATAAGCAAAAGAGTATAAATATAAATTTTCTCATTTTGTATCTTGTTTGGAAGTTAAATTATAGTTTATTCCTATGCTATATGTATTTTTTAGGGACTATTTTATTGGCGTAAAGTTAATGCAGGCCCTGCTATTGTTGTGTTATTTTTGTTTTTTAAATTTAATTATATTGTTTCGGATTTCGCCTGATTTTTGTCAAAGAAGGGAATGCGCTATATGTTTAGGCTGCTTTCTTGGTGTGTAAATTGAAATGCAGTTTGTTCAGGAAGTAGTACTGCAACAAATCGGCAGAGTGCCTTTCAGTCACTAATATGACGATACGTAATGCGGTATGGTGTTGGGTGGAACGTCAGTAGGGTATTAACTCCAACACACTTGTCAGCAGTCATAAGGTAGCGGCAACTGATCTTATATCAGACCGTTGGGAAGGCCACGCAATGGTCCGTTCGGATAGAAACCGCTGGTTCAATCCGATGTTCTGGCTACAATGCTGCAAAAAAAAGCAGGGTTTAATGATCCCGGGATCAGTGTGCAAATCCTTCGTTGAAATTGATCATTCTTTCCACCGGTGGATTGTAGTAGCCAAATTGAACTTCAGGAAATTCTTTGTTAATCAGATCCATTACCTGTAGCATACCAATGAATTCGGTCGGTTCGGTCAGGCCCATTTTACCCAAATACCAATCCGGATCAATGTTGAAATTTCGCCATTGGATCATATCAAGACCTGTTTGTGCGATCAGGCTGCACAGCGCTTCCACTTCGGGTATACTGTCCGTAATGCCCGGGAACACAAAATAGTTTATAGACGCCCAGCCGCCGTTTTGCTTTACCACCTTGATGCTCTCTACAATATCGTCGAATGTGTAGTTATTGGGCTGGTAATATTTTGTGTACAGGTCGGGCTGCGCAGAGTTGAGACTGACACGTATGCTGTTCAGTCCGGCTTTCATCAACTCCTCCACGGCCTTTGGATTGCTGCCGTTAGTGTTGATATTGATGGACCCCTTTTGGGTATGTTTTCTGATCTCAATGATTGCGTCCTTAATGGTTTCCCACATCAGCAGCGGTTCACCCTCACATCCCTGTCCGAAACTGATGATCGGGTAGGGTGCCGTCTCCAGGTGGGGTACGGTAAACTCAACGATTTCTTCGGCAGTAGGCTTAAAAGTGAGCCTGTCCTGTGTAGATACGATTGACTCTGTTTCGGGCTGGAAGGAAATACAACCCAGACAATTGGCATTGCAGGCTGGAGACGTGGGAACGGGGCATTCCCAACGGCCCATAAAATAGTTGCGGGCAGCTGGGCACTCATAGGTGAGCGCACAGTTTTCAGCCAGATGTTTCACCAGCCTGTTATGGGGATAGGCTTCCAGCATATTTTTTACGCCCTCTTTCACTTTATTGGCATCAAAACCGCTGCATTCCTGGCGTATGTCTTCTTCTATCCGTATGGCCGTAACATAAAATTTGTCATTATGCCACCCAGCGGCAGTATAGCAAAACAAAGGGAGCGTAGGTGCGTCCTGCAGCGTTTCGTAGGCGGCAAGGAACAAACCCGTATGGGCCGGCGGGATAAACGCAGCCACTGCCCAGCCCTTTTCACATACCCTCATTTGAAGGGTGTCTACATCAATACCTATTCCCCTGCGTCCGGGCAACTCATAAAGCGAACCGCCGTCTGGCAATTCTATCCAGTTGTCTACTGGGATTGGCAGGGCTTCCCAACCACATCTTCCGACACTGAACAAACTGGTGTCTTCAAATATTTTTCCGTTTCCGTCAGAGTATAAAAGGTATGGACTTTGAGTTAGCATGGAATGATTTTTAAATTTGGAATTAGAACATTTTTGACAAGCCATTGTACGATAGTGTTTACACCCTGTAAGCGAAGGGCAAAGTTACGGGTTACCAGTCTTCTTCCTTTTCGGTTTCGTGTTTGCTGACCAGGGCAGCGCAAAATTGTTCCAGATCCGCAACTTCTATTTTGTTTGCTCTTGCGGTCCACTGAAACAATCGGTCATCCACACAGTTTACCGATAAGGTTCCGTGCCGCAGCACCACATTTTCCACTTCCTTCCATTCTATCAGCCGTTTACGGGCGGTAACGGGAAGGTGTATGCCTCCCTCGTCTATGATCACGTTTAGTGTCTCGCCGACCGATTTCTCCCAATAGAGCGCAAATGCCAGGCACAACGAAAGGACGCCGAACACACCTTCCGGAACCTTCCAGTGTTGCAAAAAGGAATATCCGGCCACAGCAATTGCCGTGAGCAACTGCACAACCCTGAATATACGATTCACCTGCGGTTGCAACACCCATTTGTTTCTAAACATGGTGAGGCCCACTAATAATAGACCTTCGCACAAAAGTGCAATTCCCCAACCGGGGATCGTATAGTTATAGACGGCTATTATGGCTCCGGTGCCCAGAAACGCCAATGCGCAAACCATGTGCAGCGTGGTTACCTGGTGAGGCTTTACTTTTTCTTCCTGTATGGGAATAGTGTACTCCATTATACTTATTTGTTGGTTCAAAGGCCCAGTTCCAGTTGCTGGTCTTCGCCCGGTATTTTTACTTCGTAGTCTTTCATTTTGCCATTCGGGTCTCCCTGCACAATCAATTTCCCGGATTCAAAAATCTGTCTCAATCTCCAGCCGAGGTAGTAGTCGCCGGTCGGGATATTGAATTTCGTGATGGCCTGGTTGGCAACACGGGACGCTTTTTGATACTGGTGTGTACAAAAGCCGATGAGCTGAGCATCATAAAATGACTCGGGTTTCGACGATAGCTTCTTTCCGCCTTCCATTACTCTTATTCCTCCGTTTTCATGAACCAGCCGGGCCCATTCGTCGTTGTCTATTTCTATTTCGGTGGCATTTACCAGTCGGGCCAGTTTGCTGGCTTTCACAATTTGTTCGGGTAGAATATCAGCTATGCTGCGGGGAAAGAATAACTTCTGTTCCTTGTCCAAAAAAGGCAGGCCGGCAATATTTACCACATATAGCCGGTCGGCATATTTATTCAGGTACTTCAGACTCCAAAGGTACATGCAGATGTCTGCGGGCAGTGGTGCCATCCATATCCACACCCTTGCATCCGGGTTTTTCGACAATTCGTTCCCCGTTTCCAACAGCCTTTCCAGGTCATCAACCGGTGGCAGGCTTTTCTCAAACGGTGCCACCAGTTGCCAAAAGTCGGTACGCATGGCAGAAAATGTCTGCCCGTCATCCCGCTTCAACGGACCTACGGACAACACATCTTTCATTACAATCACGTCCCCGTCCAGTCCTGCCTGGAGGGCAATGGCTTCTTTTAGCGGTGCGGCTGCGAGGTCGCCGGTGACCAGATGGTAGATCATTTGTTTAAATTATCCTGAAAAATTGGTGTATTAGAAACGGCGGCAAAATAACAACTTTTTGTCGGTACGCTTATGCACAGACTAATATACGGTCATAAGGCTGCAGCCCCGAAGGTCGCTGTGGTCCGATCTGCCCACTACATCAAACGATCCGTCCTGCCGTACCACACCCAGGTCGTCGGTGGCTATGAAACTACAAGAATTTATGTTGGCAAGGTCCACAATGTTCAGGCACCCGTTTCCGGTCAGGTTCACTTCCAGCGGGTCATTCAGGTCTCTGACCAGTATTTTCATCGTATTACTGCAGCGAAAAATACCCTTGCTCGTAGCATACGCCTGCGACAACAGTTCCGTCATTCCGTATTCTGAATGCACATCAGCCAAACCGAATAGGCGGGACAGTTCGGCGTGTACTTCGGCGCGGGTCATTTCTTCACGTCGGCCCTTCATACCGCCGGTTTCCATGACAACGGTGTGTTTCAGTTGCAAGGGGTGTTGAGCTGCGAAGTCCAGTAAGGCAAAAGTCACACCCAGCAACAAAGTCTTTGTTCCTGTTTGTTCCAGTTGTGTCAATACCGAAGCCAGTTTTCCCCATTCGTTTATATAAAACCCGTTGGCCGGATGCCCGCTTCGGTCCATGAGTGTTTTTGCCATGTGCACCAGCGACGCGTTCTTTCGTTCCAAATAGGATGGCAAAAGGGCAAGTACGGCATACCCGGCTGGGTCGCCATAAAATTCGGAGAATCCGCTCAGCAGGGACCGTGTGTACACAGTTTCGTCCGTTACGAAATGCCTGGAGGGTATTTCACCTGTGGTCCCGCTGCTTTCAAAAATAAGGCTCGGTTGCTTTGTACTTGCGATCACCCGATGCGTCTTAAAAAAAGAAATAGGCAAAAACGGGATGTCGGTTAAACTTTTTATTGTTTGCGGGTCTATATGCAGGGCATTGCAAAAAGCCCGGTACACGGGAGTTTGTTGATACTGATACCTGAATACCTGCAACGCATTGTCGTCGAAGGCATCCTTACCCTGGCCGGATAAAAGATTAGTGTCTGGTATTTCAGTATTTTCGGGCACAGTTGACTAACTTTGTTTGAGGTCTGATATTTTTTAGGATCGGGCAAAATTAGCGGAAACAAGTCAAGTGTTTTCAGCGATGACAATAAAATCGTAAGAAGTGCCAAAGACCAGCGTTGCAGCAGAATGAACAGTAGAAAAATAAAAGTGCTGATATTGGGATTGCTGCTGGGGGCAGTGGTTTCCTGTCAGAAAAATAATGTGTCGGTCGTTCCTTATATCACTACCGAGTATTTCGGGCTGAACTATGGTAGCGGCCCCGATACGCCCATTATTATGCACATGAGTGCCGATACGCTGTTTTTTCAGTTTTCGTTCTCAGACGGCGACGGCGACCTGGGCAATGATACTACCAAGCAAATGTGGGACATATACATCAAAGACTTCCGGTACGATACGGGCTTTGTGGGCTATTTGTTTCCGGAAATTGACAAGTCCATTGAAGACCCCAAAAAGGGTCTGAAAGGGTTGTGTACTTTCCTGTTTTATTCGCCCAATATCCTCACCGTAAGAGTAGATTCGGTGCATAGTTTTGTGGGAGACACCACCCATTTTGAAGTGTACATTATGGATCGTGCCGGGCACAAGAGTAACCATGTCATAACACCTCAGTTAATAATGGTACCCTGAGGGATTGCAATCGTTATGTGTAAATATTGTTGACATTCGAATTGATTTTTCAACAGCCTGACTAGGGATATTGACAAATCCGATTTACCTTTAGTTCCAAAACCGCATTTATGGGTTTGTTTGAATTATTTAAAAAGCAGGGCAACAGTTTTTACGAGGAACCTAGGGATTCAGGAGAAGTAGGTCGGGTAGCGCAAAATGAGCCCGGAGACAATCTTCAGGAAGAAATTACTGCCGAGTTAGATGAACATACCGGTAATGCACCCCGCATTCTTACTGCAAAGTTGTTTTTTCAGGCATTGCCTGAGATTCATTCCCACCTGTTGTTGGCTGAATTGCAAAAAAAATACCCGGCGGCACAGGTTTCAACAGGTGCCAATAGTCTGATTTTTTCTGTTCCGGCGAATACGCCCGGTTCTGAAAATGATATTTTTGAGGGTTGTTTACTTACAACCCCTACTATGCAGATGGCCAACTTGCCCAAAGAAGCGTATAAGCAAAACTGGCACTGGAAAGAAGCTGGCACAGCCATTCAAAATTGTGCGTACGAAGTCCTGCTTACCGAAAAACAAATTGGTACGTTGGCATACAAGGAGCGTACCGAAGTGTTTATAGATTTCGTTATTGCCAGTATTGAGGTATTGCGACCGGATGTTATTTATTCCAAAAATGCCGAGAAGTTACTGGAGCCGCGGGATGTGCTGGGCTGCCGGTCGGTTTCCGATCCGGACATACTGCACCCCTTTACCAACATCAGGATGTTTAAGGTGGCCGACAGTGAGCAGGGAGAAATACTGATGGACACCATAGGTTTGGATTCGCTCGGCTTGCCCGACCTTGAAATTATTTTCCACAATCAGAATCCGGCCAAGATTGCAGAGTTGCTGCTGCGTTATTGCTATTTTATTTATGACATTGGCGATGTGGTGCAACATGGCGAGTATCTGGAAGGATTGAACCCGGGTGAACGCTGGAAGTGCGAACGCAGGAAGGCAATGCTCGACCCGGAAAGGGTGGTGTTGCACGTAAGCGTAGCCTGATCTATCTGAAGTAGTTCCCAGTTTCCGCAGGTGGTTTTGATCCGAGCCTTTTCGCAAGGTCGTCTCAGTATGCGGTCTAAGAGTTAACTTTGCTGCAATGATCAGCCAGGATTCCATAAATGAGGTGATGAGCCGTGCCGACATCGTAGATGTGGTCGGTCAGTTCGTCAGGCTGAAACGCAGAGGCACCAATTTTCTGGCCAATTGTCCCTTTCACAACGAAAAGACACCGTCCTTCAATGTGTCACAGGCAAAGGGCATTTACAAATGCTTTGGCTGCGGAAAGGCGGGCAATGTAGTTACCTTTTTGCAGGAACACGAAAAACTTACCTACCCGGAGGCTATACACTGGCTGGCCGACTATTACAAAATAAAAATAGATGAGACCGAGCGCAGCCCCGAGCAGCAGCAGCAACAGCAGTTGGGCGAATCGTTACGCCTGCTGAATGAGTATGCTACCAATTGGTTTCATAACTGCATGATTAACACGGAAGAAGGACAGCTTATCGGACTTTCTTATTTTAAACAACGTGGTTTCAGAAATGAGATCATAGAGCGATTCAGGCTGGGGTATAATCCAGAACAGGCAGACGTTTTTTACCGTGACTCGATCAAAAAAGGGTATCAGGCCGACCTTCTGGAAAAGGCCGGACTTATCAAAAACCGCAATGGCATATATCACGATGCATACCGGGGCAGGGTGATATTCCCCATACAGAGCATGACGGGACGAATACTTGGATTCGGCGCCCGGATACTGAAAAGCACCGAAAAGGCACCCAAGTATGTCAATACACCGGAGAACGAGATATACATAAAGCACAAGGTGCTCTATGGTATGTACCAGTCCAGACAGGCCATTGCCAAGCAGGACGAGTGTTTTCTGGTCGAGGGCTATACAGACGTTATTTCCCTGCACCAGGGTGGGGTGGAAAATGTGGTGGCAAGCAGCGGTACTTCGCTTACCGAAGATCAGCTCAGGCTCATCGGTCAACTTACAAAGAATCTTACCATTTTATACGATGGCGACGCCGCCGGTGTCAAGGCCGCTCTGCGTGGGCTGGATATGGCGCTTTCGCAGAGTTTCAATGTCCAGCTGGTATTGCTGACCGATGGCGAAGACCCGGACAGCTTTATTCAGAAACACGGCTCTTCCCGTTTTCATGAATACGTAAAGGCGCATAAGCAGAATGTCATCAGCTTCAGGCTGCAAGTAGGCCTCTCCGAAGTCGGCGATGATCCTGTAAAAAAGTCGAAGCTTGTAAATGAGATCGCAGAAAGCATTTCGCGCATCAACAAGGCGGAGGATTTCGCGCTACAGGCACATTTTATTCGCGAAGCAGCCAGAAAGCTGGATGTGGATGAGGCCGGTCTCATCACGCTGGTAAACAAGAATATCCGGGAACGGATAGAAAAAGACAAGGACCAGGTAAGGATTTCCGAACGCCAGAAGTCGCGCGATGCGGGCATAGCCGAAATAGGCCCTACTCACCCTGACGACTCCCATCCGCCGGAATTGGAAGCCCGTCAGGTGCCCGGCCAGCCTCCGGGAGTACAGATAACACCCGACGAAGAGCAGGAATGGCAATTGCTTCGCGTACTCGTAGAACACGGACACGAACAGTATGACGACAATCAGACAGTGGCTAACCATATAGAACAAACCATTGACCCGGATTTCCTGGAAGACAAGACGGTAGGTGCATTGTACGCAGAGTATTTTAAACACAAAGCCCGGTTTGGCGATGTGCCGGAGACGCATTATTTCATCAATCACCCGGATTCTGCTGTGCGCAACCGGATGGCCAATTTGCTCCATCCCCGGCAGGAGATCAGTAGCCGGTGGAAGGAAAAATATGGTATTGAGTCCCTTACAGGTGCTATGGTTTATGTAAATGATGTAGACAGTACGTTGGCGTATTTTCAGGTTAAAAAACTAATTCACCTGAAGGAAGATGCCATGAAAAAACTGTCTGTAGAAGCCGACCCTGTGACACAAAAAGTATATGAAGAACATATCATGAACCTGATAGGCATGCAGCGCGAATTGATGAAACAACATGCAACCGTAGTACTGAAACTATCTAAACGCAAATAAATATTTTGGCAAGAATACTGGCAATAGATTATGGAAAGAAACGCACGGGTCTGGCGGTGAGCGACCCCCTGCAGATTATTGCCACAGGGTTGGAAACAGTGGAATCCAATGAGCTGATAGGCTACCTGAAAAAGTACATTGCCCGGGAGCCCGTGGAGCGCATTCTGGTGGGCTATCCGCTGAATCTGGACGACTCGCCTACGGATGCCACACCCCTGGTAGACAAGTTTATACGTAAATTTGCAAACGTTTTTCCGGATATGCCCGTACAAAAGGTAGATGAACGGTTTACGTCCAAAATGGCATCCCGTGAAATACACAATATGGGATTAAAAAAGAAAAGCAGAGAAGAAAAAGGATTGATAGATGAAGTGGCCGCGGTAATGATGTTGCAGGATTATCTGGCCTGGTTGCCCGAAAAAAAATAGTACTGAATGAAACCCGAACTCGTAATAGCTTCCAATAACAAAGGGAAGATCTTTGAAATACACAATATGCTGGAAGGCATGAAACTTTTGTCGCTCCACGACATAGGTTTTACGCAGGATATTCCTGAACCCTTTCACACCTTTAGTGAAAACGCTTATGCCAAGGCAACCGCCGTACACAGGTTTTGCGGTAAAAATGTGTTTGCCGACGACAGCGGTATATGCGCAACCGCACTGAATGGTTTACCCGGCGTGGACAGCGCCCATTTTTGCGGATCGAGGGATGACGAGCGCAACCTGACCAAACTGGTGAACGCACTACGCAACCAGAACGATAAATCTGCATGGTACTATGCCGTGATATGCCTGATTTGGGAAGGGGAGACCCACTATTTTGAAGGACGTTGTGATGGACATATCATTGCCGAAAAGCGGGGCCACGGTGGTTTTGGCTACGATCCTGTCTTTGTCCCTGAAGGCTATAACCACACCTTCGGAGAATTGCCCCTTTCTATCAAAAACCTGATCAGCCACCGCGCAAAAGCTGTCGCCGGTATGGTAGAGTTTTTGAAGGATAAGATCGGTTAAAAATATACCGATCTGTATATTTTGCCTGTTGTTTCCGTATTACATTCCGTCACCCCTTTGGGATTAGTCTACTTGGCGTTGCCGTTCAGTGATCGGCAATTTTATATGGAATATAAAATGCCTTTGAACTCTGTTGCTTTCCTGCTTGCCTCGCTTGAGAAGATTAACCTGGGGCGGACTGGGAAATCTGAAGATTTGGCGGTTTGGTTTTTGATTGTCTGCCGATAAATCGTAAAGCAGAAATTTCCTGCCGTGGTACCGCGGTCAGAGACTACCGTAAACATTTTTATCGAAAGGAGGATTTCAGGTACCCTAAAGTACGATCTGCGATCGGCAGTTTACAAGAAGCGTGGATAATCCAGGTGGATATCCGCGCCAGAACG
>CAIYJV010000332.1 GCA_903926605.1 uncultured Bacteroidota bacterium
CGAAACGGTAAGCCCTCGCGCCTGCTGAAACACCGCCAGCTTCTGTTGTTTGAAGATACCGAACTTCCGGTATTGTACCGGAAACTGAGCGCCCTGCCGGAGGGCTATGAAGACGACCCGGTGATCGGTAAACTTTTTGACGAAATAGAACATACAGACAAGAGCTTTTTCATCACCGGCAAGGCAGGAACCGGAAAATCCACTTTCATACACTACTTCAGTCAGAAAACAGGCAAAAAGGTGGTGATGATGGCATTTACTGGCATTGCGGCCATAAACGCCGGTGGACAGACCATACATTCGTTTTTTAAGTTCCCACTGAAACCCCTCATGCCCGGCGATGACGAAATACCCGTGTTTCAGGCCAATAATACGGCACGCAAAGTGATAGAAAAAACACAGGTATTCGTGATCGATGAGGTCTCGATGCTGCGGTCGGACATCATGGAGGCAATAGACTATTCGCTACGATTCAATGGCGGTGACCCCGGCAAATCCTTTGGCGGCAAACAGATGTTGTTCGTGGGCGACATTTTTCAGTTGCCACCCATTGTAGATACCAGCAACGAGGCTGAAGCACTTCTGTTTTCCGAGGTTTTTAAGAGTGAATATTTTTTTGATGCACCCGCCTACAAAAATCTGAATCCTGTTTATTTCGAATTCAAAAAGGTGCACAGGCAAAAAGACGATCTGGATTTTGTAGAACTGCTGGACAAAGTTCGCCTTTGTAAAACCGACGAAGAAACAATGGCCAGCTTCAACAAGCGGTATTACCCCAACTATGTGCCCAAAATAGACGATTTCGTAATGTACCTCACATCGCGAAATATAATTGCAGACCGCGAAAACGCCCAAAAGCTATCAGAACTGAATTACAGCAACTTTACATTCGAAGCCATTATTGAAGGTGAATTCAGGGAAGACCGCTACCCAACAGCCAGGACGCTGGAACTAAAGAAAAGGGCTCAGGTAATATTTATAAAGAACGACCTGAATGGCCGGTGGGTGAATGGAACCATCGCAAAAATCGAATTCATCTCCCCGGATTATGTAGAAGTGAAACTGCAGGACGGCTCTGTACACAAACTGGAGCCTTCTACATGGGAAAACAGGCGGTATAAATACGATGCACTGCGTGGAAAAATAGTTTCGGAGACGCTGGGCACATTTACCCAATACCCAATAAAACTAGCGTGGGCTATCACCATACACAAAAGTCAGGGTCTCACATTCGATAAAGTAGTTATAGACCTTGGATCTGGCGCATTTGTAAACGGACAAGCCTATACCGCCCTGAGCCGGGCCCGGTCTATAAAGGGTATAGCCCTTAAAAAAATGCTACGTACCGAAGACATCATTTCTGATGCGCGCATCCTGCATTTTTATTATACTGAACAGCTGGTCAACGAGTTTTTTGCCGACAACGAAAGCTAATCTTCCTCGGTAGTTTCCCGACCCCCAAACCCTTGAGTGCACAATAAGAAAAAAAAATTGTCTCTTTTTACTTATTTTACTATTTTTGGTAAAATAAGTGAAAACGTTTTTTCTTATTTTACTAATTTTGCAATGACATGACAAAAAAAATATTGTTGAACCCATTTTCTCCGGACCTTATAACCGACAGACTGCGGTTTGAAAATCCCTGGTGGGTAACCGGCAAGACAGACGAAGACTATAATGAAAAGAAGAGGCGCCTTTACTTCAACCTGTTTGCGCCCATGGTAACCGACCGCAGTATAAAACGTGCTGTGGTGCTGATGGGGCCACGGCGCGTTGGGAAGACCGTGCTCATGCAACATACCATTCAACATCTTCTGGACGCGGGTATACCTCCCCTTAAAATTGCGTTTATCAATATTGAGAACCCGATCTTTAACAAAATTGGGCTAGACGAATTGTTTACGCAGGCTCGGCAGGCTGCAGGCGACACAGAAAGCAAGGGCTGGTATGTGTTCTTTGACGAGATACAGTACCTCAAGGATTGGGAAATACACCTGAAAGTAATGGTAGACAGCTATCCCGGCGCCAAATTTATTGTTTCCGGATCCGCAGCAGCAGCCTTGAAGCTGAAAAGCGATGAAAGCGGTGCAGGCAGGTTTACAGACTTCCGGTTACCTCCGCTTACATTTAACGAGTACATCCACCTCAAAGGGCTGGAGCAACTTATTGTTCCCTCTTCGATGGTATGGGAAGGCAGTGAAACACACTTCTCCGGTACGCGGAACATTAAAGAACTGAACAACCACTTTATAGACTATATCAATTTCGGGGGATATCCGGAGGTGATCTTTTCAGAAAAGATCAGGGCAGATCCCGGCAGGTATATCCGCAGCGACATTGTGGACAAAGTACTGCTGCGCGACTTGCCCAGCATTTATGGAATACAGGATGTACAGGAACTGAACAGCCTGTTCACAACACTTGCCTATCATTCGGGCAATGAGGTTTCGCTCGACTCGCTCAGCAAGGCTTCTGGCGTGGAAAAATACACGTTGAGAAAATACATCGAATATCTGGAAGCAGCCTTCCTGATCAGGATCGTGAACCGGATAGATGATTCGGCCAAAAAATTTGTCCGAACCAATTTCTATAAAATCTACCTCACCAACCCCAGCCTACGCAGCGCTTTGTTCTCGCCCATACAGGCCACAGACGACTTTATGGGTGCAATGGTGGAGACCACCATTTTCTCCCAATGGATGCACCGGGAGTGGTTTACACCCTGGTATGCCCGGTGGAAAAACGGCGAAGTGGATATGGTAGCCCTGGACGCACGCAAACTGAAACCACTGTGGGCTTTGGAGATAAAATGGAGTAATAGATTTTATGAAAAACCGGGCGACCTTAAAAACCTGCTGTTGTTCTGTAAGCAAAACGGTCTTAAAACGGCACTGGTAACGACAATTGACAAGGAAGGCAAAAAAAGCATGAATGGGATAGACCTGATCTATGTTCCTGCATCGCTGTACGCCTATGTGGTGGGCAACAACTCACTGGAACAAAAAATGTTGAAATCCAAGTGATAAGGTCTTCAAAAAACGAATGACCCTATCCGGCGATTCCGGTACTACCAGATCCTGTGAACTGCCTGTAGATGTATTTTGAAAGAAAGACTACGGATAAGATGATCATGATTACGTTGGTTTGGAATGCTAAATACAAATGGCGTGCCAAATTCACAACTATTTGATTATCAACACTTTTAAACATAACGACAATCAAATAAATTCCGAATAATGGACGACATTCCAAAAAATGGAAAAACAAAAATTACTACCGGCATTTGTACCGATATTTGTCGCGCCCAAATTAACCGCCATGAACATTCCACACGATTACATTGAGAAAAACAAAGACAGCTGGAACCAGCGCACAGAATACCATGTAAAATCTGAATTCTATCAGAACGACGATTTTTTGGGTGGACAGTCGTCACTCAATGACATCGAATTGGACCTGCTGGGCGATATCCGCGGCAAATCAATTTTACATCTTCAGTGTCATTTTGGGCAGGATACCATCTCACTTTCCCGTTTGGGGGCAACTGTGACGGGCATGGACCTTTCGGACAAAGCCATTGCGCATGCCCGTAAAACAGCAGACCAACTGAACACAGACACAAAGTTTGTTTGTTGCAATTTATACGATCTGCGGGATCATCTCAATCAGAAATTCGATATAGTGTTTACTTCCTATGGTGCTATTGGCTGGCTGCCCGATATGGATAAATGGGCTGCTATCGTGAGCCATTTCCTGAAACCCGGCGGCCGTTTCATCCTTGTAGAATTTCATCCTTTTGTCTGGATGTTCGACCCTGCGTTTAAAGAAATTCAGTACAACTACTTCAATACAGAAACCATTGCTGAGCTGGAATCCGGCACATACGCCGACCGGGACGCACCAATAAAGCACGAAGCTATTTCCTGGAACCACAACCTGGGAGAAGTGATCAACGCGCTATTACAAAACGGCCTGAGCATTGACCTGTTGAACGAATACGACTACTCTCCCTACAATTGTTTCAGCGAAACCGTGAAATTGGATGACCGAAAATACAGGATCAAACATTTGGGAGACAAGATACCCATGGTGTATTCGGTGGTGGCGAGCAAGTGAGATAATTTGAAAATGGGTAATTTGAAAATGGTATTGTGGGTCGAGTAGCGCGCTGGTTGTTACATTTGTAGTCAATTTGCGGCTTTACTTCCACCATTCTGAATTTTCCTGTTCTGACGCTTTTTTGCCTTGAAAAGTTGGATCAAACTTTTCAGAATAATGCTCCCAGCCATTTTTCAGATATTTTTTATTAGGAGAAAAATCGCCGGCGCCAATGTCTAAATCTCCTGACTCTGGAATGCGATAGTCGCCCCAGTTGCATTTCATGGTCAATTGCTCTTCACGGAGTTCCCATTTGCCAATGAACATGTTATTCGCGTACTCATCGGATACGCCCCCCGAATTATCGTAAAAGACCTGGCCCCGATAGATACAAAAATTTGTAACCAACTCGCCCGTGATTCGCCCACTGTGTCTACAGTCCGGTGACTCATCAAAATTACAGGAACAAACCAGCTTTCCACGCTTGATGCCAATTGCAGACGAAACCGAATCCCAATTTGCCATTGCCTTGGTAACCCTGATTGTCCCGGTAAACGAGCAAATATTATCCCAAACCTTTGTTTTACCCTTCACCCTGTACTCCAAAAAATTTTGGGGAGACTTTTGTACTGAAGCGTAATGAATATAAAATCGCTGGTAGTCGTCGCCTATAAAGCCCAATGGCTCCGGGAACCCAAATTTTTCTGGCTTTTGCAGGAACGTCCCACCCTCAATTTCCAAATTCTGAATACTATTACAATGCCAAAGTCTGCTAAGATCGAAATAGCGTAAAGAGTCGAAAAAATTGCCCTTTATTGCTGTTTGTCCGTTCGACTTCAACGAGCAAAAAACAAAAAACACTATTGTCCAAATTCGGCCTCGAAAACGCATAAAATACCCAGAGTAAAAACCGCCTATATCCCCTCCCCTGCCAGCCTCTTCCCGCTGAGCAGATAAATCACGGCCATTCTGATAGCGACGCCGTTCTCTACCTGATTGAGGATGATGGAGTGTTTGCTATCGGCTACGTCGGAGTTAATTTCTACACCACGGTTTATGGGGCCCGGGTGCATGACCACTATTTCTTTGGAGAGTCCGTCCAGCAGGTCTTTGTTCAGGCCATAGAACAGTGAGTATTCTCGTAGCGTGGAGAATAGCGGTTTGTGCATGCGCTCCAACTGTATACGGAGCACATTGGCTACATCGCACCATTCAAGCGCCTTTTTAATATCATATTCTGTGCGCACACCCATTTCAGAGATGTACTTGGGTATGAGCGTGGGCGGACCTGCTACGGTAACTTCCGCACCGAGTTTCAGGAGGCAATATATATTACTGAGCGCCACACGGGAATGCATGATGTCGCCGAGAATAGCAACCTTTTTACCTTTTACGCTGCCCAGCCTTTCACGGATCGAAAAAGCATCGAGCAATGCCTGTGTAGGATGCTGATTAATGCCGTCGCCCGCATTGATCACACTGGCGTCTATGTGCTGCGACAGGAACCAGGGAGCCCCGCTGGCAGAATGGCGCATCACCACCATGTCCACCTTCATGGCCAGAATATTGTTTACGGTATCTATCAGCGTTTCACCCTTGGAGACCGAAGAACCAGATGCGGAAAAATTCACCACATCGGCCCCAAGCCTTTTTTCAGCAAGTTCAAACGATAAACGGGTGCGGGTGGAGTTTTCGAAAAATATGTTGGCGATCGTGGTGTCTCTGAGCGCGGGCACTTTTTTAATATCCCGTTTCAGTACCTGCTTAAAATTGTCAGCCGTGAGGAATATCTGCTCAATATCATTTTCAGTAAGTTCATTGATACCCAGCAGATGTTTCACGGAAAGTGGCATATTATTCGATTCTTGAGTTAACTGATTCTATTGTTTAATACTGAAATTTATCAATAAGCACTACTTCGGCACCCTTGTCGGCATCGCCCCACTGTACTTTTACTTTTTGGGTCAGGATGGTGTCTACGGCCCTCCCGGTCTAGTCTGGCTCTATGGGCAACTCGCGGCTGAACCTGCGGTCTACCAATACCAGCAGTTCTACCTTTCGGGGGCGGCCAAAGTCTATCAGCGCATCCATGGCCGAACGAATAGTTCTACCGGTATACAGCACGTCGTCCACCAGTATCACGCATTTGTCCTGTACACTGAATGGAATGTCGGTTTGTGCGGGCACAAGGATCTCGTTGCTATGCACGTCATCCCGATAAAAAGTAATATCCAGTTTGCCATAGGGAATGGGGCCGCCACCTATTATTTCGCGTACCATGCGGTGAATCCGGTCGGAAAGGTGAATGCCACGTGGCTGAATGCCAATAATGACCGTATCCTGAAACGACAGGTGATTTTCCACTATCTGGTGGGCCAGCCGCTGCATGGTAATGTTAAGCTGCCTGTTGTCGAGAAGGGTCTTGACCATTGCCTTTATTTACGCCAAAATTAAATGCCAAATTCCATTTTACGAATTAATAATGGAAAAATGTTTTTCACAGCGAGCAGCGGGAAACCCAGAACCTATAATTTCGCTGTGAATCCGGACCGACGATGAAGCAAATAGCACCCATTAAACAACTGAATACTTTTTTTGACCAATTCGCACTGGCGCTGGAAAATTACGATACCAAAACCATGGCCCATTTGTACGAAATGCCTTGCACACTACTGTCTGATGATGCCACGACCGTCTTCACCGAACCGGTGAAACTGGAGGGGTTCTTCAACCGGGGCGCGTCGGTGTACAAGCAGGTAGGTGTATACAAGGTAAGGGCGGAAATTTGGAACCGCCAGATATGGACACAAAAAATGCTGATGGTGAAAATGAAGTGGCGATACGCTAACCAACTGGGGGAAGAAATATACACCTGCGACTATAACTATATTATGAAACAGGACAGAGAGGGAAATCTTAAGATCGTGATGTCTGTGAGCCTGAATGAAAAAGAGCAGATGGAAGAGTGGCAGAAAAAAAATAGCAAAAAATGAGTCTAAAGGTCAATTATCCGTTAGTGGTTAAAGTTGCCTACCTGTTTTTCGGGGGCATAAGTCTGGCATGGCTTTGCACCACTGCTTTCGTGGGTCACAAATTCAATATTACAGCCCTCGTACTTACGGCAGCATACGGCGGTCTATTGTGGTACCGCAACCGTATAGCCAACCTCGTTGCAGGCCTGATCTCACTTTTCTTTTCGTTTTTCATGCTCATGGATGTGCTCAATACATTCGACCTGCTGTCCAAAAACGCAGAGTTCGGGCTGGCGGCAAAAGTGTTGCTGGTCATGTCGCTCGCGGGTATCGTTATGTCGGTTTTTCTGGTCTTGAGTTTTACCCGCAGCACACAACAAACTTCTTAAAATCTATCTTTTTTCCGGTCAACAGTTACAACACCCATGAAGGAAATAGCAATCATAGGCGGCGGAGCGGCAGGGTGTTTTGCAGCTGCAAACATAGCAGATGCAGTAGTTACTGTATACGAACGTTCGGGGCAGTTGATGCAAAAGGTGAAAGTATCGGGAGGAGGGCGCTGCAATGTAACGAACGACCAAACCGATATTGCCGCACTGCTGGCAAACTATCCCAGGGGCAAGCAACTGCTGAAAAAAACATTGCACCATTTCGGACCTGCACAAACCAGATCGTGGTTTCAGGAAAGAGGTGTAAAACTGAAAACCGAAGCAGATGGCCGGGTATTCCCCTCCACAGACGACTCTCAGACCATAATAGACTGTATACGTGGCGAAATGCACAAACGTGCCGTGAGGGTTTGGTCGCATAAAACATTAAAGGCGATCACGGGATCGGAGGGAAACTTTAAGCTTGTGTTCGCTGACGATACTACTGTCCGCGCAGATTATGTGCTGCTTGCCACCGGTGGACTGTTAAAACCAGACCAGTTTGCCTGGCTGCATGCATTGGGTCACACCCTGCAACCTCCTGCACCATCGCTTTTCACCTTCAACCTTCCGGGGCACAGTATCAACCAGCTCATGGGCATAGCCGTGCCGCTGGCAAGTATCCGGATAGGAGGTACAAAAATTACCACTCAGGGGCCATTGCTCATAACCCACTGGGGCATGAGCGGACCGGCAGTACTCAAGGCCTCGGCGTTTGCAGCCCGGGAACTGGCCGCACAGCAATATGAATTTAACTTCACAGTCAACTGGCTGAATGACATGACGGAGGAAGACCTGAAAGCGCATTTCGTACAATTGCGCCGTGAAAAAGGGAAACAACTGCTGAGCAGCGGCAATCCCTGGGCTCTGCCCAAAAGACTATGGGAATATATGCTACAGCAGGCAGGCGCCAGCGCAGACACCCGCTGGGGCGATCTCCCTGCCCAGGTGCAGCAAAAGCTGCAATCAGCATTGATTCGCGATACCTACCTAGCCAAAGGAAAGACTACATTTAAAGAGGAATTTGTGACTTGCGGAGGTATCACGCTCGCAGAGGTGGACCCGACAACAATGGAGAGCCGGAAAGTGCTTGGGCTTTTTTTTGCGGGTGAAATGATGGACGTGGATGGCATCACTGGTGGCTTCAATTTTCAGCACGCCTGGACCAGCGGATGGCTGGCCGCACGGGCACTTTCGGACAAAACAGTAGCGACCGGAATACAATGATCGGGAGGGAACTTACGCCCCTCGGAAAAAATTTTTTGAAAAAAAATGAAATTCTTTGTTGTTTATTAGAAAATAATCTAAATTTGCTTATTCTTAATTTTTTTATTCAATTTTCCAATGCAAGAAGGTACAGTAAAATTTTTCAATGAGACTAAAGGATTTGGTTTCATCACCCCATCAAATGGCGGCCAGGACATCTTTGTACACGTTTCAGGTTTGAAAGAACCAATCCGTGAAAATGACAGGGTGCAATTTGAAGTTCAGAATGGTAAGAAAGGCTTGAATGCTGTTAACGTTAAAGTAATTTAATTTTAACTGCATTAGTTGCAATATCATTGTTAAGACGTGCTTATGCACGTCTTTTTTGTTTTTGGGAGAAATCAGAACCGTTGATTTACCTGATTAAAGGATTGACTATGATTTAAACAGACTAACAACTTGTAGATCCACGTTGCAAAAACCTCTAAAGTCCGTTGTGAAACAACTTTACTGCAGACAAAAAATTAACAGGTTTAGTGCACCACTTCAACCCTACTTCACAATCACACACTTCACAGGCCTGCCCAGTATAGATATACTGTCGGGCACATCACCACGGAGGCGGGCCACGCTTACTTTGTCGAAGAACACGGTATCGCCTGCTTTAGAGCGTTCGGCAAGGGCGTTTATGATACCATGAGAAACGGTATCGCCAGGGCAATACTCGAACAGATAATCCGTGATCACCTGCAGATTAGCCATCGAGTCTTCGTACACAACCCGCTCGGCATAGATGAAGTTAAAGCCGAGTACCTTGTAATTATTCCCCAGGGAGTCGTGGGAGTTGAGACCAACTTTGAGCAGGGAATCGAATCGAGACTTTTTGATCTCGCCTCCCTTAAAACCACCCGATCCAAGGTAAATATCCGGTAGAAAATTGCGAATAGCTTTTTTTATTGCTACGGTGTCCGCGCTTTTGGGCTTGGTCTTGGTTGGAGGTGTTTTTTTGGCGCCTTTTTTCTGGGCTTGCAGCGTGACACCCCAGAGGCATCCCGCTGCAATTAATACAAAAATGATCGTCTGTCGGAAACTCATATTTTCTCTGATCCGGCTGTTTGATTCCATTTAACCCTGTGTGAGTCCTGAACGGTAAATATATTACAAAATAAGACACGCACCGGGTTATGCTCCCAGCAACGCAAGGCTCTCCCCTATTGCTTTTATTTTGGCCAGGCCATCGTCTTTTTTCTTCTGCTCATTGGCGATCACCTCCGGCTTGGCATTCTGAACAAATTTTTCGTTACCCAGCTTCTTATCTATGCTGGCTACAAAACCCTTCAGGTATTCCAGTTCTTTTTCCAGTTGCTCACGCTGCACTTTATTATCTACGGGGGCGGTGGTAGACTCGATATAGAGTTTGTCCATTTGCACCACCAGCGAGATACTGCCCTGCACTGCTACATCCGTAAACCCCGTTTCTTCGGCGTTTACCTGCCTGCTCAGTATGTCATTCACTTTATGGTACAGCGATTTGTCTTTAGCATCGATACGCAGCTTGATTTTATCCTTGGGTTTCAACTGGTTTTTAACGCGGGTATCGCGCACTGCGGTAATCAACTCCTGCAAGTATAAACCATCCTTCAACAGCTTTGAATCAGGTATAGCATATTGTGGCATGGGCCTGATGATCAGGTCATCGCCAGTGGCCCGGTCGCGTAGCTGATGATAAACCTCTTCTGTAATAAAGGGCATGAACGGATGCAGCAACTGCAGCAACTGTTCGAAAATACTCAGCGTACGCTCGTAGGTTTGACGGGCTATAGGCTGCTCCATGCCGGGCTTCACCCACTCCAGATACCACGAACAGAAATCATTCCAGATAAGCGAGTAGATCGTCTTCAGCGCTTCGCTGAGCCTGAAGTCCTTGATCAGGTCGTTCAGCTGCAGGGATGCATCCGCAAGGCGGGCATCCATCCAGTCGCAAGCAAAGGTGAGGTGACTGTCGTCCAGTCCATCGGCACAGCGCCCTTCCCAACCCTTTACAAGGCGGAGTGCATTCCATATCTTATTGCAGAAGTTACGACCCTGTTCCAGTTGGTTCTCATCGTACAGCAGATCGTTGCCCGCCGGTGACGATATCATCACACTGAAACGAACGGCATCACTACCATTCACCTCTATCAGGTTGAGCAGATCGGGCGAGTTGCCGAGCGATTTGCTCATCTTCCTGCCCTGCTTGTCCCTTACAATACCTGTAAAATAAACCTGACTAAAGGGTTTACGCCCCATAAATTCATAGCCTGCCATGATCATACGCGCTACCCAGAAGAAGATGATCTCCGGTGCGGTTACTAATGTATCTGTGGGATAATAATAGGCCAGTTCTTTGTTGTCGGGTTGTTTGTTCCAGCCAAAAACCTCCATGGGCCACAGCCAGGAGCTGAACCAGGTATCCAGTACATCGTCGTCCTGACGCAGTTCCGGATTTTTAGCTGCCAGTTCTGGCTTCTGCGCCTGGTAGGCTTTATGGGCTTGTTCGGCTGTTTCTGCTACGTACAATCCACCTTCGGCATCATACCATGCAGGTATGCGATGTCCCCACGAAAGCTGGCGGCTAATGCACCAGTCCTTGATGTTCTCCATCCAGTGACGATACAGATTTTTGAATTTGGCCGGATGAAAGGTGATCTCCTCCTCCATCACCGCCTTGAGTGCAGGTGCAGCCATACGCTCCATATTGCACCACCACTGCATGGACAGGCGTGGTTCTACCACCGCGTCGGTACGCTCGGAGAATCCAACCTGATTCACATAATCCTCTTCCTTCACTATATGGCCGGCTTGGCGCAGATCTTCTACTATTTTCTTGCGCACCACAAAGCGGTCCTGACCTATGTATAGCTGGGCGGCCTCGCTCATGGTGCCATCGTCGTTCAGGGTGTCTACAACCGGAAGTCCGTATTTCAGGCCCAGGTTATAGTCATTAATATCGTGCGCCGGCGTAACCTTGAGCGCACCCGTACCAAACTCACGATCTATATACTCATCGAAAATAATGGGTACCCGCCGGTTGATAAGGGGTACGAAACAGAATTTACCCTTCAGATGGGCGTAGCGGGGATCTTCAGGATGTACGCATACCGCAGTATCGCCCAGGATGGTCTCAGGACGCACAGTAGCAATGGTTATATATTCCTCTGTCTCGCTGTCAATACGATAGCGAACATAGGTGAGCTTAGAATTTGTTTGCTTATGAATCACCTCTTCATCACTCAGGGCAGTCTTGGCCTTTGGGTCCCAGTTGATCATCTTGACACCGCGGTAGATATTGCCCTTCTGGTGCAGTTCTACAAACACCCGCATCACTGCCGCATAATAGTCGGTATCCATGGTAAAGGAAGTACGATCCCAGTCCAGCGAGCAACCCAGTTTTTCGAGCTGCTGCAGGATAATACCACCATACTTTTCTTTCCATTCCCACGCATATTTCAGGAATTCGGTACGCGACAATTTGGTCTTGTCAATACCCTTTTCGCGTAGCATGGCCACCACTTTAGCCTCGGTAGCAATAGAGGCATGGTCGGTGCCGGGCACCCAGCAGGTATTGAAGCCCATCATTTTGGCACGGCGAATGAGGATATCCTGAACAGTATCGTTCAGGGCATGACCCATGTGCAGCACACCTGTGATGTTGGGTGGAGGGATGACCACAGTGTACGGCGGACGTCCATCGGGTTCACTCTTAAAATATCCTGATTGTCTCCAGTGACTATACCAATTCTGTTCTGCCTCAATGTGCAGGAAGTTCTTACTTAATTCCATACGATTCAACCGACAAATATAACGTACCGAAAATTTCCAATGTGCTAATTTTTAATTTGCTAATGTTTAATTCCGCAGTTGTGGTGACAAGTCGCGCTACTTCACTAACCGGGGGCTCCCCGTTCGATAAACCTCCCGGAGACGCCAACGTCGGAAATGGCCCAATTTTCCGACAGTTCCGGTCATCTCCCCCACCCTTACACAAAATATCTGCCTATCTTGCGACTGTATTTAACCGGCAAATGAAGAAAACCGATTCAAAGGCAACCGTAAAAGCTGCGGCAAAAACCAAAAAGTTCAGAAATCTGACAAGGGAAATCCGCAAGAAGCACGATTTCGACAAACAGATATTTGATCTGGTGCTGAAAGCTCTTTATAATTCTGCCGATCGTAACGATCTCGATTTTGAACGGGAAATACTGATCCGCCACAAGATCAAAGTATCGCCACGGGAAAACAAGCGACTGTGGAATGTACTGATCAATTCCGGCTGGGTGAGCCCTCTTATCGGTTTTGGCAATGCGGGCAAACTATCGCTCACCAAGCCCGGGTACCTGCTCATGGAGCAGTACGGCGGCTATCTGGAATATCTGGAAGCCATGAATACCAGTCCCGACACACAGACCATCATCATGCCCCTGGACCCACTGCCTGAAAAAAGCGAGGTAAAGCGTGTGACCCCTAGTCAGGGTAAATAGGAAAACTGGATTGTTCGTTCTCCTATTGTTTCTGTTTCTGTTTCTCCCATTCTTTCTGTTTCTGTTTCTCCCACGCTTTCTGTTTCTCGCACTCTTTC
>CAIYJV010000333.1 GCA_903926605.1 uncultured Bacteroidota bacterium
CCGACCGCAAGATTTGCTGAAACGGTTCATATAAACGCACCAGGAGGAGTGGCTGTAGACAAGAATGGTAATTTTTATTTTACCAACGACAGTCTCCACGTGGTTCAGAAAGTAACACCCGATGGTTACCTTTCTGTATATGCCGGCAGAACTGACGCACATGGCTTTTTTGGCGACAATGGCCCTGCAACTGCTGCCGGTCTCAACAACCCGTTGGGTATGACATTTGACAAAAATGGCAACTTGTACATAGCCGACAACCTGAATTTTGCGATCCGAAAAATAGACTCTACGGGTACTATTACTACAGTTGTGGGAATTGGAGGTATCTATGGCGGAGGATTTTCGGGCGACGGCCATCATGCCGATAGCGCCCAGATAGGGTGCGTTTCTATGGCTTTCGATAAGGTGGGCAATCTGTATTTTACAGATTTCAATTACCATTTGCGCAGGGTAGACACCAATGGCATAATTCAGACCTATGGCGGTGGATTGCTGACGCTTACAAGTGGCACCTACGGTAACGGTGGACCCGCAACGGCTGCTGCATTTGGCAACATAACAGGTGTAGCAGTTGACACCATAGGTAATGTGTATGTTTCTGACATTACCAACAACGTAATACGCAAAATATTGCCAAACGACACGATCGTGGCATTTGCAGGAACAGGTGTAGCGGGCTTTTCAGGCGACAATGGTCTGGCGACCGCAGCAAAACTCAACAGCCCGTTCGGCCTGGCGATTGACAAAACCGGTTACCTCTATGTAGCAGACAAAGGAAATAACAGGATAAGAAGAATATCTCTTGTAACAGACAGTATTAAGACCGTAGCCGGAAATGGTACTGCAGGCTTTGGGGGAGAAGGCGGATTGCCTACAACTGCCAATCTGAAAGGTCCGGTTGCCATTGCATTTGACGGGCCCAATATGCTTATCGCAGATGCCGGAAACTATTGTGTAAGAGAAATAATGCCTACCGACACTGTAAAACTGACTTCTAATAAGGGTAATGTGCGGGATACTGTTTGCGGCGGATACCCGATCATATTTCATGCGCAAGTACTACACCCCGGTCATGGCGACACATTGGCCTGGTATAAAAATTCGACCTGGATACATGGCAACGACACCAGTCTTGTTTGGAGTAGTTTTAGCAACAATGACACCATAAAGTGTGTCATGTACGCACCAGGAGGCGGTGTCGTAAACCTATCTTCAAACAAAATTGTCGTTACAGTACTGCCTACGCCCGCACCTATTAGCGGAACATTGTATGCCTGCCCCGGCACCACGACCGTAACATTAAGCGACACCACTACCGGTGGACACTGGTCTGTATCCAATACCCTGGTGGCTACTATAGATCCTACGGGGGTACTTACAATTCTGAATCCCGGCACCGATACCGTCAAGTACGGCCCCACAGGTGCCTGCCAGGCATTCGCTGTTTTTTCAGTAAACCCGGCTCCAGCCCCAATTTCGGGCTCATTCAGTGTATGCGAAGGCCTTACGAATGTGCTGACCGCAGCTGCAGGCACCTGGTCATCTGCAGACACGTCGATAGCAATCGTAGACAATACCGGCACTTATTCCGGGGTTGCAATCGGCACTACCACCATTTCTTATGCAGCAACTACCAATTGTATTTCCACCCAGCAGATAACGGTAAATCCGAATCCGGCCGCGATTGTGGGTACACCCTCAATTTGTGACCGTTCATCATTCACATTCAGTGATTCAACACCGGGTGGTAGCTGGAGTGTTTCCAACTCTTTTGCGGCAACCATAGACGTTTCCGGCATACTCACCGGTACCGGTGTAGGCTCAGACACCGTTGTTTATACGTTACCTTCCGGTTGCAACTCCGCCTATGTTACCAGCGTAAGGTACACGCCACCGTTCATTGACAGTATTTATCCTAATCTGCAAATTCTTTGTCGCGGCGGCAGTATTACACTAACCGATTCAGACACAACCGGCACATGGTCGAGCAGCAATCCGTCGTCACTCAGTGTCACTCCAACAGGTGTTATCAATGCAATGGTTCTGGATACAGTTACCATTAGTTATACGGTAAGCGATGGATGTGCAGCCACATTGACCTTCGCAGTAGATTCCACAGCGGACCCGGTCACGGGGCCTTCTGCTGTTTGCCTAGGGTACACCACTACTTTATTCAACTCCGCATCTGAAGGTGTATGGACCAGCCTGAGTGGCAATTCCTACTTTGCCGACAGCACCGTGGGTGCCGTGACAGGGCTTAACGTAGGTGTGGACACTGTACAATTCTCAATTACAACGGGTTGCGCGGTAACAAAAGTGATCACAATCAATCCTCTGCCTTCTCCGATTTTCGGCATAGACTCTGCCTGCGCAGGCCAACCCGTAACCCTTACGGACACCACAGCCGGAGGCACCTGGTCAGTTGCAAATCCGGCAATGGCTGCAGTAACAACTGATGGAGTTGTAACCGGATTAATAACCGGCTATGACAGTGTGTTGTACACGCTTTCCACTGGTTGTAGCAGTGTATTAAATTACCACATCAGGAGCTCGCCACTGCCCATCAGTCTGTCTGCTCCGGCCTGCGTGGATTCCAACTCTATTTTATTGAACGACATTGCTGGTGGAATCTGGACCAGCAGCAATAGTCTTGTAACACTGAATACCGTAACGGGTACCATTACTGCAATCAGCTCAGGAATAGACACGATCACTTATACATTGGCATCCGGATGCTATGCTACATTGGTCATCACAGTCAATTCCAATCCATCGGCTGTTACTGGCGTAGCAGCGATATGCGAAGGTGGGCAATTGGTACTGACCGATGGGACTACAGACGGCAACTGGGTTAGCACCGATCCGGCATTGGCAACAGTTTCTGCTGCTGGTGTTGTAACAGGGATCATGGCAGGAGTAGCACCTATTGGCTATGTGATGCCGGGCGGATGCCACTCGGTAGTTTTTGTAACTATTAATCCGGTTCCTGCACCAATTTCAGGACCTGCTACTATTTGTACAGGTGTAAGCACCACTTACAACGACGTGAGCCTTTCTTCTGCCTGGACTGTGAATACCACAGGAACCGCATCTGTAACAACCGATGGTGTGCTAACTGCAACTGAAGCAGGTACCGATACGCTAGCTTATACCTATACTGCCACCGGGTGTTCCGTGAACAAAGTAATCACCGCGCTTCAGAGCCCATCTGCAGTGAGCGGCACTGCCGGTATGTGTTACGGACAAACTTATTTGTTCTCAGATTCTTTGGCTGGAGGTATATGGTCATCTACCGATAGCGGTGTCATTATTCCATCTGCTTCCGGATCAGTAAGTGCTTTCGGCATTGGCAGTGCAGACTTGGTATACACACTTTCGAACGGTTGTTTCAGATATGTCGCAGTATCAGTAAACCCGATTCCGGTTGCTATTTCCGGCCCTGATTCAGTTTGCGAAGGCTCCACGGCCTTGTTGCACGATATCAGCCCGGATGGAAGCTGGTTCAGTTCCAACACAACAATTTCTACAATTGACACCACCGGTACCGCGCACGGGTTATTGGCAGGTACCGATACTGTTACCTATAGAATTGATCTCACAGGTTGCGCGGTTTCGTTCACGATGAATGTTAACCCGCTGCCTGCAAATATTACCGGGTTGCCAATTGTGTGTACCGGAAGTACAACCACTTTGAATAACACAACTGCTGGCGGCACATGGACATCCGGCAACAATCTGGTAGCTACCGTATCTGCATCAGGCGTAGTCTCGGGTATCCGCACAGACACGACCAGCATACTTTTCGTACTGCCTACGGGTTGTAGAAAAAGCATCGTAGTAACCGTTGACTCCACCCCTGTAGCGATAACAGGGACAATGGTTCAATGCACAGGTTTCAGCTATCAGTTAACCGACGTAACCTCAGGCGGCAGCTGGAGCAGTCACAACAATGGAGTGGCCACAATAGACACTAACGGCTCTATGAATGCAATTGCAACCGGAACAGACACCATAGTTTATTCCTTGCCCACCGGTTGTTTCACACAGTCGGCAATTTCTGTTATACCCAGTCCGGCAGGAATCACCGGTAATCTGAACGTATGTTTTGGAGCCTCAAATCTTTTGGCAGACACCACATCTGGTGGCACCTGGTCCAGTGCTAACGCAACCATTGCCACGGTAGATGCCGGAGGATTGGTAACAGGAACAGATACTGGTGCAGTTGCAATTACTTATACAGCGCCAAACGAATGTTATGCGATTTCAATTGTCACTGTTGATCCGGTTCCGTTCGTACCACTCATCACACTGAAACCCTCATCCTCACTTTGTCTCGGCGCTATGTACCAGAATTTTGGCACTGATACCGTCGTATCCGGAGCTACATACACCTGGAGTGCCGACAACGCAATGGTTTATGCGCAGGGTACAAACCACGAATTTGCACTGGTCAATTTCCAGGACACCGGCCACGCTGTAGTTACACTTAAGGTGACCGAGTCTGGCTTTGGCTGCGCAGGTTTTAGCAACTATAATATAAACGTAGGAACGACGCTGGTCGACACTGCTACTGTCCTGTATTTGTCAGGTTCGTTCTACTGTACCAATAGTGCCGTGAGCTACCAATGGGGATACGACAATATAGACACGCTGAACCCAACGGTTTTATCAGGCGAAACCAACCAAAACTATTACAACAGCAGCCCCGATCTGGTACATAACGCCTATTGGGTAAGGATGGGCAATGGCAGTTGCGAAACCAAGGTTTATTACAATACTCCTGTTAAAGTGACCACCCCCACTGCCCTGACATCCGGGAACCTGAATATTTATCCCAACCCCGCCGGCGACGGTCACTTTACACTTGAACTGCCGGTTTCCGGAAAGGATCTGAATGTGGAAGTATTCGATGTACTGGGCAACAAAGTAAGCTCGCTGAAATTTGAAAATTCGGACACACGGATTCCGTTTGATCTGAAGAACGTCATTCCCGGTATTTATGTTGTAAAAGCTACCAATGGTCAGCAAGTTTACACAGGACGCGTAGAAATCAGGTAATACATTGTTATCGCTAAAAAAAGGAGCGCCAGTCCGGCAATAACGCCGATAATCAAGTCCTTGGCGGTTTTGATTCGTTCCGGACTGCCGCCGGAAGTCATATAAAGATAGCCGGCGATAATCAGCACTAAAATGGCCAAACTGCCGATAATCGGCTTGGCCCAAGTGAAAATTAGCGAAACATAGGCGCCTAAACTGGCAGCATCACCGAGTTCG
>CAIYJV010000334.1 GCA_903926605.1 uncultured Bacteroidota bacterium
AACTCGCCGGGATTGATGTATTTTAGCACCGTATAGAAAGCCTTTCCCGTGATCCGATCCGCTTCTGAAGTCACTTCTATTTCTTACTTCGTATTGATGCACCGCTATTCATTCATGATCCGCGCGGCCCGCTCATAATGATGAATGGGGTATTTCTTCATGAATTCCTGCACAAACGCAAGATCGGTGCGCAGCAGCTCTGTATCCAGCCGGTTGTGCTCGTTGGTGTTCAGGTACACATTGTCGGCACTGTTCATCATCACTTGTATCATTGCATCGAAACCATCCAGCCACTGAACATTCTTTATGCCGGAGATCGCTGTAGCTTCTTCTTTTCTCAATTTGTGGCCCATCCACTTTTCGAGCAGCTCATTTGGCCTCAAAAGCACCAGAACTTCCTGCATATTCTTGTCCGGATTGTCGGGATACAATACCACGATCGTCTTTTCCTGAACTACTCCCGAAAGCCAAACCACGTCCGCATCCGGCTTGTAGCCATACACTCCATCCCCTCCCTTTGGGAACACCGGGTTAGCAGGAAAAATAGCCACAGAATTAGGTTTCATTTTTTTGATAAAACGCTGCCTGTTCTGTGTAAATAACGACGACTGTAGAGGTAGGTATTTCATGGATGTTGTTTGATTTTAGAACTAAAGTTTTAACTGAACAAATGTAAGGACTCCACACCAAAAAAACCGCATTGTCGGCGCTGTCCGGGCTTACGGCACCCGGTAAAACGTAAATGTGTAGCCATCAGGGTGCCTTACCGGTATTCCAAGTACCAGGTGACCCGGCTTGATACGTGTATCAAAAATAACCTCCCAATTACGGGTAACAGATTCTGGGATATCTCTTGCCCGCCCTTGCAATAGCACGATTTGGCCAGACTTAAAACTGTTGTGACCCGTTATCTTTATCGACGACGGATCGGGGCACAACGCCCAAAGTCCCGGTGACACAAAATCCGGTGGCATGGTCTGCATTTTAGAACTTAAAATAGTGGATACACTGTCGAAACTACGACCATCATTAAGGTAATCGGGCACCAGACAAAGGATCCGGACAACAATAACCGCTCCGAAGGTAAAAATGATACCCAATATGCCACCTGCGGGCACGGCAATTCTGCTTCGCTTCACCCTGATGAACAAGTAGAGCAAAAAAGGTGAAATGAACTGGGTAAGGTTGTATACTGTTGGTGCCGCAAACAAAACGAAACGTACCACGCCGATTGCCACCATGACCACACAAATCCAGACGATCCATCTGCTTGCAACCGAACACACTCTGGTCCGCTGCCGAATATCCGGAATGTAAAAAAACGATGCCAAACCCGCGATGAAAATGAAACCAAAGTTGACCGATGTATAAAACCAATAATAAAAATACAGATGCAAACTGCGATCGGTACGTTGCAGGACATAATGGATATGGCGCGTGACACCCATTGCCACATCAGTAACAGGCAATGGCGAAATTGCCAAAATAATGGCCGTTGCAACGATCGTGGAGGCAATAACCCAAAGTATGTCAATAAGTTGTTGCCCCAAAGGGCGCTGATTTGAAAACTCGAATGTCAGAAATATCAGAAACGAAAAGTAAAATCCAAGTAGTTGGGTACACAGTAATAATGCGAATAATGAACCCATCGGCAATAACCAATATACCGTGCGCTTAACTGGCTTTCGCTGGTACCAGATATATACCCCAAGCGCCAATAAGGAGCTTAAAATTTCAGGCCTGCCCATAGTAGGCAGTAAATAAGTAGCAAGATAGAAAACCGATAAAATATAAAGCACCACTTGCCATTTTCCTCTTACCGAACGCGCCAGCCCACGCAACTGCCCGCAATAGCACCAAATTTGAATGGCCGAAAAACCAGAACAAATGAGAAAAAGGCCCCGCACTCCCGGGTGAATTTTACCCAGCCACCCCAATACAAGTGGAAATAACGGTACGTAATAATTAAAATAGTCATGTCCGGACAGGTCTGCAAAATGAGACACAAAGTAAAGTGGGTTAATAAAACCCAAACTACGGGAGAAAAAAAGTGCCGGAGGCAGAAAAACAATGGAATCACTACCTGCAAGCGGCAACACGTTCCAACCGCAAATAAGTTGGAAACATGAAAGTGCAATTGCCACCCAAACAAAATATATCCCTGATTTTTTTACTGGCATGGTACCTAAACCAAGGTCAAGGTACAATTTTGGACGCAATTGGCGTTTTCCCCTCCATTTTGCCAGTTATTCATACTTTTGCCCCCTGCTAAAAAAACAGTTCCAAACCGGTATTCCGGAATTATGGAAAATATAAAACACCAAATATACCGGATACCGGTAGCCGTGAGGCGATTCCTTTTGCGTGCCACGATCATGTTCGTGACCTGGCAATTGCTCTATAATCTCTGGCTGGTAAAAACAGGGATTCCAGATACTTTCCTGACAAAACTTACTGCTGACGGGACGGCAAAAGTGCTGAGTTGGTTTTTTAAAGGAGTAGCATCTGAACCATTTGGTTATAAAATGGTGATTTCAATTGCAAACAGTTATGTGATCGGAATAGCTGCCCCGTGTAATGCACTGGAGATCTATGTATTGTACGTTGCTTTTCTTTTTTGTTTTCCTGCAAATCTGCGCAGGCGTCTGCTATTCATACTAACCGGGATACCCACCATTTTTTGGGCCAATATTTTTCGTTGTGTATTAATTGCGATGCTGAATATTTACCATAGTGGTTGGGTAGATTTCAGCCACCACTATTTGTTCACTACATTAGTTTACCTTTTGGTATTTGGGCTTTGGGTATTATTTACAAAGGGAGGATTTAAAAATGAAGCTTAAGCATCCATTTGTATTCACAGTGGCCGCAACCATGGTGATCGGTTGGGCCGACACGTTTTTTTTTGGCACATCTTCTAATTCCACACTTAGTTTTCCGGTAAGGCAATCCATACACGTAGGATCTTATACTGTGGTTTTTTACATCGGGTATTTATATTGGCGCCAAGTAACGCAAAAATGGGTGTTATCGCTGTGGTTGCTTACACACCTTCTTTTATTGTCACTGATAGCCCTTGTTGCCACGGTAGAAATAGTTAATCCGCGCTGGCTCAATCTGTTATCCGCGCATTTTATTATAACGCTACGCAATATGGCAACCGGCCCTTTGCCGCTACTTGCTTTTTATACATTGTACCAGGTACAAAACAAGTTGACAGACCCGTCGGAGGAAAACTGAAACAAAAAAAGAATTGAATTTTGCCCTAAAGCAACATGATCTTTACCGCACCCAATAAAACTGTCACAAGCAAAAACCCCATTAACAAGTCCGTAACCAGGTCGGAATCATAAACTGTTTTAATGGCGGCCTTCAGTTTCATAAACCAAAAGTAAGTACATTTTCCAAAACCAAAAATTATTTTCTTGATTGTAAATGCTTTACAGCATTTACAATAACATAATTTAAATCACTTAACAAATG
>CAIYJV010000335.1 GCA_903926605.1 uncultured Bacteroidota bacterium
AAAAAAATAATTTTAATCTTTCTAAGTTCTTAAAATCCTTTCGTTACTTACCCGATCTGTTTTGTTGTTATGCTAAGTTATGCTTTACTGACAGAAATTAACCTTTTCTAATCCAATAAAATTTAAAAATATTTATTTAAATTTTTGTGTCACAAAAACAGCTAGAGGTTCACCCATTTGCGTTCTTGAAGGCTTTCTATTGCCGCGAGACTTGCTTTGGTCACGTTCACAATTTCGTCAAACGGAATCAGGGATTCGCCACCGCGTTCCACGCGGTCAGCCAGGAGCCTGAACTGGGCCGAATGTCCTTTGTCCAGATTTGTTTTGAGTTTGGAAAAATTCCTGAATCCATATCCTTGTGTAATTCGGAAATTGTCCATCACCAACGTCTTTTCCTGCGAAAACAGCTCAAGCCGCTCTTTCGCATATTCTTTAGATCCGTTGGCAAAATAGTTTACAACCCCTGTGCTCCCATTTTCCATTTGCAGCAATATGGAGGCATTGTCGGTACCTGCGTCCGGATTTTGCCCCATGGCATTCATGCAAACTGATTTAACCTTGCTGCCAGTTAGAAAAACGATGAGGTCTATATAGTGGCAGGCTTCGCCAATTATTCGGCCACCGCCGGTTTTTAGGTCGTGTACCCACACATTGGCCGGTATGAAGCCTGCGTTCATAGTGGCAACCACATTCATCAGTGACCCAGCGGCAAGCTGTTTCATTTTCTGGATATGGGGTGAAAAACGGCGGTTGAAACCTACAGTCAGAGTTTTTTCGCCTGAATATGCTTTCATCACAGATTCCAGTTCATTATAGTTCAAGGCCAATGGCTTTTCCACAAAAACGTGCTTTCCTGCTTGTAGCGCCTCCACTACCATACCAGCGTGTTCGTTGTGGCGGGTGGTGATCATTACGAGGTTTACCTCGGGGTCTGTTAAAACAGAACGATAGTCGGTCGTGCTTTTTGATATTTTGAACTTTTGAGCCAGCGCCGTACCGGTAAGCCCGGTCGCACTGGCTATGCTCCGCACGTTTACTCCTATTTCTTTCAGGGCTGGCAACATGGTCATTGCCGTAAAATTTCCTGCTCCTATTATCCCAGCCACACACTTGCTTCCCGGTGCAAAATGCCCGGTATGCAGCGTAATTGTGGTATCCGGCATGGATGCTTCGGGATATTCTAAAATGGAAGCAATAGACTCTTTGTTGCTAATGTTGGAATAGATCCTCTGGTATTCGTTGAGTGGAACCCGGTCGGTTATCAGCGAACCAACGTCTATTTTCCTGGTGGAAACAGCATGCAGTACTGCCTGAAAGTTACGTTGCTCGGTCCACCGCACAAAGGGCAGGGGATAGTCGTTGCCGCGTTTTTCATACTGGTCGTCGTAGCGCCCGGGACCATAGGAACAGGATACCTGGAACGTGAGTTCTTTCTCGTAAAAATCGGCCCGGCTGATATTAAGCCCGATCACTCCGATCAGGATAATGCGTCCGCGTTTGCGGCTCATACGTGCGGCCTGTGCAATAATTTCGTCTGTCTTTGCAGAAGCAGTAATGATCACTCCGTCGGCCCCGGCCTGTCCGGTAAGGTCGGCCACCTGTTTTACAGGATCTTCAGTTTCCCGCGGGTTTATGGCAATAATCCCTTTTTGCCGCGCCAGTTCTATTTTTCCGGCATCGGGATCTATGCCGATCACCCGGCATCCGTTTGCCAGCAGTAGTTCTGCGGTAATAAGGCCTATCAGCCCCAGCCCAGTAACTACAATGGTCTCGCCCAATTGAGGATTACAAAGCCGTATGCCCTGTAGCCCTATGGACCCAATTACGGTGAAGGCAGCTTCTTCGTCACTTACGTTTTCGGGTATATGTGCTACCAGGTTTTTGGGCACACAAACAAATTCTGCATGTGGCCCATTCGATGCCACCCGGTCGCCCACCTTAAAATCGCTTACACCTTCACCCACATCGATCACCCGCCCCACATTGCAATATCCCAATGGCAGTGGTTGTCCCAGTTTGTTGAACACAGCGCTGACAGTGGGTTTCAGACCATCGGTCTTTATTTTAGCAAGCACTTGTTTTACCCTGTCTGGTTGTTGCAGCGCCTTTTGTACCAGATTGGCCTTGCCAAATTCTACCAGCATCCTTTCCGTACCTGCCGAAACCAGCGTGCGAGTGGTCTTTATCAGGATATGTCCCTTTCGCACCTGAGGGGCCGGGACCTCTTCTAAAATCGTATCTCCGGTCTTGAATGATTGTATGATCTGTTTCAATAATCTGACATTGTGCAATTCAGCATGAAAAATGAAAAATCAAAACTCCGCTCGTAAAAACGGGTGGGTTCCTTTATCGCCAAAGTTAATATTTATGCATTAAAAAACCGCTAAGATTGTGCATCAGTGAATTGAATTTAAAATAAGCCGGCCAATACACTATTTTTACACACTTAATTGCCCGGCCAATATGATCTCTGTTTATGTAGCACTGCTGCTGGTACCGCTTGCAGCCATAATTTTAATTAACATCCGAAAACAGTCTGCCAAGCGCAAGGACGACTCCGTCAATCCCAAGGGCACCATCTATGAGCGGGAACGCAATATTGCGCTCAACATCACGCCTTTGTTGCTGAAATTAAATATCCCCGAAGATGAGACATTGGTGTACGGAGTGGTGATGGATATGGATATGGGCGAAGGTTTTATGTCGCTGGCATGTTATATCACCGGTGCTGCAAATCTGCATTTCAGTTCGGGAAGCGGTATTCGCGGCGGAGGCAAAAATCCTGCTGTGGGAGAGGCTGGGGTAGAGTTTGTGACCAGTGCGCAGGAGTTTCTGGAGTTGACCCACAATGCAGTGCATATACCGGCTCCCCGCAAGGGCTATATCCAGTTTACATTGCTTACCAACAAAGGTAAATTTACGGTCGTTGAGCCCATGGCGCAGGTTGCAGACAATTCGTCGGCATGGTTGTCTTTGTTTGAAAAAGGTAGTCTTGTGATCTCTGAAATGCATAAGGGGGGAAATTAGTGATGAGCCACCAAAACCCCGACCTGGAAATAGTCAGAGTAAGGTTTCTGAACAAAGTGATGGACGGGCTGAATTCATTGGGCTACAAGTATTGCCAGCAGCCAGATTTTAACTCATTCCGGCATGGTAATTTGAAATTTAACGACACCAGGCTTGTTTGTGATCGCGGTGGGTACTTTTTTCAGATCACGCTGGAGCATTATGCGATAAAACGCGAGGGCTGGCATCCTGTCTATTGGGGTCTGCAATGTTTTAACGCGGACGGTACCCCAAGCGCCCCTGAACAGACACCTGAATACAAACTGATTACAGGTATGATGACCATGGGGGTGAACAGAGTGATTCCTCGTTCCTTCGATCCATCGCTTTTAGAGTCAAAATACGGTTGGTTTGGTTGGGTTTGTTTCCGGTTCTCAGACGTTACCAGCGATCTGGATAACGACCGCATAATGGGTGTTTTGGGTCCGGATTGCGAAGCAATAGCACAAAGGTTAATTGATGAGCTAAAAGTTTTTATAGTTTGTTGGGTGGAAGTTGCCGCGGCCTTGAGGCAGGGTACTATCGGGGAATAACCATCGTAAAGAGGGAGCCTTCATTCAACTTGCTTTCCACTTTTATCTGACCTTTCAGTTTCTTGGCCACATAGTCAATCACCATAAGTCCAAGTCCCGTGCCCTGAATTACGCCTACGTTAGAAGCCCGGAAAAAAGAAGTAAAAAGTTTGTTTAGGTCCTCATTGGGTATGCCGATCCCGAAATCCCGTATCTCAAAATACAAATTGTCCTGATCTTTTTTCAGGTGCAGCATGGGCTGTTGCTTTCCAAATGAATACTTAAATGCATTATTTACCAGATTCACTATAGCATGGCGAAGCATGTTCTTGTCGCAGTCGAGCTGTATATCTTCGTCAACAATTTCAAGGTCCAGTTCCCTGCCATCTGTGTAAGGTGTAAAAAAATCACGTTTTATTTCTCTCAGGAATTCCGGAATGTTTACTGCGGTAATCTGTAGCTCTATTTTGCCCTCTTCTATTTTAGATACCATCAGCAATCTGTTCAGTATCTCTGTCATGAGAATGACTCCCTTGTTTATACGTTCCAGCATTACCTGCGGTTTCACAGGCATTCCGTGTGAGGTATCCGTCTCCAGGATCATTTCCAGGATCTCTGCATTTGCCCTAATAATAGACAACGGCGTACGCAACTCATGGGATGTAATCCTTACAAAACTCGATTTAGAATGATTAAGCTCTTTTTCTTTATCGATGATTTCATTCAGGTTCTTTTCTTTGTTCACGATCGCGGTCACATCCGAGATCCTACCCACAAAGGCTGCATCTTCCACACGCATGGCTAAGGTGAACAAATAGTCGATGTATTTCCGCTCTCCGTACATATCGAGCACATAAAAAGTGCCGGCCTGCTGTTCACCGGTAGCGAGCAGAATTTCAATTTTTTCTTTTACCCGAATAGATTCTGAGGCAGGTAACAGATCAAAAAAATTGAGTTTCGATGAGTCGCCTTCTATCATGCCTGCCTCCATGATCTTGCTGAACGATTCGTTGAACAGAATTACAGTGCCTTCTCCATCGCAACGGAATACACCATCGTTAATAATATAGAGCAGGTTGCGAATACGCCCCTCCTGTACCTCAGCGAATTTCTTACTTTTTATCTGGTCTGAAATGTCAATGCCGTAAACAATGATGAATTCAATTTCTCCGTTGGTGTCCAGGAACGGATGCAAAACCCGCAATACATATTGAGTAGAACCATCTATTGCAGGAAACTCCTCAATGGTTTGTACCGCCTGTTTTGTGCCAACAACGACTTGTAGGTTTTTCTCTCTGGTTTCGGCAAGCGAAGGGTCCAGATTTCTTGCACGGCAATAGTCCATATTGGACTTGCCGATGACCCATTTTCTGCGTTCGGGATCTTTGATCGCAATATCATTTACAAACTCGAACTTCAGATTGCGGTCCAGGATCACAAGGTCAACAGGTAAGGCGTTCAGCACCTTGTTGAAATACTCTTTTCTATCCAGTGTCTGCTGTTCAGCCTTTGCCTTTTCTGTAATATCTGTATAACGCCATAAATGCCCCCTGTGGCTCCCGTCTATATGAATTGGGATAAAGTCCCTGGATAGCTTTCGTCCATCGGCCAGTTCCAGAATCTCACCGGTATGCAGGGTCTTATGGGTCAACAAATGCTCTATTCCACGCACAAATGCCTCAGGATCGCGGAACAAATGTTTACTTATCTGTGCTGCCTGGCTACAGTCGTAACCCACCAATGCCTCGGGTGGGGCCATAATTTGGAAAAGTTTGCAAAACTGTTCATTTACAAGTAACAGAGACCTGTCTTCTTTTTCAAGCAAAATGGCTTCGTCCAGGTTACGGATCAAAACCGACAAACGTTCGTTTGATAGCCTTAATTCCTGATCGCTGTTTTTCAGATCGGTAATTTCGGACGTGGTACCAACCAAGATCAGGGGTTTTCCGGGTGCCTGAAACTCACTCACATATCCTTTTGTCAGGTAGTATTTCGGCAATCCATTGGGATTGGTTAGCCGGTGCTCAAAAGAAAAGGAGGGATTAGCAATGTTCAGTCCTGGTAGTATTTGATCGCACAAAATCGTACGGTCATCGTCTGTCAGAAATCCGAGAATGTCTTGTGTGTCGGGTTCCTTTAGGATCGACAAATTCAGAATTCGCTTTAACTGATCGGATGCTTTTAGTTTCTTTTCCTTGAAATTGTACGACCAAAGCCCGTGTCCGGACTGCTCAATCGTATATTTCCAGAGTTGCAGGCTTTCGTAGTAGTCCTTGTCCCGGTCTTTGATCTGGTTGATGTCTTCAAACATCGTGTATCTTCCGGCAGGATTCTTATGCCGGTCCTGAATAGGATGTACAAATACCCGGAACCAGAACAGGGATTCATCCTTCCGGTAACCCACATTTTCGAACTTGAATGATTTCCCGCCTGCGATTCGTTTATCTACATATTCCGGTTCAATAAACATTCGGGATGAGCCCTGAAGTACTTCTCTAAGTCTGCGACCCTTTATTTCGTCCAGTTGGAAACCGGTCGATTCTGAAAATCGTTTGTTGACCCATTGAATGGCTCCGTTTTTGTCGGATATTACGATGTCTTTCTGAAGATTGTCCACCACATGCCCAAAATTTATTTCTTCGGGATATGGCGGAGGAGTTGTAGCGGACTGCTCCAGACCTGCAAACAAAAATATTTTTTCTGTTTCCAGAAAATCGGGTCTGAAATTACAGCCATAACTGAAGTTCGCTTTGCTACGGATAAATATCTCTTCAGGGCAGGCGATATCAAGATCCGAAGTATCCAGTTCGTGTCCATTTATTTCGCATACTACCGCAAAATCGAGCAAATTGTCGCCCACCTGGAACCCAAAATTGGTGCACAGGGTACAAGAAGCCTTGACGATCCTGAAATCGCGATCTGTGACCAGATAGTAAGGGAATAGCCTTACAAACCGGTTAAGGTCAATTTTAATCGTTTCGATTTCGGAAACCTGATACAAGGGTTATAGTGGTTTTAATGTTTCTCAAATCGGGATAAACTAGGCTTTTGACTTGGTAGACAAAGGCTCTATAATAGTATCTATGTTCATCAGGTCGTCTAGAAAGCCGGTTACCATAGCCGGTTCTATTTTCTCTTTCTTAAGCTGGTTTAGAAATTTTGCAGAATCGGTGCAGCCAGTTATATATACTTGAACTTCGCTGTTGTTTTTTTGCAACTTCAGTTGCCTCAGAAATACAACCACATCTCTGCTAATGGCAGATACATCCATAATCACCAGATCAAAGGCGATGTTGGTGTACAGCATATCCAATGCTTCTGTGTAGTTCGTTGCAAGGTGAACCATCAGACCTTGTCTTTTAATTTTTTTCCTGATGTACACTTGCATCAGATAATCAGGTTCA
>CAIYJV010000336.1 GCA_903926605.1 uncultured Bacteroidota bacterium
GAAATGCCAAAAAAATTGAGGCTTCAGCCGAATCTTGTTTTAGACAATCCCGTCACCCCCTACCCAAACAATTGCATGTCTGAACTGGGATTCTTGAGATGGTTGGGATTGGTGGGATTTCACCACACACCCGATCAGGTCTTGTCCTGAAATACCGGTTTCCTGAAAATCCCAAAATCCCGGCTATCCTGATTCAGACAAATTCAAAATCTTCAGGAAAAATTCCCCCTTTGAAGGGGGAAAGGGGGATGTAGCAACCCTGCACCCCACCGGCTTCCTGAAAATCCCAAAATCCTGGCTATCCTGATTCAGACAAATTCCCCCCGCCACCCTGGGTTTGTTTAATAGCCAAATTTTTTCTATACTTTTGTTAGGGGTGACTGCGGTTTTGTGGGCTTGATTTTACAGTTTATTTTTTACTCTATGAACAGATTGAATTGTACGATTCTCGCATTCCTTTTGTCCCTTCTTACTTCATACAGCCTATCCGCACAAATTATAACAACTGTAGCCGGTAATACTCCTTATGGATTCGACGGCAGTTTCGGCGGAGATAATGGGCCTGCAACGGCTGCGTATTTAAATCGTCCAGGATCTATAGCTTTGGATAGCATTGGGAATTTGTTTATTGCTGACCAAGGCAATACCCGAATCAGAAAGGTAGATACCGCTGGTATCATCCATACAATTGCTGGCAATGGAATAAATGGATATAGCGGTGATGACAGTGATGCCAGCTACTCAGAATTTTGTGATATGCTATTTGTTCGCATGTACAATAATTGCCTTTATATACCTGATGTTTGTAATCACAGAATAAGAAAAATTGACTTAAGCACCAATGTTATTACGACCTGTGTGGGCGATGGCGTTCCAATCTGTTTTGGCGATACCGGTACTGCTAATTCCGTGCACGTTTTTGATCCGTTTTGTGTGGATGCGGACAATCTGGGTAATTTGTATTATAGCAATGTCTGCAATGTTGTACACAAACTTAGTCCCGATAATCAGGTGGTCAGAGTGGCTGGTACGGATTCTGTTACTGGTTTTGGCGGCAATGGAGGTCCCGCAACGGCTGCTATACTGAACCACCCAAATGATGTCGCCCATGATCAATATGGAAATATGTATATCACTGACGTGCATAATAATATTATTAGAAAAGTGGACGAATTCGGCATCATTACCACATTTGCCGGTACCGGTGTATATAACTATAACGGCGATTATGGCCCTGCAACGGCTGCAGCTTTGAGTTGGCCGCAAGGTATTACGTGCGATGGTGCGGATAATGTGTTTTTTACCGATTGTGATAACAATGTAGTGCGCAGAATTGATCATAATACCAATATTATCACCACGGTGGTTGGCTGCGGTGCTGGTTGGAATGTGGACACCGGTGGTTTTTCAGGCGATGGCGGGCCTGCGACAGCGGCGAAAATGTATCACCCAGCCGGTTTGACATTTGATAAAGACGGCAATCTGTATATTGCCGACTGGCTCAATAACAGGGTACGGAAAGTGACTAATGTGGGCATACCATTGTCAGCACGCAGTGTGGAGAAACAGACCGAGGAAGTACTGAAAGTTTACCCTAATCCAACAACGAACAAAATAAACATCAAAACTGGTTCGGAAGGCGAAATACAGTTATTTGACTTAACCGGCAGACTGGTTCGGGATGTTCCGATTAAACAAACCTCAATTGCCCTAAGCGTCGACGAACTACCGTCTGGTGTGTATGTTGTTGTATTTACAAACACCAGTGGCAATAAACGGTACGCGAAGTTTGTCAGGGACTAGAAATCAGTTCAGAACAGAAAATCAAAAAAAACAAAGTTTGGCATCCCAATTCAAACAAATTCAAAGTCTTCAGGAAAAATTCCCCCTTTGAAGGGGGCAAGGGGGATGTAGCAACCCTGCACTCCCCACCGGCTTCCTGAAAATCCCACAATCCTGGCTATCCTGATTCAGACAAATTCAAAATTTTCAGGAAATTCCCCCTTTGAAGGGGGCTAGGGGGATGAAGCATGCACGGCCACAATCCTGAACCCCCAAAAATCCTGGCTATCCCGATTCAGATAAATTCAAAATCTTCAGGAAATTCCCCCTTTGAAGGGGGCAAGGGGGATGTAGCAACCCTGCACTCCCCACCGGCTTCCTGAAAATCCCACAATCCCGGCTATCCTGATTCAGACAAATTCAAAATTTTCAGGAAACGGCAGGTAATCACAAGTTAGGCTACGCCAGCAGATTGTCCAGGTCGTCCTTTTTTATCATTTTAAAAGTCTTTTTGCCGCCGGGTGTGTACTCCGGCTGACTGGTGGCAAACAACTCATCTATCAGCGCCTGTTGCTCAGCAGGGTGTTGTATGGCGTCGCTGCTGCGCGACAATGTCTTTGCCAACCGGGCCAGTATCATGTCGGTACGGCTGGTCACGGCATCGGGCGACTCGTTTTTCAGATGCTCGATCACGTCTTCTATTATTTCTTTTTCCTCACCCGGCCTTAGTCCCAGTGGCACGCCCTGTACCACAAAAGTATGCTTGCCCAGATGCGATACTTCCAGCCCCATGCGTGCAAGGTCGGGGATCACCTCTTCCAGCAACACCGCATCCTGTGGTGCGAACTCGTAGGAAGTCGGGAATAACACCCTTTGCGATGCCGCAGACTCCCGTGTGTTCCAAGAGTTCAGCATACGGTCGTACCATATCCGCTCCTGCGCACGCCCCACGTGTATCAGCATCATGCCCGATTTCACCGTTGTGACAAGGTAGGTGCCATGTATCAGCAGCTTATTGTTGTTGGTCTGCACGGGCGTCGTATCTGCAGGTGTTGCTATCAGCGCAGCCTGAGTGGGCAGTGCGTCGTGTCCACCCGGCTTTGTCCGTATCGTATCCTCCGGCATTTTCGCTATTTCGTATAGCTCTTTCCAATTACGGAGGCTGTCTTTTCGTTCAATTACATGCGCCTGGTTACGGTCCGAAAAAATGTGTTGCAGGTATCCGGAACGGGTTTGTTCTATTTCTCTGTCGGATACCGGAAGTTGCACCGCCGGCAACGTCGTGATCTCCGGGCTCAATGAAAAATCAATTGATGGGGCGATGTTGTTACTGGCCAGTGCGTGTTTTACTGCCGCCTGCAGGTAAGAATACATGAGCCTGTCGTCCTCAAACTTCACTTCCTGTTTGGTCGGGTGTACATTTACGTCAACCCTTGCAGGATCTATCTCCAGAAACAATACATACAACGGGAAGGTGTCTTTCTCGATGAGGCTTTCGTAGGAGTGGGTGACTGCATGATTCAGATAAGAGTTCCTGATAAACCTGCCGTTTATAAAGAAAAACTGGTTGCCCCTGGTCCTGAAGGCCGTTTCGGGTTTCCCCACAAATCCGAAAATATTCAGCAACTCCGTACGCTGCTCCACCGGTACCAGTTTCTTCTCAAAGTTGCTGCCCAGCAGCGCAATGATCCTTGATTTCAGGTTTCCCTGTGTAAGGTGAAATTGTTCCGTTCCGTTGTGCCACAACCTGAAACCTATATTGGGAAACGCAAGTGCGATCCGGGTAAACTCATCCAGTATATGTCTGAATTCGGTGGAGCCGCTTTTCAGGAAATGCCGGCGGGCCGGCACATTGTAAAACAGGTTTTTCACCATGATGTTGGTCCCCTTGTTCATGGGACATGGCTCCTGTAGTTTTACTTCTGTACTTTCTATTATGATGCGGGTTCCGGGTGCGCCGTCTTCCTTGTTGGTCTTCAGCTCCACCTGTGCCACAGCCGCCACAGATGCCAATGCCTCTCCGCGGAAACCCATGGTCCGGATCGTGAAAAGGTCATCAATGTTCCTGATCTTGGAGGTGGCATGACGCTCAAAACTCATCCGGGCATCGGTGGGGCTCATGCCCTTTCCGTTGTCTATCACCTGTATCAGCTCCTTTCCCGAGTCTTTTACGATGAGTTGAATTTCTGTAGCGCCGGCATCAATAGCGTTTTCCAGCAACTCCTTCACCGCCGATGCCGGTCGCTGTATGACCTCGCCTGCGGCTATCTGATTAGCTATATGATCCGATAATAAAAGAATTTCGTCCGGCACGTCCCTCTGTAGTGTTTTTTGCAAAGATATTACCCCACGGTCAGAAATTCACGGGTTCTACAGCGCTTTGGTGTTTCGTAACTGGCAAAAAATCAGAAGCCGCCCGTTGCGGATTACCTGCAACGAAAGATTCGAATCTCTGAACACCAAAGTTCAGAGATTCGGCCTGAACCGGAATAGCATGTGGAACTAGTGTTTGCCCGGACCCTTGGTGTCTTTTTTCTTCTTGGGCTGCATGTCTGCAAAGGTAAAGGTACTGTCTGCCAATGGGGCATTGGCTTTGAGGTCAAACATCACGCGTCCTTTTTTTATCTCCACGTTAGAAACGCCAAGGTACTTGTTGCTGTTGGGGTAGATGACGTTAACCCTGTATTTTCCCGGCTTGCAGGCGCTGGTGGTAAAATGTCCGTTGGCATCGGTAAAACCGGATGCAAGAATGGTATCCATGTGGTAAACCATTACTTCCACATCGGCCATTGGCTCTCCCTGAGCATCTCTTATCGTACCCCAAATACCGTCTTTCATACTTCCGGCTTTGCTGAAATAAGAAGATCCCGAAGGAGCACTCTGATGATGTGTCTTGTGCTGGGCAAATGAAAAACCCGCAAAAAGCAAACAAACTAATACACCTGAAATTCGTTTCATAATACTATGCCGGTATTTTATTTCTATTTTCTAACCTGTTACAAAAATAACACCGCCGCATATAGCGCGGTCCTGTGTTAGTCGTGCAAAATAAAAAGTTTTATCGTGTAAATCAAATCACGCCGCTGTTTTTTTTAATTTTTAGACAGCGGTTGGCTATTTTCAGGGCTCAATGGTTTATTTTTGGGTGTTTAACCACCTCAGTCCACTTTGGCATCATTAAAGAAACTTGCGGGCGAAACTATTTGGTATGGTCTCAGCAATATAGCTGCAAAGTTTCTTAATGTATTACTTACGCCACTTATCACTTATATCCTCAAGTCTCCCGCTCAGCAGGTAGACTATGGCGACTTTAGCGTACTGTATTCTTGTATCTCCTTTGTAAATGTAATTTTTACCTATGGCATGGAGACTGCCTTTTTCCGGTTTTCATCCCTGGGTACCGATAAGGAAGGTTTGTTTCAAACGGTGTTTACTTCCCTGTTTGTGAGTACGCTTGTCTTTAGTGGGGTGCTCATTTTTTACCGTGAGGAGATATGCACATTTACGGGTTTGGGCGCTCATTCCGGTTATATCATTATTTGCGTGCTTATTGTGGCCATAGATACCATGGCCGCAATACCGTTCGCCAGGCTGCGCCAGGAGGGGCGTCCACGCAAGTATGCGTTTACAAGGGTTGCCGGTATACTTGTAAATATTTGTTTTACAATTTACTTTATCCAGTACAGTCCGGGGCAGGTTGCCTATTATCCCGCCACCAGGTATGCGGCCTGGTATCACCAGAACACCAATGTCGGCTTCCTGCTGCTGGCAAATCTGGCACAATCGGTAGTTACTTTTCTGCTGCTGTACCGGGAGTGGAACATCTGGAGGTTCAAATTCAGTTTTTCATTATGGACGCGTATCATACGCTATGCAGCACCCATGATCATTATCGGGCTTGGTGGCATGGTGAATGAGACCATAGACCGTATCATGCTTCGTAAGCTGAGTCCGCTGTCTGAGATGCAGGCAAAGATCGAAGTAGGTAATTATAGCGCCAACTACAAGATCGCTATACTTATTACACTTTTCATTACCGCATTCAGGATGTCGGCCGAGCCCTTCTTTTTCAATCAGGCTACAGACAAAACAGCTCCCAAAGTTTATGCGCGTGTCATGAAGTGGTTTGTCATCACCCTGTGTCTTGCATTTCTGTTCACCGGCTTGTTTCTGGATATCTGGCGGCATTTCATTGGACCGGCTTACTCAAGCGGACTAGGTGTGGTGCCCATTCTGCTGGCGGCCAATGTGGCGCTAGGCATTTATTATAACCTTTCGGTATGGTACAAGATATCCGACAAAATGCACATCGGCATGATCATTACCATGTTTGGCGCTGCGGTCACACTGGTACTTAACTATTATTATATTCCAAAATATGGCATGTATGCTTGCGCATGGACTACGCTTGCGGCCTATGGCAGTATGATGGTGATATCCTATTTCGCAGGGCAGCATTATTTCCCGGTTCCTTACGCAACAAAAAAATTGCTATCCTATATTTCGGTTATGCTCATTTTGTTCTTTGCAGAGCAGGCGGTGCGGCATTTTACGGGTATTATTATTGTTCGTCTGGCTACGGGCGGGCTTCTTTATTTCCTTTTCCTCCGGTTGGTGTATGTCGTTGAGCGCAAGGAGCTTGCAGGAATGCCGTTTGTCGGCAAATACATTAAGCAATAGTCAATTGGATCGAAACAAATTTAATTGTACACTATTTGACGTTTCAAATTAATTATTTGGATTGTTTGTTTTTGATGATTTTTGTCTGCATTAATCATTTCCTGATATTATTAAATCGTTAAGAATCGCTCTGACAGCGTATTTTGGAGGGGGCTGACTCAATGCGTTGCCCTCTTCGCTATATTTTTGTAGCTTTAGGTAACTATTTTGCAATCCCTATAGCATACAAATAATACGCATATTTATGCCCTCCTTAACCAAACAAACCATAATCCGGGATCTGAGCTGGCTGGCGTTCAACGAACGCGTACTGCAGGAAGCCAAAGATCCAACCAACCATATTTACGACCGACTGAAGTTTTTAGGGATTTTCTCTAACAACCTCGACGAGTTTTTTCGTGTCAGGGTGGCCGCGCTGCACAAAATGGTGCTTCTGGGCAAGGCTGCCAAAATGCATCTGGAGGCCAATCCGGAGAAAATTCTTAAAAAAATTCAGCAAACAGTGGTGGAGCAGCAGGCCGATTTCGATCAGACCTTTGCCGACCTCGTAAAGGAGCTGGGTAAGAACCAGATTTATATTAAAAATGAAAAGCAACTCACTAAGGCCCAGAAGGCATTTGTTACAGGTATTTTTGAAGCCAAGATCCGCACCGAGATCATACCTCTGATGATCGAGACCATACCGCAAATGCCCATGCTTAAGGATAAGTCTATCTACCTGGCGTGTGTACTGGGCAACAAAATGGAGTCAATGGTACAGCGCTATGCGTTGATCGAAATTCCAACAAAGGTTTTGCCTCGTTTTGTGATACTGCCGTCGGACGAAGGCCGAACCGACATTATCTTACTTGAAGATATCATAAGATACAATTTGCCCAGTCTTTTCGCTCCTTTCGGTTTCGACAGGTTTTTGGGCTTCATTATCAAGGTGACCCGCGACGCCGAACTGGACATAGACAACGATGTAAATAACAACATACTCGAGGTACTGACTCAGGGAATAAAAAACAGGAAAAAAGGCCGTGCGACACGCTTTGTATTTGACCGAAGTATAGATCCGGCGCTTTTGGACTATCTCACGAAGAGACTCAACCTTACTAAAAAAGACAACCTCATAGCCGGTGGGCGGATACATAACTTTAAAGATTTCATGGATTTTCCGCATGGAATATTTAAGGATATACAACCCCGTCAGCAATCCTTCGTACACCCGCTGCTCAAGCAGCCGTGCCGCATTATGGATATAATAGAAAAGAAGGATGTAATGCTGCACTTGCCCTACCATTCATTCGATTCTGTGATAGACCTGTTGCGGGAAGCAGCCATAGACCCTTATGTGCAGAGCATACGTATTACCTGCTACAGGCTGGCACGAAACTCCAAGATCATCAACGCACTTATCAACGCGGTACGTAATGGCAAGACGGTGACCGTAGTAATAGAGCTTCGCGCCCGGTTTGACGAAGAAGCCAATATGAAATGGAAGGCTTATCTGGAAGAGGAAGGCGTAAAAGTGGTGCTGGGATTGCACGACCAGAAAGTACATGCCAAAATATGCGTGATCAAGAAGAGGGAGTTCAATAAAATAAAGCAGTACGGATTTGTCTCTACCGGTAATCTCAACGAAAATACGGCCCGGTATTACGGCGATCATTTCCTGCTTACTACCAACAGAGCCATTCTGGCTGACATAAACAGGGTATTCGACTATCTGGAAAATTACCAGACCAAGCCCACACACCTGAAGGGATGCAAAATACTGCCCGTGGCGCCGCTCAATATGCGCAAACACTTTCTCGATCTGCTCAGCAGGCAGGTGCTGCTGGCCCGCAAAAAGAAGCCCGCTTCGGTGGTAATAAAGGTGAACAGTCTGGTAGACAGCGCGCTGATAGATAAGATATACGCCGCCGCCGCCGCCGGTGTGGATGTGCGCATGGTGGTGCGGGGGATATGCTGTGCCAATACCAAAAACAAAGCACTGAAAGGACATCTCAATGCCATTAGCATCATAGACGAATACCTGGAGCATGCAAGGATATTTATCTTTAACGAAGGCAGCAAGCGAAAAGTGTACATCTCATCTGCCGACTGGATGGTGCGCAATCTGGATCACAGGGTAGAAGTAGCTTGTCCTATTTACGACGAGACGATTCAGCAGGAACTGGCTGATATAATGGAAATTCAATTGTCTGAAAACGTCAAAGGCCGTATTTTGGACAACGAACAAAGCAACGCATACATAGTGCGGAAGGAAAATGAACCCGAGGTACGGTCACAGGTTGCCATATATCACTACCTTCGCCAAAAAACCTACGCAAATTGATTCTCGCTGCAATTGATATTGGTTCCAACGCGGCTCGCTTGCTTATAAACGATGTGACTGTCTATAAGGACGGAACCATTGACTATACCAAACTTACGCTGTTGCGAATCCCCCTGCGTCTCGGTTTCGATGTATTCGACAAAGGCTTTGTGACCGACGAAAAAAAGAAGAAACTGATAGACTCCCTGAAGGCCTATAAATTGCTGATGGAAATATACCAGGTCGAGGCACTGAAAGCCTGCGCCACGTCGGCCATGCGCGATGCCAAAAACGGGCCGGAGATATTGAAGGAAATATACGACCAGACCGGATTGAAGGTAGAGATTATTACCGGTCAGGAAGAAGCCAACATTATATACGAGACCCACATAGCCGAAAATCTGAGCGACAACAAATCGTACCTCTATATAGACGTTGGCGGTGGTAGTACCGAGGTCACCTTGTTTTCGCACAACCAGATCGTGTTCAAAGAATCTTTCAATATTGGTACCATTCGTTTGCTCAACAATAGTGTTACTGACGAGCAATGGGAACACATGAAGTGGTTCATTAAAACTTATACGCGTGGTTACCTACCACTGGAAGCCATTGGTACCGGAGGCAACATCAACAAGATTTTTTCTATTTCCAAGCGAAAAGAAGGCAAACCCCTCAGTTTAGAACTTTTGAAAGACTATCACAAAGAATTGAGCGTGACCACCCTAGAGGAACGAAAGCACTTATACCAGTTTCGCGGAGACCGCGCCGACGTGATCGTTCCCGCTTTGCAGATTTATATTGCTATTATGCGCTGGGCAAGTGCAGACGAAATATACGTGCCCAAAATAGGCCTCGCAGACGGGCTGATAAAAATACTGTATGCCGACATCACTTCCGGCAGGGCAGCTGTAAACCTGGGTGGACAACCACAATAAGTGGCGTGGTTACAACGACCGGAATATTCTTGTAAAACATGTTTGTCACAGCAAGTGTTGGGTTGTCTTGTTTTTTCGCAATGCAGACTTCCTATAAATTTTGCTTTTGTTCAACGCCCCGGATAAATGAGCAATCACCAAGCCCGAGCAATTTATACCATATAGACAACAAAAATAGGCACGAAAAGTAGTTGCCACGATCTTTAGATCGTGGTCAAAAGCCATTGTTTTTCGGGCTTTAGCCGAAACAGACGGCTGGGTCGAAATGTCGTTTTTTGAAGTTTAATTGGTATTAAAGTAATGTTGACTTTATGTTTGGGCTGCCGGTTTGGTTGTTAGCAGGCTCTGGCTTTCCAATCAAAATTCCGTACTTACCCTTCGAAATTGCCATGCCGAAGAGCGCCGAATGGGATCTGAAAAAAATAATTTTGCTGATCCTGTAACTTTTCACCCGCCCAAACGATATACAGTACAGATGCATGAGAAAGAGTACAATAGCGCAGTGCGTGAATGGTCGGACAGACTTTTCAGGTTTGTGTTGAAAAGCACCGGCAACATGGCCGATGCCGACGATATTGTGCAGAACAGTTTTGAGCAGTTGTGGATAAAAAGGAGTCAGGTGGAAGCTGCAAAAGCTAAATCGTTCTTGTTTACGGTAGCCTACAATCAATGTGTGGACAATCACCGTGTCAAGACACGAAGACCGCATACTGCACTGGTAGATTCACCGGCAAGCGGACCAACTCCAGGTGTAAAAAAAGCGATTGAAAAGGCACTTGGGAATCTGGACAGCCAGAGCAGGACGCTGGTGTTACTTAAGGATTATGAAGGTTACAGCTATGAGGAGATAGGAAGAATTACTGGCTTGTCAGACAGTCAGGTTCGTGTTTACCTCTTCCGGGCAAGAAAACAGTTGAAAGAATTTTTAGTGTGCATTGAAAATGTGATATAAACATGATAACACTGAACAATTACGAGCAGTACCTGGTTTTGTTTGTGGACGGAGAGCTCGATGAAGCAACCCTGGAGGAGTTTGAAACTTTTGTCGCAGCACATCCTTCTGTTGCAGCAGAACTCGAGCTGTTTCAAATGACGCAGCTTGAACCCGATCAAACGATTGAATACCAAGGCAAGAAAAAGCTGATCCGGACAGAAACCACAAGGCGAATCTGGCTTCCGCTTGCCACCGGCAGAAAGTACCTCGTGGCAGCCGGTATTGCGGCGACATTATTTTTAGGCGTTGTTGTAAGCCGGATGCAAAAGGCACCGGAGCTCCAGCCCCTGACTCACCGCCCACAGGGTACATCGGACAGCACCGCCAGGGATATTGCTTCGAAGTCGGATTTACCCGTGCTGATCGACTCCGCGAAAACGGGTAATACAACGGTATCACGAATTTCTAAAGCGGGGGCTAAAAAAACAGTAATGCCAGCGATCAGAAAAAGTTTAAAATCAGAACTTCAGAATAAACCTCAGCTAGGCTATGTCCAGGTAGCTAAAGACCAGCCAGACTCGGCAAACAAAGATGTCGCAATAAGATCAACGGAAATTGACAGGGCCGACCAGGTAGTTGCAAAACGAACAGAAGACCGCGGCGCCTTGCCTGCAATAACACCGGAGCGCAAAAATCCCATTGATAGTATAGTAACGGCCGATACCGCGCTGGCCGCACTGCCTCAAGGAAATCACGTAACAAAACCGCAACAAGAAAGAGATAACGGCATGCAGGACCTAATGTCTGGAATTCGGGAAAAGATACTCAATGCTTCTGATGCTGTGGCTGGTAAATACAACTCGATCAAAAAGAACATAAGCGAACGTGAGGTTAAAGTAAGTTTCGTCAACAAAAAATTCATCTTGTCATTCTAAAAACCAAATAATTGTATGAAAAAAACCATCTGCATTTTAACCATCGCCTTTTTAACAGCCATCTGTGCTACGGCCCAAAAAACCGATACTGTTTCCAAACCCAAACACCGCGAGGTGACGATTACCAGCAAGGGTATATATTTTAATACACTGGATAATCGCGACACGGCTTTGCAGCAGGGCAGGAAAGCGGAAAAACATCAGATCGGCAGTTTTATTTTCGATCTGGGCATTAACTACGTGTCCGATCGCACAGACTACAACAGCCCATCGGTAAGGCAATATTTATCGCAAATACCGGCGTCCAGACAAAACACTGATTTGTTCCGGCTAAAGCAGGAAAAGTCTGTGAACGTAAATATTTACCCATTGCTGGAATCGTTCCGGTTAATGAAGAAGTCTTCACAGCGCCTTTACTTTACAACAGGTTTGGGATTACAGTTCTATAATTTCAGGTACGACAACAATATTACCTATACGCATAGTCCGTCCAGTATTTTCCTGGATTCCATAAATTATTCAAAAAACAAAGTGGCAATGAACTTCATCAATGTTCCATTACTGTTTACGTACAAGACCAAGCTTTACAGCACTACTTCAGACAGCGTGGTGAAAGATAAATCTTTGGTATTGGGCTGTGGTATCACCGGTGGATATGGCGTATCTATCTGGACAAAGCAGGTATCTTCCGAACACGGAAAAGTCAAGGCACATGATCAGTTTGATTTCAACAACTTCAATAGTTGTCTGATGTTCGAGATCGGTATTGAGAATCTGGTTCGGTTTTATGGAACCTATCAGTTGTCATCAATGTACAACAACGGCATCCGTCAATATCCCTATTCGATCGGGATGAGAATTATCGGTTTGTAAATAAAACAATGCATAATACTAAATATAGTTCCTGCTAAAGCCATTCATCCAGAGGCGTTAGCGGGAACTATTTATTTCATTCCGAATTGAAAGCGACGAAGTATCTGCATTATAAATACCGCTCCACAATAATTCTTTTGTGGTGTGTGGCATGTCCGATTATGATGTATCCCAGGGCTCGGGCAGTGGTGGGGTAGCCCGCAACCGAACCCTTTATTTTACTTTCCTCGTCACTCAACGATTCGAAAAAGTACTTGTTCGCCAGCCGCAGCGCCTTGAATTCGCTGATCATGCTATCGAAGCCTCGCAGGCTTACATCTGCGTTTTCAGCAAACCTGTTTTCATCTACCGAAGCCAGGCTTTCTTTGCCTGCATTCCGCACTATCATCATTGCGCGGTAGGCCATCACACGTTCCATATCGATCAGGTGTTGCAGCAACTGCCTTATCGTCCACTTACCCTCTTCGTATGCATAGTCGTGACTACCCTCGGGAATATCTTCAAAAAACTCCTCAATATCCCTGGTATTCGCGGCATAGGTCTCCGCGAAATCATTGGTTCCGGTCAAACTAAGGTACCCGTCAAAATACGGGTTGCACTCACCAGTTTCAGGTTTTTGCATGGATATATATTAGGAGCGTTAATAAAAAATCAAAGCCGGTCGGCTACCCATTCTTTCAGTTTGCCTGCCCGTTCTGTATCAATCAGCGCATCCATGCTTTTACTACGGTTTATAGAAGCATTGGCTTTATATACCTTTAATGCACAGCGTACCCCGGCGAGATAATTTTCTAACTGCGAAGACTTATAATTGTTTTCTATTGCATTGCGTGCCCAACCCGCCTTATTATAAATGCGAAGTTCCGGAGTGCCATTAAAAACAGCATCTATCCGCACGTTGGTTGTGTAATTAATGTATGGGCATCCACTCACCCATTCGCCCAGAAAATTTACTGCTTCCACATACCGGCTATCGTCATCAGCCAGCTTTGTGGTCTCCAGCCAGCCTACACACTTCAATATGTCATTGGCGTACTTACGGTACCCATCATTATCATCGAAAGAATAATGTTCTGGTACCACAGTTTTCTGGGCTTGGGCAGGCAGGTACAATGCCACCGACAATAGCAATATCAAAGTGCTGAAACGGAACTTCATTTTGAAAAATTTATGGATTAAAATTAAGCTAAAAATCTGTATGGGAAAATGAAATTTATCTTTCTTCTTCGCGATTCAGATTTTCCACCTTCGAGCCGAAGAAATTAAGGAACAGCACGATAAAGGCCATGACCATCAGGGCCTGTACACACACCAACCCACGGCCCAGATGCGTAACGGGGTGAAGGTCGCCATAGGCTATCGTGGTAGACGTCATGACACTGAAATAAATGTAGTCGCCCACTACACTGGCTTTATCTCCGAGCATTTGTAAGTGCGCATAGATCACAGCGAACGAAAACGAAATTTCCAGATAGTTCAGAAACAGCATCAGCATATTACGCCGGTACGAGCGGGGTTTCACGAACATATCCGACACAAATATCAGTGCCGACACATAAAACATGGTTTCCAGCATCAGGTATATTGATATCACCACCGCCCAGTTGCTGAGGTAGGCACCCGAGATGAGAAAGGCCAATGGAAGCAGCGTTTTAAACAACACATAAAACTCAACCGCCACATTTCGCACGATCGTACCCCTCTTGCCCCAAAAATTTCTGTAGTGCAACCCCGGGAATAAGAACTGCACGGAAACCAGGAATATGCGCAGTAACTTTTCAAACCCTATATCATTATGGCGAGCATTCTCCCATATTTTAGTAAGGTGAATACGATAACTGCTATATGCCGACCGACGTATAGGCTGGTTATATTCAGGTTTGCCCAAAAAAAGCTTGTAGAAGAATTCTTTCATGGTCAGATACAAAATTAACTATGTCTGTACCTTTTGGTTATGATTCCCATCACTGTTTGCAGGGTCGGGAAATGACGGGAATTTTTTGGCTCAATGTGCGCAGACACCCGTCCTGTCTTAATTTTATTTAGATATTGGCAATAAAAAATTCGGTTTATCTACTTGTATCACAATTCAGGTTTATTTTTGTTTCATCAAAATCTCAAGTATGAGTTCCAGAATACCCTCTTTGTTCGATCAGGATTTCGCACCCAAACAGGAAAACGAAGAACAGCTAAGTTCTGGAAAGTCTAAAAAACCTTCCAGGGCAGGCAAGAACAAGGAGCCCAAGGGTGAAGACTTGTTCGGTTCGTTTGCGGCAAACCCGGAATCCGGTCCATCTGTTGCAACCAATGGCTTGTTTGCAGTCACAGAACCGGCCGACGTAACACCGGCAATACAGGTCGGGTCTACGACAATAGAAGAGCATACCGAAACAATAGAGGCAGCAGAGCCTGTGGCTATTGAAACGGATATTACACCGGCAATGCCGGTCGAGCCTACGACAATAGACGAGCATACCGAAACAATAGAAGCAGCAGAGTCTGTGGCTATTGAAACGGATATTACACCGGCTATACCGGTCGAGGCTACAATTGTAGAAGAGTTGGCCATAGTGGTTGAGATGCCGGAGCCAGTGGCAACCGACACAGACGACGTAAGCGAGCCAGTATGGGCAGAAACAGAGACCGCTGAAACAGCCACACCCGAAGGGAGTGCTGCTGACGAATTAGCATTGCTCGAAGCAGTAATTCCCGACTTGACCACAGATGTGCCAGTAGCAGAAGTTGACGTTGTTACTGAAAGTGAAACGAGCACTGAGCCTGAAATGAACGCATCGCCTGTTATCATTGCCCTTGAACAGGTAGCGGAGCCGGAAGTCGTTGAAAGTGTGGCAACGGAGGATGCGGACGATGTTTTGGCCGCCCCGCAGCCGGAAGTTGTTGCCGTCTCGGAAACGCCGGACGGAAAAAACAAAGTGGTAAAGCCAAAGCGCACGCGCAAGGCCGCAGAACAAGGTGTGCAGCCCGATCTGCCAGCCGATTGGAAAGCCGAAAAGCAATATTATACCATTGGTGAAGTAGCAGCATTGTTTCAGGTAAATACATCCCACATTCGTTTCTGGACCAACGAGTTTAACCTTAAAGTGCGGACCACCCGCAAGGGAGACCGCCTGTATACCGGCCCGCAGATACAGGAACTAAAAGCCATTCATCATCTGGTTAAAGAACGTGGTTTTAAAATTGCAGGCGCAAAAGCCCGTCTGAAAGACCAGAAGAAAAAAGAAGTTCAGTCTGTGGACCTGAAGGAGTCTCTGGTGCAACTGCGCAACAGGTTGATCATCATGCGCAAGCAACTAAACTGACATCATGAAAAACATCCTTCTTTTCACCATTCTGATCTTGGCTACGATGCATACATACGGACAGCACAAACAATATGAAGTTACTAAAGACTCCGCCAACGGTAGTCAGGTGTTCCGTGGCGTGCTGACGATAGATGACCTCATGAACGAGCCCACTTTCGGATGGATGAAGGATGGGGTTGCGGCCTACCAGCCCAATGCGCTTTATACCGAAGTGCTCAGGCAGCATTTGCCAGAGTATGCCATTATGGTTTTCCTGGGTACGTGGTGCGATGACTCACACTATTGGGTGCCCAAATTGGTGAAACTGTTGCAAACCATAAACTATCCGCCGGCCAAATTGTCGCTGTATGGAGTAGACCGCACCAAGACCACGCCGGGTGGGGAGCAGGCACAATACCACCTAACACTTGTACCCGCTATTATCCTGCTAAAGGATGGCAAGGAAGCCGGCAGAATAACCGAGAGTCCGCAGAATGGCCTTGAAGCCGATTTGAAAAATATTGTCCAGCCGGGGCAATAGTTGTCCCTGAGTTAGTTCGGGGTTGTTATTTCAGACTATTTATCCATTCCGTATGGGCAACTACATCTGCCTGTCTGGGAAAAATTTTTGTAGTAAGCACATGGTGCACTTCGGCATCCAGGTCTGCACAGCAATCGTGCAATACGGTGAGCTGGTAGTCCTTGTCTGCTGCTTCCCTTACGGTAGACAGTACCACGCCGCTGGTGGAGACACCGGTAAGTACCAGATGTTTGATGTCAGCAGCACGTAATATCAGCTCCAGATCGCTGCCCGCAAATGCACTGATCCGTTTTTTTACTACCACGGGTTCTCCTGCGGCGGGTGCCACATGGCTGTCTACCGCCATGGCCTCTGGTGTATCCAGATTCCGGCCACTGTTTTTCAGCATCGAAAAAGCCTTGTTTGCCGCACTTACCTCCGGGTAACCCTTACGGAAACCCACCACCACATAAATCACTTTTACGCGATGTTGGCGCGCAGCCCCGATGGTTGCGTGCAGTGATGCCAGCAATTGGGGCGAAGTCTCCCTGAGCGTAGCCATGGTCGCCCCTTGAATATCCATTACCAGCAATGCGGTTTGATCGTGGGTGTATGCCATACCATTTAGTTTTAAAGACAAAATAATGTTGTACCCAAACTTACACAGAAATAGCCCAAAACAGCCCGCCTCCCGGTGAGATCATTCTTGTTTTTCAGAAAAACTCACAAAATGTGTGGTCGCCCATTTGTCACGTCGTAGCGTTCAGGCTGGGACAAATTGCACCGCAACAAGCATGGCAACTGTATTATGAACGCTTCGGTAGTAGCTTTGTACCGGTCACCGCCAACACGCCCACTGTGTTAAAAATATTTAAAATTGCATTTTCATAAGGTGGCAGTAATGGTTGGTAAGCCTAAATTTGCGTCACATTCTATGTTTCGGTTCCAACATATCAACTACCTCTATTTGCTGGCTATAGTGCCGGTAGTAGTAGTACTGTACCTGAGTATGGTGGCCTGGCGCCGGCGCAAGCTGAAAAAGCTGGGCGATGATGCGCTGGTTATTTCACAGATACAGGGTTACATTTTGGGTCGCAATACCACTAGATTCATTCTAACGTCGGTAGCGCTGTTCCTCATCGTTGTGGGTCTTGCCAATCTGCAGACCGGAGATAAGGCAGAAAAAATACAGCGCAAAGGGGTAGATGTGATCATTGCGCTGGACGTGAGCAAGAGTATGCTGGCCAAGGACATCTCGCCCGATCGTCTCACCCGTGCCAAACAACTCATTCAGCGCATGGTAGAGACCATGTCCAACGACCGTATAGGACTCATCGTGTTTGCCGGGCGCTCCTACCTGCATGTGCCGCTTACGGTAGACTACTCTTCTGTAAAAATGATGCTCCAGAATGTGTCTCCGGATATGGTACCCGCTCAGGGCACCGTGATAGGCGATGCACTGGAGATGGGACTTTCTTCTTTTTCGCAAAACGAACGTAAGTACAAATCGCTGATCGTAATTTCTGACGGTGAGGACCATGACGAAAAAGCGCTGGAAAAAGCACGCGAAGCTGCGGACGCCGGCATCATTGTGCATACGGTGGGTGTAGGCTCGCCACAAGGTGCCACGCTATATGATCCCGATACCAAGGCCAACAAACTGGACGAGAATGGCAATGTGGTAGTGAGTAAACTGAATGAGGAGGAATTGCGATCTATCGCCGCCGCAGGTCATGGGTCCTACCAGCTGCTGCAAAACACCGACGAGGTGGCCAGCAGGCTTACCACCTCTCTGGAGGGTATGGAGCAAAAAACACTGGGTTCTTTTGTGTACACCGAATTCACCAGTTATTTTCAATATTTCTTACTGGCAGGTTTCATCTTATTGATCATTGAATGGCTGCTGCCCGGAGCCAGGATGACCTCAAAACCATCTGTGAAATGAAAATGATCCCGGTAAAATATTTTCAGGGGCTTTTACCAGTATTGCTGGTAGCGATCGGATTGCTGTCTGCCCAGATCTTGTTTGGCCAGACCAACAGGCTTATCAATGAAGGTAATAAACTCTATGAGCAGCAGCGGTACAAAGACGCTGCCGCCAACTATCAGAAAGCCCTGGTCAAAGACCCCAACAACTACTCGGGCCTGTTCAACCTCAGCAACTCACTGTACCAGCAAAAGCAATTCGATTCTTCCCGCAAGTTTCTCGCGTCGTCCGAAAAAAATATTAAAGACAAAAATGCCAAGTCAGCCGTAAACTACAATATAGGTAACAGCTACATGGCCCAACAGAAGTACGAAGATGCGGCAAAGGCTTACAAGCAAACCCTGCGCAACAACCCCAACGATCTGGACGCCAAATACAATCTGTCTTATGCCGAGCAAATGCTGAAGAAACAACAGCAGCAAAACAAAGATCAGCAGCAGAAACAGGACAAGCAACAGCAGAAACAAGACCAGAACCAAAACAAAGACCAGCAGAAGAAAGACGAAAAGAACGACCAGAAGCAGCCCAAGCCCGACGAAGGCAAAGACAAGAAGGACGAACAAAAACAACCACAGGGCGGCCAACCCGGCAATCTTTCGCAACAACAGGCCGACCAGCTCCTGAACGCCCTGCAACAGCAGGAAAAGAAACTACAGGACAAGCTGAAAAAAGAAAAGGGCGCCACCACCAAGCTGGAAAAAGATTGGTAAGCATTTCTTTTGTTTTTTAATACTGCTGGCAGCCTCCTTTGGTTTTGCAGCATTATCTTTGATTTTTTCTGCCAAATTCTAATTGTCCGGTACAACACTATTTTATTTTGATAACGCGCCGCCATTTCGTGTCTACCGGAAGTTTTTTGCGCTTCTTTCTGCTTCTGGCGGCTTTTGTGCTACCGTGGCAGGTAATTTATGCCCAGGAAGTTCCGGACAGCCTGAAGTGGGTGCCGGCGCCGCCGCTGCATTATGACTTTGTAGACTACGATGCCAACCTTATCACCCATGTGGGCAGGCTGGACTCGGTGCTCAAGAAACTCTCGAAGGTAAAGGTGCAGCACAAGGGCAGGGTGAACATTATACACATCGGCGACTCTCATCTGCAGGCCGACATGATGACGAGTGTGTTGCGCAACGGTTTTCAGGATTTTTTTGGCGATCTGGGACGCGGACTGGTATTCCCCTACCAGCTTGCAAACACCAATGCCCCGCGCGACCTCACCGTTGGCTCGAACGCCACGTGGAAAAGCAACAGAATAGGCGTGTCCAAAGCAGACAAAGCCGGCATTTGCGGCTTCGGTATTCAATGTGCAAAAGAAAACTCCAGTATCCGTATCAAGCTCAAAAGCACGGAAGACAAGACCCAGTGCTTCAACCGCATGGTTTTTTTCCTGGGCGATGAGAACTCCAGCTACCGCCTCACCGATTCTGGAATGGGCTCGTCGGTCACACTGCGCACACGCAGCGAAATAGATACCCCCTCGGTGGTTTACGAAAGCGACTCTATGATATCAGGCTTCGAGCTCACCAAGACCGATGTGCGCGAAAATGGTGACTTCAGTTGCTATGGCGTATCGCTCGAAAAAAAGGATACCTGTGGGGTGCTGTACCACACCATTGGCGTCAACGGAGCCCGGTTCGATCAATTCCTGGGCAATGAAGTGTTCTGGCGGCAGATCAAAGCGCTGAAGGGAGATCTTTTTATAGTCTCTTTTGGTACCAACGAGGCCCAGAACCCGACCATCAACGACGCCAAACAACAAGCTATCTGCGACTCTTTTGTGAAGCGGGTACACAGAGTGGCGCCCAAGGCTGTTGTATTGTTTACCACCCCGGCAGGATCTTATCTGCGTCAGCAGAAGCCCAATGCCAATGTGCAGGCAGTATCAAGGTCTATAGCACATTATTGCGACTACAAAGAGCTGGCCTACTGGGATCTCAATGCCATAACCGACGGTGCAACCGGTGCAGCAGCCATGAAGAAATTCAAGCTGCTGGGGCACGATCTGGTCCATTACACCCAACTGGGCTATGAGTTTCAGGGGTTATTGTTGCTCAACGCCCTGGCCAATGCCTATAACCAATATTACAAGAAGCACCCGATAGTCAACAAACCCAAGCCCAAGATGGTGATCGAGTATATAGACAAGTCTAAAAAGCCAAACCGGTACTAGGGAATTGTAAAAAAGTTTGTAATCACCACCCGCTCATTCGGATTTGCAAACCACTGGCGCAGGTTTTCCGCAGGATAACCTGTGTCAATTTAAATCTTCCGGTCTCTGACCGGCATTCAGTGTTCAAAAGCCTATTGTTGCGCACCCCGTTCTTCCAGATGTTACGGAGGGCATCTGGAAGCGGAAATATAAGTCGTCTTGCCCACCGGCAGGCAGTTCTCCGAACGCAATCAAAGCTATGACGCGAGATGTTACCTTTGTCAGTGAATAACCGCGTCGTAACCCGCTCATTCGGATTTGCAAATCCAAAACCATTTGGGTTCAGGATTATCAATCTCGAACAGCGGGTAAATGGGGCGTGCTACACGCCAATCTGGAGATTGGCCTCTGCTGCGACGTAGTCTACAATAAAATAGTCAATGAGTTATTATAATGAAGACAAGCAAATATAAAATTACTGATGAACAGCGTTTCTACCTCGATGCTATACTTCCATTTTTTCAATTAAATCGCATTGCTGATATATTGACGTCGATCAAAGAAACGTGTAAGATTGAGAACTCTTGTAGATCATACGATGAAATGTTTAGGTTGTATTTGGAAATAAAAACATTTTTGGCGTTTTATGAATTTGGGAATGCAGTTGATCACGTGTTTTTACCGAATCAAAAATGTATTGATCTGCAAAAACGAGGAAGTTTGGCTGCCTTTGAAGAATCCGAACAGAGATTATCATGTAACAATGGAACACAGCAACAGGCGCCAATTGAACAGGGATCAGACGGCGGCCTAGAGGTAGTTGGGGACCTCTTAGGAGTTGGTGCTACTGCTGGAAGTATTACACTAGATGCATATAATTCGACGCACCCAAAAAAATAGCTAAGAATCAAATAACTATGGAAGGCCAACTAGAATATCCGGTTAAGATTCTTTTTTCAGGTAAAATGTTTTTATATTTCATCTTGCCCTGGATGTCCTTATTTTTTGGATGGATTTATGTTGGAATGAGATATGATGGCCTTATAAATAATGATATATTTCTACTTGTTTATCTACTAATATTCTTTATCCCAGTTCTCCTGCAGAATTTTTTTCGAAATTTCTTTAAACGACCTGCGAAAATTATTCTTAGTGAGTCAAGAATGGAAATTGTAATATATAAACGTAATAATGGCGAGGTACAGAGTAGAGAATTAATTGAATTTTGCGATATGTCTTCATTCTTTTTTGTAGGAGTCAAATCACCACAGAAGAGAATTTTATGCAAATTTAATTC
>CAIYJV010000337.1 GCA_903926605.1 uncultured Bacteroidota bacterium
CCCAGGTCAGCAATTTGATGTGGGTCCGGCGCCGGTTTACAAAAATGAACACATCTCCGTTCATCGGGTTCTGACGGAGTTCGTTTTGAACAATACCACATAGCCCATCAAACCCTTTCCGGATATCAGTGAAGTGGCGGTAAAACCAATACCGGCACGTGGGAGACAACTGGAGCATGATTGTCAGTTGAGCAGTGTCCTGAGAAAATTGGCACCTACTTCCTTGTGGAAAACTATTCTCCTGCCGTCAGGATAGACGATCTCCATCCAATTAGCCTGACTCGGCTGCGACAACTGAACTTCGATGAAGGAAGATTTTACGCCACCTGCGTATTTTCGACTGCGTATACCCAATCGTTTGCACCAGTAATTGAATTTGTAATATCCCAGCGAGCGTTCAGCACAAAATGCTTTCTTGCTCTGTCCGCTTTGCTTCCACTCCTTCACCATCGACTGCATCTGACTGTGAAGACCAGTTGTTTCTTTTGTCATACCCATCTGTTGAAAACCACAAAATTGGGTGACCGCGAAATACTAGGCAAGATGTACTTGGCCGGAGGGTTACATTGTTTCCACCTATTGACATTGACAGTAGGTGGAATTTAAAATAAAGGTGGAAAAAGTATTGCTTTAAATAGTGATAAGGTTGTCTTTGAAAGTAACTGAGGAGAGTTCATTTTACAGATAACCATAAATTGGGGCAGTGGACTTTTGCAATATGCGATAATGCATAGCCGTATAAGGTTGCTACTGGGCGATTAAATTAGTGTAAATCTTAATATTTTCATCATCAAAACACACGAAGATCACTTCGTCAAAGACATTGTTGTCCGATAGGAAATTGGTCACTGTGGTGATGGCGATCTCTGCGGCGGCGTGTTTAGGGTAGCGGTAAACGCCGGTGCTGATATTGGGGAATGATATGGTTTTGACGTTGTGGCGGATAGCCAGTTTCAAAGAATTCAGGTAGGCATTGGCCAATAGTTGGGGTTCATTAAAAGATCCGCCGTTCCAGATAGGACCTACGGTGTGGATGACGTATTTAGCCGGAAGAAGGCCCGCTTCTGTGATTACAGCTTCGCCGGTGGGGCAGCCACCCTGCATACGTTCTTTTATGCGGATGCAACCCTCCATTATTGCGGGCCCTCCGATTTTGTGAATGATACCGTTTACGCCTGTGCCGCCAACCAATGCATTGTTGGCTGAGTTAACGATGGCATCAACTGGTATCTGAGTTATGTCGCCGTGAATAAGTTTGATCATGGGTTCGTGTTGGTCGTTTTGTGAATTTATAGTTTCTCCAGTACCTCGAATATACGCACCATTGCTAAGGTGTCCATATGGCAATATTTCAGAAGTGCAGTCCTTGTTTGTTCCACATCTCCCAAAAATGTTCCGGTGGCCATGGCTGTGAAGACTGCGCTGGCGGTTCCTCCTTCCTGAATCTCAAGATTCGCATACGATAGTTCGGGTGCCAGCGCCGGAAGTACTTTTTTGATGGAGTATGACCCTCTCATCGCCGGTGTATAATACCAGTACTTCTGGAACGGTGTCATAAGGTCTTTGATCCGGTCTATAATAGACTGCAGGGCATTTGTGTATTCCGGGAAATCGCGAATAAGTTCGTTTAGGCGTGTTTTTTCAAACGTCATATTGTAGGTTAGGATGTCCCCCTTTTTGCCGCAATCCCTGATCAATTGCTTGACAAATGGAATCCGTGGGTCGCCATCATCCGGTCGCGCCAGAAATTCTGAATGTGTGGCAGTAGCACCCTTCTTTTGGATAATGTGCAGGGAGTATTGAAACAATACTTGTTGGTAAGGGCGTTCGTTGTCGTAAAGCGGAATGGCGGGCATCATGGTCTCGAAATCAAGGAAGTGAAGAGGGTAGGAGAGCTCACTGATGAATTCGGCAATTGGTTCGTGCTCTATGATCGTGGTCCCACCCAGTTCGGCTTGCACCTGCATTATCTGGCGGGCGTTGAGGTATTCAGATTGAATATCCTCTGTAATTTCTTCAAATTTCAAAATGCCACGTTCGTAAAGGTCGAACTTCTTTTCGCCATTCAATCGTGCAATATTGAAGACCGAATATTCCGGAATATGCGACCAGCAATGGCCCATGAAATCGCATACGTATGGGGCGCTGCAATGCCCGCCAATTCCGATCTCGGGCACACTTTTGCCTGTCAGTATTTTCTTGAACTGACGTATGTTTCCAGCTACATTATCCTGCAACTCTTTCACCTGGTCATGAATTGACTCTATTGTGAACAGTTCCTGAATGTTTAGCGCACAGTGGCGGACATACTGATTGTTGATGTGTACGATTGAAATGTCTTTCAATTTTAGCCCCGCCTGAGTGATCACATAATATTGCAGTGAGGCATCCTGGATATAAGTATCAGAAACGGAAGTGGAGCCCTTTACCTCATAGGCTTTATATGATCTTCCGTCAAGCACCAGAATGTCAATAGCGCAGAGTACGCCGTCAAAAAGAAAAGCCGCTTCATAGATCACTGGGGCTCGTTGTGCAAGTAGCTCTTGCGTACGGGCAATAGACATTGAGTAGTCATAATGATTTTCAGGAGTGAGGTCTATTCCTCCGGGAAACAGCTCACGGGCAAGGATACCGGAGTTTGTCCCCTGATCGAATATGAATTGTTGGTTGTCGGAGATCTCGTCACGGTGGTCTTTGCCGAATTTATTCAGGTACAGGCATTTCTGGCACTTTACGCCACGCATATAGGTGGATTTGGAAAGAACGTGTTTGCTCATATGGTTTGTTTTTTTTAGGGTTTATTTTGAATAAAAAGAAATTGTGGATTCAAGTGACTTCTTCATTTGGTTCCTTAGCTTGACCGGAGTAATAACCGTCAACTCAGGACCATACGACAACAATTCCATCTGGAGGTCATAAGTAAGCCATACTTCAAGCGAAATACGGTATTCGTTCTGGTCGTCTACAATCGTTTTTTGTGACTCATGCAGCGGATAGCTTTTGATATACTTTCCCTGAAACGGTGTGAACGATAATATGATCTTCTCTGGCTTTTCGTCTGACGAGAGGATGCCGAAAGAGTGTCTGAACATGGTGTTGATGTCGAAATCGACCGATGCGCTGAATTTTACCCGTTCTATCTCAAGGTCGGAAATTCGGTCAAGGCCGAATGTTTTGACCCGTTTGTCCTTCGTGTCCAGTGCGATCAGGTACCACCGGCTCTTGAACTCCTTCAGCGCGTAGGGATGGACAATCCGGTGTGTAGGCTCGTCGACCCAGTACTTGATGTAGGTGAACTGGACCTGGTTCCTGGATTTAATGCCATGTAGCAACCCATGAAAGTTTTCAGTGCCCTGCGGACGTCTTTTTTCGAAGTGAATGAATTTGGAAAGGTCGTCGGTGATGTTGAGCGCATTGAACGTGTCATACGCCTCCAGCATTCGGTTGTTGGCATCAGACTGGCTGTCACTTTCTATAAAGTACTTTCCTTCTTTAAAATTGTATTGTATGTCGATCCGGTACAATGAAAGGATATCGTCCTTATCGCGCAGGAAGGTCCGCTTGGATACAGTGAAGTTGTAGTCCTGCAGTTCGGATACTTCTTCCAGGTAATCGTTTATTTCCTTTAGTGTAGCCGGTGAGCGGCGCAACCTTTTTATAATCAGGTTGTATCTTGAAATCGCTTCTCTTTTTGACATGGCTTACTCTTATGCGTGTGAAGAAAGGCTGTTAAAACCAATTTGAACCTTTTTGCGGTTCTGTTGGTATTCCGGTTCGTTTTGATTGTAGATAGAAGTCAGGGTCATAGGGGCTGAGATGGGGTTTTGGAAGCCAAGTTTGTGTGACAGCGCAGCGGCCTTGGAGGTCTCCAGTTCTTTAAACTCGTAGCATGCAATAAGGCGACCCTTCCTGATCAACGCCGGGTCTATCTTTGAGATGTCGGTGTTGAACGAGCAGATGACCTGTATATTCAGACAATCGGACAAAAGACCATCTGATAGATTGAGTAAAGCAGAAACGGAAGACTGCCCGGTAGCCTCGCGATCCATCACAATGTTTTCTGCGTCTTCGATTACGAGCACGGAATTAGGGTTCTGGATGAGCAGGTGCAGCAGGTTAGGGTCGGTCAGGTAACCTGCCAGACTCGGCGGCATGAAAAGCACGTCCTTGCGGACCGACTTGATGAGGTGCCTGATATAGTTTGTTTTGCCGGTGCCCGGTTTGCCGTGCAGCAACACCAGCCCCTTGTCGTTTTTCCGGCTAAGGCGTTTCAGAATGTTCTGGTGGACAGCAGCGAAGTCG
>CAIYJV010000338.1 GCA_903926605.1 uncultured Bacteroidota bacterium
CTTCATCCCATTTTGAAATACTAACATAAATGTACCTAATTAGTTTATAAAAAGGAAATTTATTTTCCAAAAAATGGAAAACAGTCCAATTTTTGGAATAAAATTTAAAACATCAAAATTTCAAATCATTGATAATCAACACTTTAAAAAATTGGCACGCAAATTGAATAAAGGAAAAACAGAATAGTTATTCAAAACGATAGCAAAATTCACAACCATGAGCAAAGTATTATTTATCTCTTACATGAACTGGGACTCTTTAATGGAAATGCCAGCCCTGCTGAAGAACGGCGGCTGCTCGGTAGACCTTTTCTGTACAGAGAACTCCTGGGTACTGGAAAACGAATCATATAACCGCGCCTACATAACCGAACAGGACCCAGAAATTTTTTCGGAAAAATTGTTCAACTACCTTAAACTTTATAAAAACAATTATCAATGGATCATCCCGGGCGACGATATCATCATGCGTATCCTGAATGAAAAAATAACCGACACGAATTTGTTCTATAAGGTAATGCCACTCACCAAAATTGAAAACAGGGATCTGCTAGGATCTAAGAAAGGCCTATCTGAACTGTGCACCAAGTATGGCATCCGCACCCCTAAATACATGATATATAATGACAAAATTTCGATTGACGAAATCATAGACAGCGTGGGTTTCCCAATGATGGTAAAACTGGACAAAAGCGAAGGTGGATTTGGCGTCTATAAATGCAATGACCGCGAAGAGCTGGTTGCAACGGTGGCTAAAATATCCAACCGGGAAAACATGGTGTTTCAACAATTCATAAATGGCTATGAAGTGAACACTGAAATTCTGACACGAAACGGAAAACTGATCGTGTACAACTACTCCAAAACACTTCGCACTATCGGCGAATTCGGGGTTTCTACACAGCGTGTTTATGAAAAAAATAACGACCTGGAAATAGACCTGAAGCACATTAGCGATTCTCTCGGGCTGAACGGCTTTGCCAATGTAGTCTTCCTGTACTCTGAAACCGAGAACATATACTATCTGATCGAAGCAGACGTCAGGCCGAACTCGTGGATGTATTACGGCAAATTTACCGGCAACGACTTTGCAGCCGGTATCAAGAAAATAAACAAGGGTGACCTTTCGCTGGTAGAAAATTCCTCAAAAAAGAAAGAAACATTCGTAAGCCTTTACAAAAAAGACATATACCGCTGCATCGTGGAAAAAGACTATAAAGAGGTAGTAAAGTGGGCACTTAACTGGAATGGACGCTGGAAGTTTGTTCCTGGCTATGACCAAAAGACCCTCAATAGCGTAAACCAATACCTGATCAAAACATTTAATGGTTTTTTCAAACAAAAACTCCAGCACGAATTTAAGTTCAACCTGGGCGGACTGAACCACAATCCGCTGCGTCTGGCAAAATAATCCAAACTCCCTGTGTTTCGGGAGTTAACGTAAAAGTGCCGCAGACACGATTAAGAGACTAAAGAAGTTTCTTAGCCTGGTCTGCGGCACTTTTTTTTCTGCCCGGCGGGGACCAACAGGGTTCATAAAAAGATCATGCCGCTGTAAGTTGATTTTTCGTACCTTAACATTTCCTTATTTTTCACGAAAAAGAAACCAGCACAGTTATGGAAGCAGCAAACATGATTCAGGGAGGCGGATTCCTCATCAATACGGCAACACCGGAACAAACCTTTACCCCAGAGGATTTTGTGGAAGAGCAAATAATGGTAAGGGATATGTGCCATGACTTTCTTGAAAAAGAAGTTCATCCGCACCTGCTGGAGATAGACCTGCAACAACCCGGGCTGATGCCCACCCTGCTTGAAAAAGCCGGCGAACTGGGCCTGCTGGGCGCTGCCTTTCCGGAAGAATATGGAGGACTAGGAAAAGATTTCGTAACTGCCACACTCATCAACGAATGTCTGGGCGGAGGTCACTCATTTTCGGTGGCAATGGCTGCGCACAATGGCATAGGTTCCTTGCCCATTCTGTATTTTGGCACTCAGGAGCAGAAAAATAAATACATACCTAAACTGGCTACCGGTGAAATGAAGGGAGCCTACGCACTTACAGAACCAGGATCAGGTTCCGACGCGCTGGGAGCCCGTACCACAGCAACACTTAGCCAAGATGGCCAGCGGTATATATTGAATGGACAGAAAATATGGATCACAAATGCCGGATTTGCAGATGTGTTTACCGTGTTTGCAAAAATTGACGGTACCCAGTTTACCGCCTTCATTGTGGAGCGCGGCACTCCTGGCCTCACCTTTGGCGAAGAGGAACACAAAATGGGCATAAAGGGTTCGAGCACCCGCCAGTTGTTTTTTGAAAACTGTGAAATTCCGAAGGACAACCTGCTGGGCGAGATTGGCAAAGGCCATATTATAGCCTTCAATATCCTCAACATTGGCAGGCTGAAACTTTGCGCAGCAACAACGGGCGCGGCAAAACTGGCGACCAAAATATCAGTAGAATACGCACTGACAAGAGAACAGTTTAAAACGCCCATAGCCAAATTCGGGGCCATTCAACACAAGCTGGCCGAAATGACCATTCGCACATTTGCATCAGAGTCTGCGCTGTATCGTACCGCGGCATGGATAGACCAAAAGGAGAAATCGCTGGCAGCAGACGGCAAGCATGATAATGCACTTTTGGGTGCCGCAGAAGAATTTGCAATCGAATGCGCGATGCTGAAAGTGCTGGGCTCGGAATGCATAGACTATGTGGTCGACGAAGGCGTACAAATACACGGCGGCAACGGATTTAGTGATGAATACAATATTTCGCGCGGCTATCGCGACAGCCGTATCAACAGAATATTTGAAGGCACCAACGAAATAAACAGACTTCTGACGCTTGATGCCTACCTGAAACGGGCCATGAAGGGTCGTATCAATATTATGGGTCCGGCAATGGCGGTACAAAAAGAATTGATGAGCATTCCCGACTTCAGCACCGACGACACTCCGTTTGCCGCAGAACAAAAAGTGATCGCCAACTTCAAGAAAGCAATACTGATGTGTGCAGGAGCAGCTGCCCAGAAGCTGATGATGCAACTGGAATACGAGCAGGAAATATTGATGAATCTGGCCGATATGGCCATAGACACCTTCCAGGCAGAAAGCATATTGCTACGGGCCATGAAAATGAAAACCGCTGGCCATGAAAACGCAGATCTGGCGATTGATGTGGCCAGAACCTTTCTTTATGACGCAGCCGACCGCATAAATGTAGCCGGTAAAAACGCAGTGAACAGCTTTGCAGAAGGCGACGAACAGCGCATGATGCTACTGGGCGTAAAACGCTTCACGAAGGCAGACAGTTTTAACACGAAAAACGCACGCCGCAGGATCGCCGCCAAAATGCTGGAAAAGAAGGGATATTGTTTTTAGTCACGCTGACTATTCATCCCTCCATTCCTTACCGGTCATATTAAGGAAAACGTCTTCGAGATTAGCGCCTTTTACAGCCTTGGCACGGGTAAAGCCGCTTGCCAGGAGGTTGTCTATCAGGGCGTGTGGCGTATTGATGGCGATGATTCTGCCACTATCTACAATGGCCACGCGTTCGCAAAGCTCTTCTGCCTCGTCCATATAGTGCGTGGTAATAACCACAGTGGCACCACTGGCACGCAACTGCTTGATCAGATCCCACAAGTTGCGCCTGGCCTGAGGGTCAAGCCCCGTAGTAGGCTCATCCAGAAAAATAATTTTAGGTTGATTGATCAGTGTTGTGGCGATAGAAAACCGCTGTTTCTGACCACCTGAAAGTTCTTTGTATTTATTTTTAGCCTTTTCTCTCAGGTTTACTTTGTCAAGTAACGCCAGCGGGTCAACGGTGCGGTTATAAAGTCCCGCAAAAAGTTCTATAATTTGTTTCAGATTCAGGTTGGGGTAATATCCGGCGGCCTGCAGCTGAACGCCAATAATATTTTTCACAGCCTGGCGATCGCTATCTATATCAATGCCATCCACTATCACACTGCCCGAAGTTTTGGGGCGAAGCGTCTCGATGATCTCCAGTGTGGTGGTTTTGCCGGCGCCGTTCGGGCCGAGGAGACCAAATATCTCCCCTTCCATCACCTCAAAACTAATTCCCTTTACGGCTTCAAAGTTGCCGTAACGCTTTACGAGGTCTTGCACTTTAATTATTGGCTGAGCCATGAGGTTGGTGGTTTACTGCTGCAAAATTCTACTAAATTAACCGAAAAACAAGTCTGTAACGTACTACAGGGCACGGGTGACAAATCGGGACACCGCCCTGCCCTACTTTTCAATCAGAAAGCACTTCCTGTTCAGCTTCCCCTGAAAATCGAAGGGCGTGGTTTGCGCGGTGATATCCTTTATGGTGAGTGCGGGAATGGCTTCACGGTCGAGCACGAAATTGCGGTAATTGTTGCTGAAGTAAATGCTGCCACCATCACGGCAGATCTTTAACAGACGCTTCAGCAGCGCCACGTGGTCACGCTGCACATCAAATTCACCCTCCATCCGCTTACTGTTTGAGAAAGTAGGTGGATCGCAGATTATCAGATCGTAGGTATCTTTTTGCAACCAATCTACGTACTCCAGCACATCACCATGTACAAATTCGTGCTTGTCCTCTTTGTACAGCTTGTTGTACTGCATATTCCGCTTACCCCAGTTGAGGTAGGTTTTAGACAGATCTACCGACGTAACGGTCCGCGCACCGCCATCTGCAGCATACAAACTGAACGACCCTGTATAGCAAAACAAGTTCAGTACATCCTTTCGCTCCGCCACTTCGCGCACCAAACCCCTGGTGATCCGGTGATCGAGAAAGAGGCCAGTATCAAGATAATCGGTGAGGTTAATGATAAAATTAAGTCCACCCTCGGGCACAATCTTTTCCACTTTAAGTTCGTCAAACTTCTCGTACTGACCCTGGCGCCCCGCCTTGCGCTGGCGGATCTTCATGTATATCTGTCCGGGGTCAGTTGCCAGAACAGTTGCAATGGTTTGTTTGCAAGCCTCGAGCCAGACTTCGTGCTCGGCATCTTCCATACCATGTCTGCGCTTGTATTCAGCGGCATGGACTGCACCGTTGTAATAATCTATGGCAAAAGGGAACTCGGGCAGGTCATGATCGTAAAACCGGAAACAGGCAATTTCCTGCTTGCGCGCGATCTTGGCGAAGTGTTTCCACATCTTCTGCAATCTGTTGTGGAACATTACTTGTTTATCATCTGCCATATAATCGTGCAAAAGTAAGATTATCCGCGGTTTATAAAATCAGTGGCCTGAAACGGGCGATATCTCTTTATTATATTCCACTAAAGTTGTGACTGCGAACAGACCATTCAACTTAATTTTCACCTATATTCGCCAAAATTGAGATCAAATCTCAAGGGAAACAGTATGCAGCGAGTAAAATTCGCACACAAAGAAACCGATGGTTTTTACGATGTGCTCAAGGCAAGGGTCAACGAATATTTCAGCACCCATAACATTTCAAAGCAGGCCAATTCGGCAATGCGGGTAAAAACTGTGGTGATGCTGGGACTTTATTTCGTTCCGTTCCTGATTATGGCAAGTGGACTGGCAGCCTTCAACCTGCTGTTCTTCTACGGCATGTGGGTACTGATGGGCATTGGTGTTGTAGGCATTGGCGCTTGTATCATGCACGACGGCAACCACGGGTCTTATACACACAACAAAGGAATGGGCAGACTGCTGGGCGGCACACTGAACCTCCTGGGCGGCTACGACCTTAACTGGCGTATACAACACAATGTGCTACACCATACCTATACCAACCTTCAGGGTTTGGACCAGGACATAGATGCAGGTCCGTTCCTGCGTATGTCGCCAGACAAAAAAATGTTGCCCATGCACAAATACCAACACCTTTATGCATGGTTGCTTTACGCGCTCATGAATATATACTGGGTATTGGCAAAGGACTACATCATGATTTTCCGTTATGAAAAAACAGGACTGTTAAAAAATCAGCACACAACACTTAGAAAAGCGCTGATCGAGGTTACCGCCATCAAACTATTCTACTTCGCATATGTATTGGTATTGCCCATATTTACATCGGGTGTTGCCTGGTATCACATTGTATGGGGCATTGCCATTATGCACCTTATTGCCGGATTTTCGCTTGCCGTGGTTTTCCAACCTGCGCACGTAGTGGGTACGTCTGAATTCCCGACACCAAACGAAGCCCACAAAATAGAAAACTCCTGGGCTGTACATCAGGTTCTGAATACGGCCGACTTTGCACCCGACAACAAACTGGTATCTTTTTTTATCGGCGGTCTCAACTATCAGATCGAACATCATTTGTTTCCGCAAATATGCCATATACACTACCCCGAGATCGCGAAGATCGTAAAGCGCACCGCTGAAGAGTTTAATATTCCCTATATAGTGAATCCAACCTTCCGGGGAGCAATTCTCGAGCATGCCAGGATGTTGTACACACTGGGTAGAGTTGAACGGCCACAGGCACAGGAAATAGCGTGACAAAAGTTCGAAGACAATTCTGATCAATTGGTCTTTATCAATCGCAGATAACGCGTCTTTCCTCCAGTTGTTATCTGCAGTATATAGCCACCGGTCTCCAGAGATTCCAGATTCACGATTAGAATTCCATCATTTCCCATTGGCTGTTTTTGAAACGACACCACACGCCCACATAAGTCTGTGACGGCCACTGTCGTTAGTGCACCAACAGGTATTCCGTCCATTTGAATACTAACCAGCCCTGATGCCGGATTGGGATAAACGGAAATTTCATTCCCGGATTGCAAATGCTCCGTAAACGCAGGTACTGCGATGGTATCGGTACAGGTGGGCGCGCAGTTTATCAATCCCAGAATCTCTATTTCCCGCATGGAGCTTCCCACAAATGTGTCGTTCCTGTATTCCCGAACATTGTAAACCAACACGGAAAGTTGCACTGCATTCATGTTCCAGTTAATACTGCCGGTTGATATGTCGGTAGAAAAACTGCTGGCAAACAATGGGGCTGCGCCGGAAAAAGGAGCCACATAGTTTACACAGGCTGGCATGGAGGCTGACGAACAGGCTGCTGTACCAACCAGCGCATTTGTAAACAAAAACACCAAAGAGTCTCCATCCTGGTCCACCGCGGCCGGATTGAAAGTAAGGGGTACACCTACGCAATACAAAATATCAGGCTCCTGGGTAAAGTGCATACTTGTATTATTATGCCATGTGTTGTCGAGGGTATCAACCAATGCCACATTTGTCGAACCAACCCCGGTCACGTTCGTAACATCCGCGCCACGGGTTGCATCCACATTTACAAGATTGCCATTGAAAACAAATCGCCACAAATGAGAGGTAGCCGGCAAGGTGTACAAACCCGTATATCTATACCTCATCAGACCCGGATAGGGATAGGTAAAATCTGTGCAATTAGAACTGTCGGTGCCACCAGTACATAAATATTCCATGACTTTCGGCGTTACGATATCCAAGTGTATGGTGGCCACATAATTGGTATCGTTGAAAATACAGATCTCGGGAGTAGCCAGATCTAATCGTGACATATGAATATCCCCACAATTTCCGGTTATGGTCATTTCAAACTGATAGGTGTTTCCGGTAAGGTGCACATACTGCAGGCTCACGCCCCTCTGCAGCGGATCAGCAGATGTCGGTCTGTTAAATACCAGAAGACCATTTAATAAAAAGGGAAAGCATGCTGAACGTGTAATGCACCTAATCATATAACTCATTTTTTAATGAATTTAAAGTATCCAAATAGAACGAGCAAGGTTTGAAATCGCCCGATGCATAGTAACGCATAATATCATGCCCAAAATCTATTCTGTGATTACCTCTAAAAACGCAAAAGGAAGACTAAAGTCCTCCTTTTGGTATTGATAACCATTATCAGTTTACGTTATCGTCGGGGCTTCCGCCATGCTCGCTGTCTTCCTCCGGGCAACCGTGGTTTTCCCATGGTCCCGGGTCGTTCGGGCAACGGTCCTTACGGTCAGACACGCCGTCTCCGTCACGATCCTTGGGAATCTTGTGATTGAGCGGTACATGCGCGCCCATGTAAAAGTTGAACCCAAAATGATTGTTGGAAAAATATGCCAGCATATCATCGCTACCCACAAAAAAGCCGTAGAACCGCGCTCCAAAGCCCATCTTGAAGTCTTTGTTAAGTGCACTGTATGTGAGCGGCAAACCAAAACTGAACCTGCGCGAATCATAACGTGGTGTTACAGTCAGTTGGTTGTACCAGGTGTTGCCAAAATTCTGGCGATTCCCGATATTGCTCACATAGGTGGCATTGACATACACATGCCTTGCCGCATGATAGTCGAAACTGAGCAAAAGGCTGGCGGGCATATACAAACGTACCGGAGACAAAGACGTATCTGCATGAAAACCTTTTTGCGCTACATAAGTCATGAAAGAACCGAAGTTGTTCGAATTTGCCGCGATTTCCTGTCCGGTCACTGCGCCATTGCCGGTAACATTGGCCTGATAACTGCCGCTCTTGTAGTTTATGGACCCCAGATCTGTAACAGCTGCAGAAATACGGAATTTGTAATGATTTTTGGAGTGATCCACGATATCGGTGCGGCCATCCATTTCGTAGGTTTTCTCTTCGTAGTTTGTCCTGTATTCATACACCAGGCCTATATCTCCACCTATACCAGAGGCGTTTTTGGGGCCGAACAGCGTGTTGAGCAATGTTTGGTTGGTGAGACCATTGTTGTAGGCGTTGTTGGTGCTGAGCAAATTACTGGCATACTGAAAGTCGGAGTTGGACGCATGAAGCGAATCGTTACTTACACGGTAATATACATCGAGATTGTTGCCTTTGAACGCCAGATAGCCTATGCCCCCCAGGTAACGACCAGTGACACCCAGATTAAGGCGGCTTCTGCCTGAGGTGAACAAAGTAGTTGCATAGGTTACGCCCACTTCGCTCCACAATTGAGCGGTCCAGTTGAAGTTTTTGTTGTAAACCGGATAATCGTTGCTCACAGGTACCTGTTGCGGATCTGCAATGATCTGATAGAGCGTTTTACCAAAATTATTAAACTGGTTCATTGCTCTTATACGGGTAGAAACAGCAATAGTGTGCTTCTGCTTTATGTTCACCAGAAACCCGGGACCTCTAACTTCCACATACGGCGCCATCATATTAAAATTGCCATTGGTGGTATATTTCAGAAGGCTGGAGACATCGTTTGAGTTTCCGGAAAAGGCTCTGTTCACCAGATTTTTAACACTGGAAAATGTACCCAGATTGTTGTCGGCTCCCACGTTCAATGAAAAAAGGTCAATAGAAAACTCTTCCCTGTTGTCGGCTAGCAGCGCAGGGTTCAGGTACAGGGCACTGGTTCCGCTCCAGTTACTGGACGCAACACCAAAAAACCGTTGAGCCCGACCTGCAGCAGCACTGAACAGCAGAGCGGAAGTGATGATAAATAACTTCTTCATATAATATTATAGATAATATAATTTTAGAATCGTCGGCACTAAATTAATATTATTTGAATAAACAAGTGTACTTATTTTTCGATTTCTACCGGAATCCCGGACGACAATTGTGTTGTAGTAAATCTAAATCTGTGGATTTGCTGTGCATTTTCACATACCCGTAACGCGGGTGTATTGCCCCAAAGCCCGTTTTTTGTTATCTTTGAAGTAAACGTTACCTGCATGTTTGATGACGATTTTAATGAGGACGAATCCTGGAACGCAGACGATTTGCTGGCGAGATATGAGGCTATCAGGTCGGGCGCAGACAAAGCTTTTTTGGATGAGGACGAGTTTGAGCTCGTCATAGAGTACTTTATTCAGCAAAGTAATGAAGAGCAGGCCCTTCTGGCTTGCGAGATAGGACGTACCTATTATCCTTTCGCAGCGGGCATACTGCTGCTGAAAGCAGAGATACTAACCCAGTCTCAGAAATACGGACAGGCACTGAATACGCTTGACGAAATGGAGGAGCTGGACAACCACAATCTGGAGGCCGTATTGCTGCGATCTGAAATTCTGTTGTCGCAATACAAAAACGAACAGGCAGCCCAATATCTGGAGATTCAGGCAGAAAAATTCAATGGCAAGGACAAAACCGAGATTCTGCTCGAATTGTCGGATGTATATGACGAGGGCGAAGAATTCGATCTGGTCTTCGACACTCTAAAAAGGGTCATAAAAATAGACCGTCGCAACGAGGAAGCATTGCAAAAAATATGCTTCTGGGCAGATTTTACCAACCGCCTTGACGAGAGCGTGGAACTGCATACCCAGCTTACCGACGAAGACCCCTACAACGCACTGGCATGGTTCAATCTTGGCGCAGCGCTGCAGAGCCTGAAAATGTTTGAAAAGTGCATAGACGCCTACGAATTCTGCGTGGCCATAGACGAACAATTTGAATTTGCATACCGCAATATGGCAGATGCCTATATGCGGCTCAAGTGGTACGAAAAGGCACTGGATGTGTTGCAGAAACACATTGAGATCGCCAAACCCGAAGATGTGATCTTCGAAGCCATGGGCTATTGCTGGGAAAAAAAGAAAGATTATGCACGGGCACGCCACTACTACAGGCAGGCATCGCAGCTCAGCCCGGAGGATGACTCCATATTTTTCAAAATAGGCGAAACCTATGCACGGGAAAGGCAATGGGAAAAAGCCGTTAAGTCATTCAGTGTGGCACTGCACCTTAACAAGGAACATGCGGGATATTGCGTGGCCATAGGTGACTGCCTGATGGAAATGGATGTAAAAAGCGAAGCCCTGGTTTGCTACCTGAACGCCGTGCGGCTGAAGCCCGGCAACAAAGGCACCTGGATGTCGCTGATCAGGGGGTTGTACCTGTCAGGATATTATGAAGAGGGGCTGATACAACTGGAGGCTGCTCGCCTGCATTGCGGAGATAAGGGCGATTTTAACTACTACCATGCTGCATGTCTTTTTGAGATGGGCAAGGCAAAAGAAGCCATGCTGCAATTGGAGGCCGGATTGAAGACCGCGCCCAAAAAAGCAAGATTGTTTACTGACCTGAACCCCGAATATTTGCTGCGCAGCCAGGTATCTGATCTGCTGGGACGATATAAGAAAAAATAAGACGGAGTCACGATTTTCTTCCGGACAGACCGGGAGTTGTTTCGTATTTTTCGAGGCCGGTTCATATCAATCGGGCCTCGGTAATTTCAAAAAACATCATTCAGCGACATTATGAAAATCGCCCATCTCATTCTTGCCCATAATCATCCCGACCAGCTGGAGCGACTCGTGCGCCGGCTGAACCACGAAGATGCCGATGTGTACATACATCTGGACCTGAAAACAGACATAGCCGCATATTCCCGAATAGCGTCTTTGCCGGGCACAAGCTTTGTGCCGGAACGTGTAAATGTGAAATGGGGTGAGTACAGCGTGATACAGGCTACTCTGAACGGAATGCAGCACATACTGAACAGCAATGTCAATTATTCGCACATCAATTTACTGAGCGGTAACGACTATCCACTGAAACCGGCATCCGTAATTCAGCAGTTTTTTTTCGCCAACGCAGGCAAGAGTTATATGTGGTACGACCGTATCTTTCCCGACTGGCCCGACGGTCAGCTCAGGATGAAAGGCTACTATCTGGGCGACTACGGATTTCCCGGACGCTATCAGGTTGCCAAATTGCTGACCAAATTACTGCCCGACCGCCGGATGCCCGCCGGCATGGTGGCATTCGGTCGCGCACAATGGCTTACGATAACACCCGAGGCCGCCGCATATACGCTTAATTTTATCAAGACCCACCCCCGCATCAAGACCTTCCTTATGCAGACCTGGTGCGTGGACGAAGTTTTTTTTCAGACCATACTGTGCAATTCTCCTCTTTTGAATACCATAGTCAACGACAACAAAAGGTATGTGCGGCTTGACCCGGATTGCATACCGGTCACGTTTACCATGGCCAACGCCCAGGAACTTGCTACAGCGCAAAAATTTTATGCGCGTAAATTCAATTTGGAGACCGATAAGATGGTCTTTGATTTTATGGATAAATTGACCTAATCATTATTTTTTTACATAAAAATGAATGTGGTCGTTGCAGTTATGTTCCTTAAACTATTACTTTTGCTCAAACACCTATAGTATACAATGAGATTTGCGGTCCTTATCATTACCTATACATCGGCGGCACAAACCAAACGACTCATCCAGAGGCTTAACAACGGACGATTCGATTTCTACGTGCATGTAGACAAAAAGATAGATATAGGCACGCACAAGGAAATCTTCGACCTGCCCAATGTATTTCCGGTACATAAAAGGATGGACATAAAATGGGGCGGATATACATTGGTAGAAGCCATTTTGAGCGGACTGAACGAGATTGAAAAGTCCGGCAAGGAATATGGGTTCATCAAACTTCTTTCGGGACAGGACTACCCGATAAAAAGCACCCGTGATATCATCGCCTTTTTTGAAGAAAACAAGGGCAAGGAATTTCTGTACTTCCAGAACTTTAAAAAAGAATGGCCGGATGCCATGGGCCGGGTGGAGAAATACCATTTCACAGATTTTACATTCCGGGGCCGCCACCAGTTAGAACGTGTCGTGAACCTGATGACCCCTAAGCGCAAACTGCCGCTGGACCTGGAGCTATATGGCAAGGAAACCTTCTGGCTGCTGAGCCCCGAGGTAGCGTTCTACGCAAAAAACTTTATTGAGTCCAACCCTAAACTGCAGCGTTTCATGAAGTTGACCTGGGGTTGCGACGAGTTTATTTTTCACTCCGTGATCCTCAATTCAAAATACAAAGACCGGGTGGTAAACTACAACTGCCACTTTGTGAACTGGCCGCGCCCCGGTGCTGACCGCCCCAATTTTTTTCACGCCGACGATCTGGACCGCATACTTGATGCAAAAGGTCTTTTTGCCCGAAAATTCAATATAGACATTGACGGCAAGATACTGGATCTGCTGGATGAGATGCAAGGATAAGAAAACTGCCGGTTGCGTATAATAGTACGGCTCATACCGAGGAAAAACTATTTGTGGTCTTTACGGGAATTTTTGGGGAAGAGTGCGTTTCCTGAGATTTATGTTTAATAGCATCCCAGAATCACGTGAATTTTGGAATCACAGTTCAGACCTTATCCCACCAAACTCATAATCTTCGGAATCACTGTTCAGACTTTCTGACAAAAAAATCGGGGCTGCACCCAACAACTGGTCGCAGCCCCGAAAGTAAACTTTGCTATATTACCTGATCACAGACAACTTCCGGGTCTGTGTACGACCTTCTGAATTCAGCGAGATCAGGTATATACCTCCGGACATATCGCTCACATCCAATTTGATCTCGTTGGTACCTGCCTGCAGTGATACCGTACGATTTTGCAGTGTTCTACCGGCAAGGTCTGTCACAACCAAAGTGCCTTTTGCTTCACCAACTGCCTGTACGGCAGCAATGGCATAATTCCCGGCCGGATTGGGGTAGACGTTGAAGGATTCCTGTACAGGCCCCATCTGGCTGGCGGCAAGCGCCCAACCTATAGTGTTGAGCGTTGTATTTGTCTTTACCGGTGCATTATAATCGTAATAAACAGAGGCGTTGTTCCTGATCTGATTGCCATAAACCAGGCCGGTTCTCATTTTTATGCTATACGTCAGCAAAGCGTTGCTGCCTAAACTATTTATGTTGGACGGAGGCAGGTTGATATGCTCGAACGAAAACTTCACGATCCTGCCGTTTGCGCTTTGGGTAATGGTGCAGGGCCACAGGGAATAAACGGGTGTAAAAGAAGCCCAGTTCAGGTTGGCATCCAGCGTATCTATTATCACTACATTCTCAGCGGTATATGCTCCCGTATTCTGGAAATGGATCATGTACTGCAGATTACTGTCTGCCAGCGAAATGACACCCGTAGGCCCAACGCCGCGTGGCGACACCTCTTTGAAATTGGCACCGTAGGACGATACGACCTGACTCGTAAAATTGTTCACATTATTCCAGGGTTCGTAATCTGTGATCCAGCTATCCAGTGGGGCAATATAGGCCATCGTGTCGTAAAAATTGAGGTAGGTACCTGTGGTGAGGTAACCGGGCACATCGAAATTGCGCATGAACGTTTGCGACTGTCCGGGTGCCATAGTCTGCAATCCGGAACCGTTGAGTGTGCTGTAGTCGTTGGCAGGGCTGTTGCCATACACACCCGATGGGGTGAATGCGGCACTATATATCAGCGGATCGGTCTTGGAGTTTGCTACAGGTGCATTCTCGGTGGCAGAACCGGCATTGTGTACAATACTCACCTGTGAATAAGGCTGACCTGCTACGGGTTGAGTAAAATCCCATGTAGCGATTTGTACATTATGGAGGGTGTCGAATGCATTGGCGAAGTCTACTTCGTGTATACAGCCCGAATCTGCTATCACACCGACCACAATATTGTTCGGCTGGCAGCCTGTAAGCGGGAAATAGGTCTGCACAGTCTCAGATACGGTATAGGTACCGGTTGGCACCATAAACGAATACATACCGCTGTCGTTGGTATAGGTATAGCCTATGCCCGAGCAGTATACCTGTATGTTGGCAATACCCTTTTCGGTGGCCTGGCGGGTGCAGTCGCTATTTGCATCGTGATAAATAATACCCTTTATAGTACAGAAGCAAGCGCTATCAGCTGTATTGTAGCCCAGGTTGGCATATTGCGTCATGCTGCATCCGGCGGCATCGGTAACGGTAACCCAGTAGTTTCCAGTGGCCATGACCGTGATGTTCTGTGTGGCACTGCCGGTGCTCCATGCATAGGAATAAGGAGGTGTGCCGCCCGATGGGTTGGCATATACGATACCGTCATGTGCATTGATACAGGATGCGGGGTCGGTAGAAATACCCACCGCCAGTGTGGTATAGTCTGGTATGGTACCGGTGGCCGATGCCGCACAACCATTACCATCTGTAACCGTTACCGAATAGGTACCTGCTGTATGCGCGGTAATGGAAGCGGCAGAGGTGCCGGTGCTCCAGGAATAGGTATAAGGTGCGGGGCCGCCCCAGGGATATGCAGTGAGCGAGCCGTTTGCTGCGTTGCAGGTGGCTGCTCCCGCTACAAAGTCTATAGCCAGACTGTCTGGTCCGGGAACGGTGACACTGTTGTTGAATACACAACCGTGCGCGTCGGTGATTTTGTAATAATAAGTACCCTTTGCCAATCCGGTTATCAGGCTTGCCGTGCGTAATGTCGAAGCGTAGAACGAGTCTCTGTAAGGGCTGGTACCGCCCGATACCGCAAGCACCACCACACCGGTAGCGGCGGTACATGAACTTGGTGTAACTGTTTCTGCAACATGAATAGGAGTGGCACCGGTAATAGTACCGGAACCCGTGCCTGTACAGCCGTTCTGATCTGTGACGATGACAGAATAATAACCTGCTGTGAGCCCGGTTTGCGAAACCGAAGTAGCACCGTTGTTCCACAAAAAGGTATATGGCGCCGCGCCACCCAGTGGGTGGGCGGTAATGCCACCATCGTTTCCTGCACAGGTGGTTCCATATACGGTAGTGGTGGCACCGATAGAAGTAGTTTGATTGACTGCAATATTGGAAGCTACGCTACATCCTGCTGAATCGGTAACCGTAACCCAGTAAATACCGGAAGTAAGGTCGGTTATTGTTTTGGACGTGGCTCCGTTAGACCAATGATAACTGAGTGGAGGGTAGAATGTGCCTGTTACGCCACCCACAGTGGCTGTACCATTGGTACAGGCAGCATCTGTAGCTGCAAGTGAGTCTGTAAAGGCAACAGATGTAAGCGCGCTGACGCTGAGACCGGTAACCGGCGTGCCGGATGCACAACCCGAACCATTGGTTATCCACACACCATAAGTCCCTGACGGAACCGAAAGCGTGGCACCCGTGCCCACGACTGCACCGGTTGCCATGTCGTACCAGGTGTAGGAGAATGGGCCTGTGCCATAAGCAGTACTGTTGATCGTAGGTTTAGCCGGACAAACCGCAACGGTAGACGACACCGCGAAATACAGCGGAGGGGTCCCGGCAAAAGAACCTGTGTCAATCTGGGTGCCCGTAGAGTCGTAGAGTACCACCTGTGTAAGCGGCGCACCGTTGTAGTTGCGCAGCGTATCGCTGAAACCATAGAAAACATGATCTGTAGTGCGCGCACCGTATGTCCATTGAACATGAAATGGCGGCAGCGAAAAACCGGTGTATTGAAAAACCAGCACCCCGTTGGTGTCGCAAGGGGCGGTAAGTTGTGTAAAAGTGAGTGTTGCCTTAGACACATTGGCTATGGCGACGAAAATCAGCAGTGAAAGCAATTTCTTCATAATATTCATTTTACATAGATATGCGCACACCCTAAGACATACCGAAGTATGCCGCAAAACGGGCCATTCTATTCCTATTGCAAACATAATACAAACAACTTAATTATTTTGCAATAATCCTGCCACTGAGAACGGGAATCTGCCAATATTTTAATTACGGGTTTAAAGACGGTATCAAAAACTCATCTTGTTTTCCTTTTTGCAGCAAATTGAACGTGCAATAATCGGTCGCAGATCACAATTCGTCTTTCTTAAACTCACTGAGTGACATGTTGACACCAAAAAATACCGACCGATATAAGGCAGGCACAACGGGGCTGCTGCCCACCACTTTGCCTGCATTGTCGTAGGAGTAGCGATAGCCAAATACGTTGTGGAAATTGGTGATATTGTCCACACTAAAATAAAACACCGTGAACCAGCGCCCGAACGAATGCAGATAGCTGATAGTAGCTGCCAGGTTGTTGAAAGACGGTGTATGGTCGGAAAGGAATGTGGCCGAACTGAGCTGTTTCTCCGGATTGTAGTAGGGGTAGCCACTGGCAAAAGCATAGGTAGCACTGAAGTTGGTATGTAACTTCTCTACAAAGTACTTGCCCACCAGGCTCAAGTTGTGGTTGGCAATAAAGGTAGGTGTGGCCATATACGGGAAGTTCTGGTACAACCGACGTGTGTCTATGTAGGAATAGGATATCCAGAAGTCTCCGTTCTTTACACTTTTCTTATCCCGGTAAAACAGTTCCAGGCCCTGAGCGTAGCCATGCCCGCTGTTGTTGAGCGTGGAGGTATCTACGATGGTGCGGTAGTGGTTGGGGTCGAATGCGAGTGCATTGTATTTTTCAACCACAAGCTCGTTGTAACTTTTGTAATAGCCCTCTATCCTCAGGGTTCGCCCATCGGTGGTGTGCTGCCAGTTTGCTATGAAGTGTGTAGACTGTTGCATTCCGGGTTTCAGCCCCGCCAAAAGATACATATTGTCGGCGTCCTGATAAAAAATGCCTGACGCCAGCGAAACCTGACTGTTCTCGCTGGTTTTTACCGCCATGGAAAAACGGGGTGCAATATCCGATGTTCCCAGCAACGCACTATGCTCGTAGCGCACGCCGGGCTTGAATGCAATTCGGTTAACGGGCGTCCATTCCAATTCGGCATAGCCGGACAAATGCGTTTCGGTAAACTGCTGTCCATAACTACCGAAAGTCTTGTCGATACCAAAGTTCTGGACATCGGCACCCACCAACAGGTTCATTCGATTGGAGAAATAGTCCTTCCCCTCCACCCTGAACTGTGTGCGATGATCGGTTTCATTAAGTGGGATGGTGCCAAAAGTGTTCTTTGTCTTGTCCAAACTATACGACCCGGCCGTGTACAGATAGTATTTTTTATCCCTGAACGATTTTTTATAGGATGCATTGCCATAATAATACTGGTCGTTCGTGACAAAATTCACCTGACTACCCTGCGCTGCGAAAGGATTGAAATAGGCAGTCGCCGCTGAATCGCCGGCATAAGGATTGGGTATGGTGATACCGCTAGTAAAAACCGACGTGTTGAAACTGGCCTTCAAAATGTCATCCTTGCCCGGTTTCCATACCAGGCGGGTATTGGCGCTTGCGCCTACGGGTACCTTGTAATAGTTGAAATTAGTAGTGGCGATACCGTAAAATGGTGTCAGGTTGTTGTAACTGCCGCCGAAATCCAGCGCGGCCTTCTTCCATTTCCGGGTACCCGAAGCATAAAGACCAGCCATATTCACGCCAACGTTCACATTGCTTTTGTCGGGCATATCGGTGGTGGTAAGTTCCAGGACACCCGATAGCGCCTGTCCGTACCGGACACTGTAGCCACCACTGCTGAACGATACCCCCTGATACGAAAAAGCGCCGAAACGGCTACGGGTGGCCACTCCGGGAGGTCCGCTAAAAAAAGCGTTCTGCACCACCATTTCGTCTACAAGTATGGCAGCCTCACTACCATCGCCGCCCCGAACGAACAAACCGTTCTCTGTGCCCGTTTGCTGGGTACCCGGCAACGTTTCTATGGCTTTTACCACATCGGCATTGGCACCGGCGGTAGTTACGATATCCAATGGTTTGAGTACGGTCTTCGTGCGGTCGTTCGATGCATCGAAGGATCCGGCAGTGATCTCTACCATTGCCAAAGTGTGGGAGGATACCGAATGTATACGAATCAGGATATCCACAATATTGCCCTTTATCTCCAGCGGCTGACCTGCGTTTTCGTACCCTGTGCCAGTTGCCACGATGGTTTGTGCACCTTTTTCGGTGGTAGTAAATTCAAAATGGCCCATGCTGTCGGTAGTGGTGCCATCCAGTGTGTTATCCAGCGAAACGCTTACACCTGCCACCGGGTGGTCTTTCTGGTTCACCACCGTACCACTCAGCTTGTATTGGGCCCATAACGAAGATGGACATACCCATAATAATGCCACGGCTATACGGGCGAATATTCTTGAATTCATAAATTTAAAGTTGACAGCGCAAATGTAGTAAGGCTGGGTAAAAATCCTGCACGAATGTAGGACGCACAGGCAGACCGTATGCAACCACAACATAAAAACACCAAAAAAGGGTTGGATTCCAGCCTTTGCTTTTGGTCTATCTTTGCGCATTAAACTCACAAATGGAGCCGCTGGAAAAAAAATGGATCGAAGGGTTCCGGAAATCACCAATGGTGAACCGGGAAACCGGAGAATTTGACAAAAAAGTGGCCCGTCAGCTATTCTTCGGTCGCACCGACCCGGCATACCACGAAAGCTGGCCAGACGACTACAAAGGATTTTTTGAAGAAATATCGGCCGATAAAAAACAAGAAGATATTGGCCGCCTGGTAGATTTTTTGTCCATGACGGGA
>CAIYJV010000339.1 GCA_903926605.1 uncultured Bacteroidota bacterium
CAATGTTAATTTAACATTAAAAAATTGTTATGGCGATAGACTCTGTACTCAAGTTCTTTTTACCCAAGGATAAGATTTTTTACAGTTTATTCGAAGACGTGGCTAAGACCCTGGTGGAAATGGGCGGTAAGTTCAAAACTGCCATTCAGGAGCCAGATATGATTAAGCGTGATGCGTTGCTCCGTGAGTTGGAAAACTACGAACACAAAAACGACGAGATCACTCATAAAATATTTGTTGAGTTAGGATTGAATTTTATCACACCCTTCGACCGTGAGGATATTCATTATTTGGCTACTTCGCTCGATGATATTGCAGACTACATTTGGGGCGCAAGCAAGCGGGTTGTGAATTACCAGATCGTAGACGAGTACAATACGCTACCTGCGTTTGCTGAAATTATCTGCAAGTCTATCAACGCAATAAATACCTGTGTGCATTCGCTCAGGAATATGAAGGACCTGAAGGCGATCACTGATTCCTGTATCCTTATTAATAGCCTCGAGAATGCAGCCGACGATCTGCTGGACAATACCATGTTGAAGTTGTTTTCTTCCGATATATCTGCGGTAGAACTTATTAAGCAAAAGGACATTTACCAGATGCTCGAGACGGTTACTGACAAATGTGAAGATGCCGCCAATGTGATAGAGTCTATAATAATAAAATACTCCTAAGCCCTTAGTATGACTGTGCTCCTTATTGTTGTCATTTCGCTTGCTATACTTTTTGACTTTATCAACGGTTTTCATGATGCGGCCAACTCTATAGCCACTATCGTGTCTACAAAAGTGCTGACACCATTGCAGGCCGTGATTTGGGCTGCGGTATTCAATTTCGTGGCGTTTTTTATTTTCCGCGATCATGGAGTCGCCAATACTATTGCCAAAACCGTAAAAGAAGAACATATTACGCTGGCTGTAATAATGGCAGGGTTGCTTGCAGCTATAACCTGGAATCTATTTACCTGGTGGTATGGTATACCATCCAGTTCGTCGCATACCCTGATCGGTGGTTTTGCAGGCGCGGCAATAGCCCATGCGGGTTTTGGATCGGTAAACAGTGAACCCATTTTTAAAACCATAAGTTTTATAGTTTTGGCGCCGGTATTGGGTATGATCATTGCGTATATCATATCGCTTTGGTTTGTATATTCCTTCCGAAAAGGGCCAATGCCCAAAATCGTTGCTTCTATTGTTATTCTTGCGGTGCTTTACACCATGTCGCAGGTTTTGGAGTTAAACCCGGCCAATCTCAAGACCCACTTTGATAGCTATTATTTAAGAGTAATCTTTGATTCTAAAAATTTTAAATGGATACTGATCGGGTTGCTAATGGCTTCCCTGTCGGTGTTCACAATGTTCCTCGGATCGTTCAATACTGTGCGGTCCACGCTTTATCTCAAAAGATTTCAGCTGGTGTCGTCTGCTGCGTTCAGTATCGGACACGGCGGTAATGATGCGCAAAAAGTAATGGGTATCATTACGGTTGCGCTTATATGTACACATCATATAGGCTCATTTTCCGAAATGCCCAACTGGGTGCCACTGGCTTGTTATACCGCCATTGCGATAGGTACGCTCAGCGGTGGTTCTCGTATTATCAAAACAATGGG
>CAIYJV010000340.1 GCA_903926605.1 uncultured Bacteroidota bacterium
GCAAAGAAAATAAGGAAAAAGAAAGCTCTGCTCCTAAAAAATAATTTTTCAACTTGTTATAAAGAAGCCGGTCCCGTTCGATCGGCTTCTTTATTTTAATCCCGCCAGACCATGTTTTTTGCTTTCAAGGGTTTTATACCTGTAGTTCATCCCTCGTCATTCGTACATCCGCAGGCCAGCGTAACCGGCAACGTCATTATAGGGCGCGACGTATACGTGGGTCCCGGCGCGGCCATACGCGGCGACTGGGGCGGCGTGGTGATAGAGGATGGTTGCAATGTGCAGGAAAACTGCACCGTACACATGTTTCCCGGCATCACCATTTATCTGCGCGAGGGTGCGCACATAGGTCATGGCGCCATCGTCCACGGTGCCAACGTGGGGCGCAACGTACTGGTTGGCATGAACGCGGTGCTGATGGACGAAGCGGAGATAGGTGACGAAAGTATCATAGGCTCTATGTCGTTCGTAGCCGCAAAAACCATTATTCCGCCCAGATCGCTGGTGGTGGGTAATCCCGGCAAAGTGATAAAACAAGTGAGCGACGAAATGCTGGCATGGAAGACCAAGGGTACCCGTCTGTACCAGTCGCTGCCTGCCGACTGCCATAAATACCTTAGGGAGTGCCAGCCGCTCGCCGAGCTACCGGACGACCGTCCTTCTCAGGAAACACTTTACACTACATGGCAGTCCATTAAGGATAGTAACAAGTAACAACCCCCTACACAGCGATCCCGATCGTAGCCACGCTTACCCTTACATCTTTTATTGTAAGGAGTGCCAGTGCGCATGCTTCAATAGTGGCACCGGTGGTGAGCACGTCGTCGACCAGCAATATGTGTTTCCCGCTTATCGCATCCGGAAGAGGAACACAGAAAGCGGCCTCCATGTTTTTTAACCGCTCGGCCCTGGTCTTTTTGGTTTGGCTTCGGGTCTGTCTGTTTCTTATCAGCAGATCGGCACGCACGGGCTTTTGCATCATTTTTCCCATGCCCTGCGCTATTAGAAGGCTTTGATTGTACCCGCGCTCATGCATTCTGGACCGGTGTAGTGGTACGGGAACGATCAGGTCTATATCCTGCGCCCAATCTGTGTTTTTCAGGGCAGTCCCCAGCCGGGAGCCCAGATACAGGCCCACCTCCTGATTATTGGCGTACTTCAGCTGATGCAGCAAATGTTGTAATAAGCCGTCATGGGTAAAGTAGCCGTAAGACGTTGCCTGTACGAACGGGAACCGCCCCGCAAGCCGCATTACCGTATCGTTTTCCGGAAGGGAATGGTAGTCGGTTTCGGGCAGCTGGGTTACGCAGCTCAGGCACAATACCCGCTCACCGGTGCGCAGAGTGCTGCTGCACGCCACACACAGACGCGGAAAAAACAGGTAAAACAAGCCCCTGCTTAGCTGGTACCAGGTATTGTGAGACACGGAGCGATAAATTTAAATGTTTTAGGGTTTCGGTGGAGAAAAGTATTTTGTTGCTCAACCCGTACCTTTGCGGCAAATAAGAAAACAAGGTAATTGAGTTTCATCGATAATTTTTTCAGCAAGCGCAAAAATAGTACACAGGGCGAGATGAATTTCCTCGACCATGTAGAAGAATTGAGGTGGCACATCATCCGCAGTTTCGCAGCTGTGGTCATCGCCGCTATTTTCGCTTTTGCCAATATAGAGTGGATTTTCGACACCATCATTCTGGGGCCCGCACACGACAACTTTATTTCGTACAAGTGGTTTTGCGAACTCGGCAAGTTTTTCCATATACAGTCTTTCTGCCTCGACAAGGTAAATATGTCGTTCCAGAATACTGCCGTGGCCGGACAGTTCATGATGAGTATGTCGGTGTCGCTCATGTGCGGGTTCATCATTGCTTTTCCGGTCATACTGTGGGAGCTGTGGCGCTTTATTAAGCCGGCGCTTAAGCCCAGCGAAAGGAAATACGCCAGGGGCATTGTTTTCTGGTGCTCGCTGTTATTCTTCACCGGCGTGGTTTTTTCCTACTACATCGTTGTCCCCTACACCATCAATTTCTTTGGCAATTATAAGCTCAGTCCGCTTATCCCCAACATCGTGAAGATGGATGACTATTACGATACCGTGAGTACGCTCATCATAGCCATGGGTGCGGTGTTCGAGTTGCCCATCATCATGTTCTTCCTTACCCGCATCGGACTCATTACACCCGAATTCCTGCGCAAGCAGCGGCGCTATGCGGTACTGATACTCTTCATTATTGCAGAGATCATCACTCCGCCCGATCTGTTTAGTTGTTTGCTGGTGTTCATCCCCCTATATGTGCTGTTCGAGATCTCGATTTTCATCAGCAGCAGGGCAGTGAAAAAATAATTGGTGTCTCAAAACATTTTAGTTGCCTGCAATTCGGCAACCGGTGGGTTTTGGATTATAGCAGCTGGACGGGTGGTTAAGTTCCCGAATTTTTGTCAAGAGGATATTAAGCCTGACCTAAATCCGCAGGAGTAAAATTATTATAGCAACGCGGCTACCACCCTGTAATCAACACTCTGTTAAGAACAGTTGTTTGTGAAGAACACCAGCAATGGCGAAAAAAATTGAAGAGTTTTTCTAAGTTTATTTTTCCGACATTCTGTTTACTTGCTGAACAAATCGGGTGTGCCACTGAA
>CAIYJV010000341.1 GCA_903926605.1 uncultured Bacteroidota bacterium
CGGTTTCTATCAGCAATCCAGGAGCGTCGGGACCCGGTGCGGGGAAAACAATGGTTTTGGTAATGGCCCCAAGGGAGCACCAGCAAAAATCCCTTTTTTTTCAAAAACTACTTATAGCAGAACCATTGCTGCCTGTTGTTGTCAACGAGGTGCCATGTGCATTGTTCGAACAGGAATCTTGCCTCTGGGGTTATAAAATCCGGTATCTGCCCTGGCACTGCAAAAAAGTAAATCCTCCCCCGCCGGAACGCAGTTGCTGATTGACTAAAAAGAAATCAAAAATTGGCTTTTACTTTTTGTAACTTTAAACAACTATGCTTTACAAATATTTTGTAGCAGGAGTTTGCGCAATCTGCGGACTCGTCCTGCTGCAGACCAGATCGAACGCACAGGAACAGAATTCGGTGACGGCATCGGACACGCTGCGTTTTGAGTTGGCTCAAATCGAAAAATATTTTTTGGACAGCAATTTGCAGTTGCTGGCACAGCACTATAATATACAGTCATCAAAAGCGCTTGTGGAGCAAGCCCGTAAGTGGGACAATCCCGTACTGAGCACCAACCAAAACCTGTACAACAATCAGGAAGGGTTTTTTAAGCACGGCACAGTTTACGACGCACAAGGAAATGGCACGCCACAGGGCGAGATATTCGCAGATCTGGAGCAGTTGATAAAGACCGCAGGCAAGCGCCGGAAACAGGTAGATATAGCCCGAACCAATGTGAGCATCGCAGAGGTTCAGTTCGATGCCACGATGCGGTCTTTAAGGCTTACGCTCATTACAGACTTTTTTTCGTTGCAACAATTGCTAGGCAACGCGGCTTTGTATCTGGAGAACCTGGATCGGATAAACGGGCTTGTCGGCGCTATGCAGTCGCAGTTGCAATCTGGAAACATAGCCCGTAAGGAGTACCTGAGAATTCAAGCCCTGAAAATAGGAATACTGCAAAATCTTGCCGACAATACCGCTGCGATCGAGCAGGCCGAATCTGAACTGAAAACGATCTTGCGTATACACGGAAATGAATTCATTATGCCCCGGTCAGGAGAAACCCCGCAAGCCAAGATGCCCGATATGGGCATCTTGAGTATGCTGGATACCGCACGCCGGTATAATACCGACTATCGTGCTGAGACCTGCCAATTGCAATTGCAACGGCAAAACCTGAAATTACAGAAAGCTATGGCGGTGCCAGACGTGACCATAGGGGTGGATATGGATCAGCACTCCACTTATGTGCCGTACTATACCGGGTTAAATATCGGACTTCCGATACCGCTGTGGGATAGGAACCGGGGCAACATAAAATCGGCAGCGTTTATGGCCGACGCAGAAGAGGCCAATATGAAACAGGCTGCTGTGAAACTGGAGAATGACGTGCTGTCCGCATACAAGAAGCTACTCTCGCAGGTTAGGCTGAACACGGAAGATAACAAGCAGTTTTACACGGATTATTACGAATTATACCGCAACATTACAGACGCATTCCATAAACGCCAGATAGGCATGCTCGAGTTTCTCGATTATTTTAATGATTACGAGCATACGCGGCAGCAGCAACTTCAGCAGACCTACAATCTGCAAATGGCAAAAGCGGAACTGAATGATGTGGTAGGAGTGGATATTGTTAAATAACTAAAACGCAGTACATGAAGAATATAACGAGTATGGTAGGGATTTTTCTGCTGCTAATGGTGGTGGCGTCCTGTACACATAAAGAAACAGCAGTAGTTGAAAATAAGAAGTTTGAGTTGAGTGATACCATCATGCACATGATAGAAACAGACACGGTGCGCGTATGTAACATTTCGGATGAAATTTCGCTGAGCGGACAGGTGAGTTTTAATGAGAATAATGTGATCAAAGTGTTTCCGCGCAACAGCGGTCAGGTAACCACCTGCAGGGTGTCGCTGGGGGACAAGGTGTACAAAGGGCAGGTACTGGCTACAGTGAAGAGTGCCGATATTGCCGGCAATTATTCTGACCTTGCCAGCGCCAACGCAGACCTGTCGATCGCAACGAGGCAGCGCGACAATGCGGAGTCGCTTTACAAGAGTGGCATTTCCAGCGAGAAAGAGTACAACGAAGCGAAGCAGAACTATGAAAAAGCGCTGGCAGCCCGCAACAAAATACAGTCTGCAATTGCCATCAACGGTGGCGCAAAAACCAAGGAAGGCGGCGAGTACCTGCTTACTGCGCCTATTGACGGCTACATTGTGGAAAAGAAAGTGAACGCAGGGTCGTATATCCGTCCCGATATGGGTGACTATCTGTTTACCATTTCAGATCTCAAAAATGTGTGGGTATATGCCAATGTGTATGAAGTAGACATACCCAGGGTACGCCTTGGCTATCCAGTAAGGGTACTCACACTGTCATATCCCGATATCGAGTTTGCAGGGAAAATAGACAACATCAGCGAGGTGCTGGATGCGCAAAGCAAGGCCCTGAAAGCTAGGATCAGCATTGACAACAGTAAAATGCTGCTCAAGCCCGATATGTTTGCCAAGGTGATCGTGTCTAATAAAGAAGGCGTGGAGGCGCTATGTGTACCTACATCGTCTATTATTTCGCAAGACGGGAAAAACTATGTCGTGGTATTCAGTAATCGTACCGACATGAGGGTGGTGGAAATACCCATTATCAAGACCGTAAGCGCCAAGACATACGTGAGCAGCGGACTGGAAAAAGGACAGGTGCTGATCATAAAAAATCAGTTGCTAATTTTCAATAAGCTAACCAGTCTAGAGTCACAGTAGACTGGTGCGATCATCGAGTACCCGGTGGCAGTGCACAATGGGTTGGAGCAGGCTTCAAACGGGGGGGCGAAACTTTTAACACCTTAGGACTATTATTTTTTAGGCATTCAGGAAACTAATCCGTATAAAAAATACAAAAACTTTTACATGAACCAGTTTATTGAACGGATCATTTATTTTTCTCTGCGGCACAGGTACTTCGTGTTCATTTTTACGGGCATTCTGGCGGTTATCGGATATGTGTGTTACCAAAACACACCTATTGAAACATTTCCGGATGTAACCAATACGCAGATCATTATCATTACCCAGTGGCAGGGGCGCAGTGCAGAGGAGGTAGAAAAATTTGTGACCATACCGCTCGAGACAGCGCTGAATTCGGTACAGAGCAAGACCAGTTTGCGGTCTACTTCAGCGTTCGGATTATCCTATATCCGAATCATATTCGACGATGAAGTTGATGATGCCTTTGCGCGTCAGCAGGTTTTCACGCGCCTTGGCAACGCAGATTTACCGGACGGTGTGAATCCGGAAGTGGAGCCGCCTTATGGTCCCACAGGTGAAATTTACCGCTATACGCTGGAAAGTAAAGTAAAGAATGTCCGCGAACTGAACACCATACAAGAGTGGGTGCTGGACCGCCAGTTTAAATCTATACCCGGTGTAGCCGATGTAAATACATTTAGTGGCGGCGAAAAAATATTTGAGATCAGGGTAAATCCCAACAACATAACCAACTATGGGCTCACGTCGCTGGACATTTACAATGCGGTGGCAAAGAGCAACATCAATGTGGGGGGAGACGTATTGGTGAAAAACGGTCAGGCCTTTATTATCCGTGGTATCGGGTTGCTGAACGACATTGAGGAAATAAACAATGTGATTGTCACTAAGCTAAACGGCGTCCCCATATTGGTAAAGAACATCGCAACTGTGGTGGAGACCGAAAAACCCCGTCTTGGCAATGTGCAGCGGGATGGTGAGCAGGACGCGGTGGAGGGTATCATTGTGATGCGCAAGGGTGAAAACGCGGGTGAAGTGCTGGACGGCATTCATAAAAAAGTGGCCGAACTGAACGAAAACGTGCTTCCCACCGGCGTGAAAATAGTGCCTTACTACGACCGCACAACGCTGATGGAGTTCGCAACCCATACGGTGTTGCACAACCTGTTTGAAGGTATTATACTTGTAACGCTGATCGTTATGATTTTCATGGCAGACTGGCGCACTACCGTAATAGTGGGCATTGTGGTGCCTCTGGCCCTGTTGTTTGCTTTTATGTGCATGCGGTTGAGGGGTATGACTGCAAACTTATTGTCTATGGGCGCCGTAGACTTTGGTATTATCATAGACGGTGCGGTAGTAATGGTCGAGGGGTTGTTTGTAGCGCTGGATAAGCGGGCCAGAGAGGTCGGTATGGAGCGATTTAACAAGCTGGCCAAAATGGGCCTGTTTAAGAATGTAGGCGCCGAAATGGGCAAGTCTATTTTCTTTTCAAAAATCATAATTCTTACCTGCCTCATCCCCATATTCGCATTCAAGAAGGTGGAAGGAAAGATGTTTTCCCCATTGGCCTATACGCTTGGTTTTGCACTTTTGGGAGCGCTCATCTTTACCCTCACACTGGTACCTGCGCTTTCCAGCATTTTGCTGAAAAAGAACGTACGTGAAAAACACAACCCGGTTGTGGGCTTTTTTGAGAAGTACATCAGTAAGGCGTTCTCCTGGGTATATGCACACCAGCGGTCGAGTGTGATCGTAGCGGTGTCGTTCATGACACTCACTTTTATGTCGTCCCGGTTTCTGGGGTCAGAGTTTCTGCCAGACCTTGACGAAGGTGCATTGTGGGTGAAAGCGCAGTTGCCAATGAGTGCATCGCTCGAACAGTCTAACGAAGTGGCGAGAAAGATGATGGATATGCTCAAGAAATTCCCTGAAGTCAATCATACCATGGCGCAGGTGGGGCGAACCGTAGACGGTACCGACCCGAAGGGTTTCTTTAATGTTGAAATAGCTGTAGACCTGAAGACTAAAGACGAATGGCCCAAGGGCGTGACCACTGAAAACCTGATTGAGTCAATAGACAAACAACTCAGTAAGCTTCCCGGCATATTGCTGAACTATTCTCAACCCATTCGAGACAATGTGGACGAGGCGGTGGCAGGTGTTCCAGCATCTATGGTGGTAAAGATTTTCGGCAAAGAATTCGGTACGCTGGATACGATGGCGAATCAAGTGATGGCGCAGTTGCAGAAAGTGCGCGGCGTGGAAGATCTCGGAATCTTGCGCAACCTGGGGCAGCCCGAATTCAGGATAGAGCTCGACCAGCAGAAAATAGGCATGTATGGCGTAAATGTGGCTGATGCCAACGCAGTAATTGAAATGGCCATTGGTGGTAAAGCAGCCACCCAATTGTACCAGGGAGAGCGCAAATTTGATATCAGGGTACGCTACGACAGGGAGTTTCGCAACACGGAAGACAAGATACTGAACCTGATGATTCCTACTCAGGACGGGTCGCGCATTCCGCTAAAGGAGATCAGTGAAACAAAGGTGCTTACAGGCCCATCCTTTATATACCGCGATAACAACGCCCGCTACATACCAGTCAAATTCTCTGTACGGGGCCGCGACCTGGGTAGTACCATCGCGGAAGCCCAGAAACGGGTAAAAGACAACATCAAAATACCCCGTGGTTATACGATGACCTTTAATGGCGTATTTGAGAATTCGCAGCGGGCCACCAATACACTGGCAATGGTGGTGCCTTTGTGTCTGGTGGCCATATTCCTGCTGCTCTTCATCACTTTTGGGAATGCGAAAGATGCGTTGCTTACCATTATGAACGTACCCTTTGCATTGATAGGGGGTATTCTTGCCCTCCATGTCACGCACATGAATTTCAGCATTTCGGCGGGTATCGGGTTTATAGCATTGTTTGGCGTATGTATACAGAATGGCGTGATTCTGATAAGCGTATTCCGAAAAAATCTGGAAGAAAAAATGACCATTCACAAAGCCATCGAGCATGGCGTTAAGTCCCGAATAAGACCTGTTGTGATGACAGCGCTGATGGCTGCAATAGGTTTGTTGCCGGCGGCCATAAGTACCGGTATCGGGTCTGAAACCCAGAAACCGCTTGCAATAGTGGTGATCGGCGGGCTTATTACCTCTACGTTACTCACACTGCTTATTCTTCCTGTAATTTATTCTGTGGTTTATAACCTCATTCACCACCGTAAGAACCGGAAGTTGCTGCATCAGTTGGGTGCAATAAGCACGAAGATCGAACCGAAGAATCTGGAGTAGTGGTTACATTATTTGGGCCCGGCAATGCGCAGCCCAAGAGATGTAGGTGAAGATGTTTTCTCAGCCAAATGAACATCGTTTCTTTGTCTGCCGGCAATTTGGGAATATTCAGGCTGTCCCTCAACAGGCGCGTAGACCAGCAGCGCAATGCACCGATGGTCTACGTTCCAGTGGCGGTGTTCTTTGCGGATAAGCTTTAGCACCGAACTGACATCCTGTACAAGTGCCCGGCACTTATACAGGACGTAATGCCGGTATTTCATGTTCAGCGCGGCAAAGCATGTATTTGTAAACCGGTATCCAAGCCGGGGTCTGCAAAGTCATTTTTGCCCCTGTTGTCCAGGCCCCGCCGTGCCGCAGGAAGATAATAGGCGTATGATGCTTGTCTCGATCGGCAATAAGATAGAAGTCCGGCGTGTGCTGTGTGGTGTCATCCCTTAGCGAATATTCAGAAGTCGCTCATATTGGGTTCCCCTGCGAGGCTACTTTCTGGTAGTAGCGGGTAGCCAGCAGGCCACGGAATGCAGCAGCAGCGCGAATAGAATATATGCCGGGTGTTTCTCCTGATTTTCCTTAGGGCTTAGTAGGCATTTTGTATTTCGCAAAGTGGGTTTTTTAGCGAGACACAGCGCAAGGTAAACCCATAGAACGTGTAGTTAGTGACAAAAAAAAGAAGGGTTGTGATTTTACCACAACCCTTCCGGAATATTTTTTTGATACTATTAGCGTTTGTGTTTTTTCTGCGCGCCAAAGTTATTGCCTCCGGGCTGGAAGTCGCCATCAGGACTACCGAGACGATCCATTACGCAACGGAAACCAACGGTGCAGGAAGACAAATTACCCTGCATAAAGCGGCGTGTACCGGGAGACAGCCAGTAGGCGCGGTCTGCCCATGAACCACCCTTGTATACCTTTGTAGAATCGTTGATAAGTGTGTTTTCGCCGTACTTGTACTGGTAGTTAGAAAGTGTATCTCCATCCCTGTAGCTGGCCAGATCGCTGGACCTTACGTCGTATGGCCTGGTAGCGTTAAGCCTGTTTGCAGAAACCGGAGCTTCGAGCAGGTGACCCAGAGAATCTTTTTCTTCGTAGGTGTAATCTTCCTGTACCACATAGGACTTGAAGTTATTGCCACGGAAGGGCCGGAATTCGTTTACATCCTGATGGCTGCTTGGGCGATAGGTATCCATAACCCATTCGCTCACGTTACCAGCCATATTATAAAGACCGAAGTGGTTGGGGAGGTAAGAATTTACAGGAGAAGTGATGTCTGCATTGTCATTCAAGCCACCAGCAACACCCATTGCATCGCCCTGACCACGCATGAAGTTACCTTCGAATTCGCCCTGATACCTGTTTCTCATACCATAACGCGTAGTGTTTTTCGGACCCCAGGGAAGCGTGTTCCTGTCGGTTACCACTTCTTCACCGCGACGGCGTTTGTTTTCAGGAGCAGGGTTATTGCCAATGAGGCCGAGTGCAGCGTATTCCCATTCTGCTTCAGTTGGGAGGCGGAAGTCGGGGAGGAAAATACCGTCTTCCATTTTCATTACGCGGTGTCCCTGACCATTGGGGTCGAGGTCGGTTTTGGGTCTGTGACCTACGGTACCTTCGTACTGACCCACCTGGTAGGTCATAGTGTTGAAGTTATCTTCATTGGACTGCGTAGCATTCCAATCCAGTTTTTCGTCGTTTATCAGCAGGAACTCGTTGATACGGTCGGTACGCCATTTGCAGAAGTCGTTACACTGAAACCAGTTAACGCCAACTACAGGATACTGATCGTAAGCAGCCATGTTGAAGTAATTTTTTACGTAGGGCTCATTATAAGCGAGCGGAGAGCGCCACACTGTTTCGTCGGGCTTTGCGGCCAGCACCAGATCCATATAGTCCGATCCGTACACACGGGTCATCCAGTACACGTATTCGCGGTAGCTCACGTTTGCGATTTCTGTTTCGTCCATATAAAAGGAAGATACAGAAACGGTACGGCGGAAACTGTTGTTATCCAGGGTCGGCATTTCGTCATCCACAGCGCCCATAGTAAAGCGGCCGCCCATTACGAAAGTCATACCGAAGGGTGTCTGCTGGCCTTTGTAGTCGGCAACCTCAAAGCCACCGGTTCTGCGATCGTTCCAATACCAACTCGTAACACGGGAAACACCTTCACCCTTACCAACTTTGGCGGAATGTTTCGAACAACTTGTAAATAAAGATGCAGCTCCGATGCAAAGTAAACTGAACCCTATGAGTTTTCTTTTCATAATTTTTAACAATAGTATTTTACGCTATTTAGCTCAAGAAACTAAAAGAGATTACAATGATAGAGCAGTTTTTTCGAATTTTCAAATTTTCAACCGGTAATTAGACAAATTTCAAAAAAAATCCGGCACACAAATATAATTTTTATGAAAATCATACGTTAATTATTTCGGCGACCTGACCTGTCAAACCGAATAAATTCTTTAGTGTACTGACTACAGTTTTTTTGCCGTCCGGAGATTTTCGGGTTGTAATTATTGTTGTAATTTTGATTTTATAGGATATTCTGGGGGAACAAACGTGAAAAGTATGAAAAAAATATTTGGGGTATTGGCTGTCCTTGCCATGATTTCTAACAGCGGCGGTGTTTGGGCAAAGGATTACCCGATAGTGGTAGACAAAAAGAAAATTTCCGGTGGCGAGGTCGTTGAAAAGATTTGGCTCAGTGATTATGCTATGCCATACATATCCATTAGCGGTATCGAGTTAGAAGCAGCCGATGCGTTGCCCGCTGATGCAAAACCAGCCGACCCAACCCAACTGTATGTGAAGCTGGGAATGGAAAAAAAGAAGGCTTTCGCCATTGTTCATGTTCCGGTATACCAGAATAACAATGGTATTAAGATGCTAACGGGGTTCAACCTGACGGTTGAAGAAACCATTCCGGATCCTGCCCGGCATCCGGCGAAAAAGACAACCGACGTGGCGCATTCTGTGCTGGCCAGTGGTAAATGGTATAAAATAGGTGTGGCCCAAACGGGGTTTTATAAAATTGATTACTCTATGCTGGTCTCTATGGGTATCAACCCTGCGACCATTAATCCGGCTAAAATTCATTTGTTTGGCAATGGAGGAGCAATGCTGTCTGAAAACAACGGCATGTCGCGCCCGGCAGACCTGGTGGAGAACGCGGTCTATGTGAGTGCGGCAGGAAGCACATTTGCCTCCGGCGACTATGTGATTTTTTACGCCAGTGGTCCAACTGCCTGGACACCCGACGCTGCCAATGGCATTTTTAACCACTCGATGAATCTGTATGCCGATACGGCTACCTATTTTTTATGTTTCGATCTGGACGCAAACGGTCTCCGGGTTACGTCTCAGACAACTCCTTCTACTCCGACCGCGAATGTGACCAATTATGACTACCGCGACTATCATGAATTGGACCTTGTAAATCCTGCAGGTTTTGGTAAAAACTGGTATGGTGAAGAATTCAACCCCTTGTTGGGAAATCTGACACAAACATTTCATTTCAATGCGGGTTCTGCTCTGGATAGTGTGACTTGCAGCGTTTCTTTTGCCAACATCCAGGACAAGGGTGGAAGTTCTGTAAGTGCGGCTGTGAACGGCAAGTCGGTCGGGGGCTGCTCCTTTCCTACGGCTACGGTGGGAGACTGGATCATGAATGTGGGCACAACGGGAAACAAGGTTTCCTGCAACAGCAATACGATAGATGTTTCCGTAACCTTTACGCCCGTAAGTACTTCTGCTGACGGATGGCTGGACTATATAGAAATAAATGGCAGGCGGCAGCTGAGCATAACCGGAGACCAGATGGGTTTCAGGGATATGCGCAGTGTGGGCAACAGTAGTGCAGCTTTTCATTTGCAGGGTGCATCGTCGGCCACCACGGTTTGGGATGTGACCAATGCGCAAATACCCGTGGTCATGAACTGTAGCCTGTCGGGGACCGACCTCAGTTTCACCAACGACGCAACTGTACTACATGAATACGCTCTGATGAATACCAGCAATCTGTACACCCCAAAATACATGGGGCAGGTGGCCAATCAGGACCTGCATGGGTCGGGTACGATTGATTGTATTATTGTGACCAACCGGCAATTTCTGAGTCAGGCAAATCAGCTTGCAGCCTTGCACCAGTCTTACAATGGGCTTCGGGTACTGGTGGCCACTACAAACCAGATATACAATGAGTTTTCTTCCGGTTCTCAGGACATATCGGCCATCCGCGATTTTGCGAAAATGTTCTACGACCGCTCGGGCGGAGACACTACCAGAATGCCGAGATATCTGGTGTTATTCGGTGGGGCCTCCTACGATTACAAGGACCGGCTTGCCAACAACTCTAACTTTGTGCCGGTATTTGAATCTGCCGATTCTAAAAACGACCTTTCCAGTTTTTCCACCGATGATTTTTATGGTTTTCTGGATTCCAACGAGTACATAGAAAGCTCAGGAATAAATGCGCTTGATATTGCGGTGGGCCGGCTGCCCGCACGTTCTACAGGAGATGCCGACAACCTGGTGGCTAAGATCGCTACCTATATGAGTAGCGCATCGCTGGGACCCTGGCGTATCTCAGCTACGATATGCGCAGACAATGACGACCAGGCAGGCGATCACATGGAAGACGGTGAAGCTATGGCAGCAACGATCACGAATTGCTCTAATAATCTTTACAATGAACGCAAGGTATATGTAGATGCATTGCCGGTAATATCCACCCCGGCAGGCACACGATGCCCGAGTGCCAATGCCGCGATAAACGATCAGATATACAAAGGCACTTTTGTAATGAACTATAACGGGCATGGAAATACTCAGGTATGGGCTGGAGAACGTATACTGACACAGGACGATTTTAACAACTGGCAAAACGCCAATATGCTGCCTTTTATGGTAACGGCGACCTGCGACTTCGGTCAGTTCGATCACCCCCAGTATATATCTGCTGCCGAGGCGCTTGTAAATCGTGCCAAGGGCGGTGTGATCACCATGTTCACCACTACTCAGGCGGTTTATGCAGTGTACAACAAACCTATCAATGTTCAGTTTTTGTCTACCCAGTTTACCCGCAATGCAGATCATTCCTGGAGTACATTCGGCGATGCTGAGGTTGCATCTAAAAACAGCACTTACGAAAATACGACACAGCCGCAGCCAATAATAAACTTCCGGAAGTTTGCCCTGCTCGGCGATCCTGCACTCACACCGGCTTTCCCAAAATATACCACCAAAATAGACAGTGTGCTGGACGGTGCAACTCTGGAAGTCTCCGATACGGTAAAGGCGCTGGGATCTTACCTGATGAAGGGTAGTGTGAGGGATTTTGATGGCAGTGTACTTACATCCTTCAGCGGCGATCTTACCGTTACCATTTACGACAAACCACGGAATATTCAGACCATAAGCGGTACCAACAACATTTTCCAGATGCAGGACAACACCATTTACAAGGGTAGGGTCACGGTTACTAACGGGCAGTTTTCGTTCCGGTTCATTACACCTAAGGACATTTATTATTTCTTCGGGAAGGGCAAGATCAGCATGTATGCCCAAAACGGAACTACCGATGCCGCTGGTGCCGATACGGGATTTTCGGTGGGTGGTTTTTCAGAAAACCCTGTTATCAGTACCAGTGCACCTGTGGTAAGGCCGTACATTAACGACAGCCTCTTTCGCAACGGCGGTATAACGGGCAGTAATACATCTCTGTTTGTTGTCCTCAACGACGAAACGGGCATAAACGTTTCGGGCAACGATGTAGGGCATGACCTGGTAGCGGTGCTGGACGACAATGTGGAACAGCCCTACATCCTTAACGATTTCTACGAGACAGCCCCGAATACCTACCAGCACGGCTATGTGAATTTTCCTATCTCTGGTCTGGCCGACGGGAAACACCATATAAAAGTGACTGCCTGGGATGTGAACGACAATTCTGGCAGCGGCGAAGTGGATTTTACCGTGATTGATGGTAACGTAGTGGATATAAAAAATCTGGGCAATTACCCCAATCCTTTCAATACACTAACCCACTTCGTATTCGAACACAACCACCCGATGGAGCAGTTGAAAGTACAGATCGAGATTTATAACACTTCCGGAGAACTGGTAAAAAATATTGACCGCGAATTTACCCCCGAGGGCAGCTGGAGTAATGATATAACCTGGGATGGTAGCGACAATCACGGGGCGTTGCTGGCATCGGGTATATACGTATACCGCTTAAATATCACAACCGATCGTGGATTTGTTTCTTCGGCATACCAAAAACTGGTGATCGTGCGTTAATGAAGCAAGCAGGCATCCGGGCCTGCCGGGAAAGTGGAGAAAAGCGGAAAACATCTGTTATGTTTTATAAAAGTTTCCGGAAGTCAACAAAATGGAATATTTTTGCGAATCACAAATAAATAAATATTAATAATAATAGAATGGCGAAAAAACTTGCTTTAATCGGGCTCACCCTACTCGCTGGTTTCACCAATACCGCAACATTTGCACAGAGTACCAATGTAAATGGCACTAGTTCCAACTTCGTGACTACTGCGGTTCCTTTCCTCCGCATATCCCCCGATGCCCGTGCGGGCTCGATGGGTGACGTAGGAATAGCTGTGTCTCCGGATGCTAACGCGCAATACTGGAACGTGGCTAAGTTGCCATTTTGCGATAAGAATTACGGATTTTCTGCAACCTACACTCCCTGGCTGAAAGATCTGGTGCCAGATATATTTCTGGCTTACCTTACCGGGTACGCGAAATTCGGTAAAGACGGCGATCAGGCCATCAGCGCATCTATGCGCTATTTCTCACTGGGCAACATACAATACACTACTGCTACCGGTGACCCTAACGGACAAGGCAACCCCAGGGAATTTTCTTTTGACCTTGGATATTCCCGGAAGCTTTCCGAATTCCTGTCTACCGGCGTGTCGCTACGTTATATACATTCTGCGTTGGCATCTGGTGTAAGCTATATGCCGGGCGGTGGCGACTATACACCGGGTAATGCTATGAGTGCTGATCTGGGTGTGTACTACACCAAGTCTCACGAAACTGGTGATAACAAAAGCCGCACCTTTAGTTTTGGCGCTGTAGCCAGCAACATTGGCAGCAAAATATCTTACAACTCCAGCCGCAAAGATTTCATACCCATGAATCTGGGTGTTGGTGTAGCTTATACCGCCCAGTTGGACCAGTATAACACCATCACAGTTGCCGCAGACCTCAACAAGCTGCTCGTACCCGTGCTGGATAGTCTGAATGGTTCTAACGATCAGTTGGGTGTGGTAAACGGTATTTTCCATTCATTCGCCACAGGCAACCAGGCCAAAGAAATTGACGCTTCCTTAGGTCTGGAGTGGTGGTACCAGAAGACTTTCGCTGTTCGTGCGGGTTATTTCTATGAAGACCCTACAAATGGCGATCGTCAGTACATGACTTGCGGCCTGGGTATAAAATACAATGTATTCCAGATCAACGCATCGTATCTGGTGCCACAGGGCAGCGGTATTACCCGCAATCCATTGTCGAATACGCTGCGATTCTCGCTGATGTTCGAATTTGACAAGATCGAGAAAGCCGCGCCGGATAATTCCGACAATTCCAGCGGATCTGCTGAATAAATTACCCGAAACAACTACCCCATAAAATGAACCTCCAGAATGCATTTGAACAAGCGGTAGCGGACAGCAAAACGCTATCTGTGATGCCGGGAAATGATATGCTGCTGAAGCTATACAGCCTGTATAAGCAAGCAACCCTGGGAGACGCTCCTGCGGATGGTCCTGCCAACCCTTTTGATTTTATTGGCAAGGCAAAACATGATTCCTGGACCAATCTCAACGGGCTTTCTGCCGCAGATGCCATGCAACAGTACATTGATACGGTTGCGCAACTGAAAAAGTCCTGATTTTTACTGCAGGCCGGTTTCAGTAACGAAAACCCGGTGGTGGTAGGATGAAGTGATTTGTGCAGATTTTCCTTTTTCAAACAAGCCGAAAATGGCCGAACCACTGCCACTGAGCGAGGCGTATACAGCCCCTTGCTCGTACATCTGGTTTTTTATGGATGCCAGCCCGGGGTGCGCCTGAAACACAGGAATTTCAAAGTCGTTCTGAATCTGGTTGTGCCACTGCGCCACGGGCACGTCGGCCAACTGGCGAAGGTTGAAACCGGCGGTGGCAGGGAGGATCATGCCAAAAGCAGCGCCAGTAGAAATATGTACATTGGGCACCACAACCTGTATGGTATAGTCTGAGAGATCAACACTGACAGGCTCAAAAAGTTCGCCGCGCCCACCAGCAAATACCGGCCTGTTCTTTATAAAAAAAGGACAGTCACTGCCAAGGCTCAATGCCAGTTCCAACAGCAAAGATTCGCTACAATCCAGATTACAGAAATCGTTTATCAGCCTGAGCATGAAGGAGCCGTCGGCAGATCCGCCGCCCAGACCCGCACCCGAGGGGATGACCTTATGCAGCAGAATGCTCATGGGTGGTACCTGACCGGGAAATAGGTTGCGTAGTAGTTCGTATGCTTTGTACACAAGATTGTCTGCGGTCTTTCCGGCTACATGGTCTCCGGTCACCGACAATGTGGTCTCGTTACCCGGTACCACCTCCAGCACATCGCGAATGGCCACGGGGTAAAAAACGGTCTCAAGGTCGTGATAACCATCTGCACGTTTGCGGGTCACATACAGTCCGAGATTGATCTTGCAGTTAGGAAAACAAAGCATACGAAGCTCAAAATTATGCGTAATTTTGAACAACATCCAAACCTATTCATGAACGAGGTTATCAGGCTGCGCAATATCCGCAAGAGTTACTTTCTGGGCAAGCAGGAGTTGCCTGTGTTAAAGGGTATAGACCTTTTGATCGGGCAAAATGAATACGTGGCACTGATGGGGCCTTCAGGGTCCGGCAAGTCTACACTCATGAACATACTGGGCTGCCTGGATTCTCCGTCTGCGGGCGAGTATATACTGAATGGAAAAGACGTGAGCAAAATGACCGATGATCTGCTGGCCGGTGTTCGCAACGTGGAGATCGGGTTTGTGTTTCAGCAGTTCAACCTGCTGCCGCGGCTTACCGCGATGGAGAATGTGGCCTTGCCCCTGATCTATGCCGGCATATCCAGGAAGGAGCGGGAAGAACGTGCAGAAGCAATGCTGGACAAAGTAGGCCTGGCAGACCGGGGACACCATAAGCCCAACGAATTGTCGGGCGGACAGAGTCAGCGTGTGGCAATTGCAAGAGCTTTGATCAATAACCCGGCTATCTTACTGGCCGATGAACCGACCGGAAACCTAGATACCAAAACCTCTGTGGAGATCATGGAGTTGTTTGGCAAAATACATACCGGTGGTAATACCGTAGTGCTGGTGACCCACGAAGAAGATATTGCGCGATATACCCACCGGATAATAAGGATACGTGACGGAAACGTGGAGTCTGACGTTCAGACAGGAACAACTTCCTAAAAAAAACTCCCGGACCAGGTCCGGGAGCGAATAATATCTCTGTTCGTGTTATCTAAATTACAGGAATCGGAATCCTAAATACAATTGGCCGGTACGGGCACTCCATGCGTTTTTGGCATTGGAAAAATGCTCGGAAACGGTTCCTGTAGTCATATCTGTAAATCCGAGAATGTAGCGTGCGCCGAATACCAAATGAACCGGCAAGCGAACCTCGGCACCCACAACACCGGAATAGCTGTTGGGCTGAAAATACTGTTTAGGGTCTGTAAGTGATGAATAATTGTTGTCTGCTATCGATTTCACTGACAAAGTCTTGCTAAATTGTATTCCCCCCTGCAACCAAACCCTTGGAATGACTTTGTATTCCAGCATAATTGGGATATCCAGATAGACGTTTTTGAAAGTGCCATTAGTGAGGCTGTTGTTGCTGACACTTGTGAAAGAATATGTGTACTTAGCAAAATTGATGTTTGCTTCCACCCGTACACCCCAACTGCCCTTTTCAAGGCCTGCGAAAGCTCCCGGAAGGAAACTGGGTTTGTAACTCTGCGCCAGTTCAGATCCTGATGTGCTTAACTTGTTGAAATTTCCACCAATTTTTAGCCCCAAAATTGGTTTTGGCAACGCTTTTGCCGCCTTTGATACAACTGGTATCTGAGCTTGGGCAACTTGATTTGTGAATAGTCCGAGCGACAAAATCGCTATTGTGAGAAGTTGTTTTTTCATGGGTCTGATATTTATGTTCTTCAAAAACAAAAAAGTAAATTATTGGTAATTTCCTTTAAGGCGGAAACCAAATGTGCCCTGCACACTCCACAGTTTCCATCCATCGTAAGTGCGGAAATTGTTGGGTGCTGTTGACGCGCCTTTGTTAATGGAATTTAGTCCAAGGCTCATTCTGATACCGAGATTTATGCGCTGTTTCATTTTGCCTTCAATACCGACAGTACCCATCAGTTCAGTTTTCATAAAAATATTGCTGAGTCCCGCCGAACCAAAGTCTTTGGAGAATGCGCCATTGTTGTCTGTAATAGTGATCTGCTGGCTCACTTCGGGGCCCACCACGAAATGTAAAGCTTTGTATATTCGGAACTGGGCCAGTACCGGGATTCTGAGATAAATGGCATTGAAGTCGCCCTTGCTGGTGATATCCCAGTCTGAGGGGTGGCTGGGCTGCACTTTGTACCCAGGTACGTAGCTGGCGGAGTTTACGGTAACATAATGAGCCTCGGTAAAATTAAGCTCAATACGCCATCCGTCTTTTCCTCTTGAAAAATCTTTATACACACCTGCCTGTATACCTGAATTCAAAGTTGGAGTCCACGGCGAGCCCGCAACCATCTGGTAGTTGAGGCCCACCTTAACGCCAAATTCGCTTTTGAAATAGTTATTGTCCTGTATTACCTGACCATTAGCCCCGGAAAGCCCGAAAAACGCAAGTAATACAACAAGATAAATTCTGATTTTCATAATGAGCTTTCCCGTTAAATTAAATACATGACAAAAATAACACACTTGTTTTGTGTAGTTGCAAATATAATACATTCCTTTCTTCTTTACCAAATTCGGTTAGAAGCAACCTAAAAATAATCTTAGCGTTAGGTTTTATGCGTCACGATCCAGTCGGTGCTATGACACTTATAACCGTTCAAAAATCCCTGCGATACCCTGTCCTCCACCAATGCACGCTGTAACGATGCCGTACTTCAAATTCAGTCTTTTCAGGTCGTGAAGCAATTGTACAGTCAGTTTTGCACCCGTGCATCCAAGCGGATGGCCCAGAGATATTGCTCCGCCGTTAATATTTACTATTTCGTCGTTCAGCCCTAACTCGCGAATTACTGCCAGAGATTGCGAAGCAAAAGCTTCATTCAGTTCTATCAGTTCTATCCCGGCCAGATTCATACCCGCCTGCGCCAGTACTTTGGGAACAGCTTTAATAGGGCCAATACCCATAACCCTGGCTTCCACACCGGCAACAGCGCAGTTCACCAGCCTGCCTATAGGCTGCAGACCCAGTTGTATCATCAGGCGTTCGCTCATCACAACGGTAAAGGCTGCACCGTCGGAGGTCTGGGATGAGTTACCAGCGGTTACGGTACCCCCTTGTGCAAACACAGGTGGCAATTTTGCAAGCACCTCGGCAGACGTATCTTTTCGCGGTCCGTCATCTGTATCCACAATGCTTTCGCGCGTCTTCTTTTTGTTTTTTTCGTCCAGGTATACCTCACGAACAGCGACGGGCAGAATACCATCCTTAAAATATCCTTTTTCTATGGCGTTCAGTGCGCGCTGATGCGAGCGTAAGGAAAAAGCATCCTGATCTTCTCTGGTTATTTTATAGTCCCGTGCCACCTCTTCAGCGGTAAGGCCCATTCCCAGATAAAAGTCTCCATGCGATTCAGCGATTTGATAGTTGGGCATGGTGCGCCATCCCGCAGTGGGTACCAGACTCATACTTTCTGTGCCACCGGCGATAATGCAATCTGCAAAGCCGCTTTGAATGCGCGCGGTGGCTATCGCAATGGCTTCCAGCCCTGACCCGCAGTATCTGTTTACGGTGACACCGGGTGCGTGTTCGCCGATAGCTGTGGCCGATATAACGCGGCCTATCTGCAGACCCTGTTCGGCTTCGGGTACGGCATTGCCGGCTATTACATCGTCAACCAGTTTGGGATCTAGTTGTGGAATGGATTTCAGCAATCCGCGAATTACGTCGCAAGCCAGGTCGTCGGGTCTGTAGAATCTGAATCCTCCCTTCCTGGATTTGGTGACCGCTGTACGGTACCCGGCAACTATATAGGCAGTTTGCATAGTTTAAATTATATGGCTTATAAAATTACACATTGTTTATCAAACACAGAAACAATGTGTGCTGCGGTTATTTGAGCCATGCTGTATTTAGACCGGAAATTATATACGATTTTGCGCACATTTTTCTGTTTTCAATTCTATTCACTTACCTTTGCCACCCCCCAAAATTTTTTACGGATTTGTTTTTTAAAAAGAACTGAATATGAACTTACCGGGTCAGACAAATTTTTACAAAGGCAAAGTGAGGGATGTGTACACCATTCGCGACAAATACCTTGTTATGGTAGTGAGCGATCGCATCTCGGCATTCGATGTGGTATTGCCGCATCCAATTCCCTATAAAGGACAGGTGCTGAACCAGATCGCAGCGCAATTTTTGGAAGCAACCCGCGACATCGTCCCGAACTGGATGATCAGTGCGCCGCTACCCAATATTTCGGTGGGCTATAAGTGCGAAACATACCCTGTGGAAATGGTGGTACGCGGCAACCTTACAGGCCATGCGTGGCGTACGTACAAATCCGGAAAACGCATGCTTTGCGGCATAGCCCTACCGGAGGGTATGAAGGAAAATGATTTTTTCCCTGCGCCCATAATCACGCCGACAACCAAGGCGCATGAAGGCCATGATGAAGACATCTCCCGCGAGGAAATTATTAGTTCGGGTCTGGTGGCCGAAGCCGACTATATACAGTTGGAAAAATATGCCCTTGCCCTTTTTGAAAGAGGCCGCGATATGGCAAAGGACCGCGGATTGATACTGGTGGATACCAAGTATGAATTTGGCAAAATAGGGGACACTATATACCTGATAGACGAAATTCATACGCCCGATTCCTCTCGTTATTTTTATCGTGAGGAGTTTGAACTGCGCCAACGTGAGGGTAGGGCTCAAAAGCAGCTTTCTAAAGAATTTGTGCGCGAATGGCTTATGGAAAACGGGTTTAGCGGACAGGAAGGCCAACAGGTACCCGCGATGACGGAAGACGTGATAGGGCGGATTTCTGAACGATATATTGAGTTGTTTGAAGTGGTAACAGGCAGGAGATTTGAAAAGCAGGATATGAACTATCCGGAAATAGAATCCCGGCTGGCTGAAATAATTGAGGAATTATCCTAAAGTAATCGAAGTTAAATTTTTTTGATTCTGCGCCCCGGCAACCTTGCCGGGGTTTTTTTTTGGTGCGCCCTGTAGGGCTCATTTCGCTACTAAAGGCTACAGACTGGCCTTGTTTGAGAAAAAGTTGCATCGCCTGATTGTCGTCAGTTCGCTGAATCTATTAATATTATAAATTTGCATAATAGTTTAAATTAAATCTAGAAATTTATGAAAAAGATATTATGTATAATGGCGGTAATGGCAGCGGCAAATAGCGTAAGTGCGCAATATTGCCCCAATGGTGATTTTGAAAACTGGAATTCGAAGGCCTATGTCTCACCAGACTCGGGCTGGTACACATCCAACCCGTCTTCCATCGTAAAAAGTGACTCGCTTACGGTCTGGTCGGTGTCTGGCGTAAGTGGATTGGCGGTGCACGTGCAGACAGCTATAATAGGAACCGACACCAATCAGGCCTATGTGGTCAATACTCCTGGCGATCCCGCGAGTGGTGTAGGCGGGGTACCGTACAGCCAGCAGCCCACTTCGATTACTGGTTATTACCGTTACGACCTTCCTGGCAACGATTCGGCCATGATCCTGTTGGTATTTAAGAAAAGCGGCATGGTAGTAAGCAATCAGGTTATTAAATTCAGGGGTACGGGTTCTTTGGCATCCTTTACGCCCTTCAGTTTTCCGGTGTCTTTATCAATTGTGCCCGACTCCGTGATTATTGGCATCGCCTCCAGCAACGTGATGGGAACCGGATTGCAATCGGGAAGCTGGGTCGAAATAGACAATCTGGCATTCGGAGGTACCGGTATAACACAGCCTATCCCAGGCGGCACATTCGATCATTACCTGGCAGCTAGCTATGACGAGCTCATTGGCTGGAAAAGCAGCTCCTTCGGCAATTCAGGCGAAAACGTGTTCAGATCCACAGACCATTATTCCGGCGTTTATTCCGCATCATTAATAACCCAGCTGGGCGAAAATAGCGTGGCCATAGCAGCTATTACCACGGGCTATTTCTCTCAGAGCAACGGACCCAGGGGCGGGTTACCCTATACGCTTACGAGTGATACGCTTACGGGATACTACAAGTACTCCACCTCGGGTACAGACACAGCAACAGTAATGGTATCGTTGTCAGCCGGTGGTTCCATGGTTGGCGGTGCTTACACCAAGTTGTTCCCGAATTCTGCATGGACGTATTTCGCAATTCCTTTTTCCTCTTTTTCTACTCCAGACACCATCCGGATTGATGCGCAATCCAGTTCCTGGTATGCAGGGGTGGTGGGGTCCACTCTTAAGTTAGACTATCTCCAATTGTTGTCGCAGCCACTGCCTCCGGTAGGCATAGCATACCTTACCACAGTCGAGCCAATGATCGCCGTTTACCCCAATCCGGTAACAGACTTATTGACTATAAAGAACGCAAATGCAGCTGGCATTTTTACAGCCCGAATTTATGACTTCACTGGTCGCACTCTGGGTGAGCGCACATCTGTAAAAGATATTGTAACCTTCCCGGTAGACAGGCTGGGTACGGGTCTTTATATCTACGAAGTACAGTTCGGCAC
>CAIYJV010000342.1 GCA_903926605.1 uncultured Bacteroidota bacterium
CACGTACTTTTTCATAAATAGCCCAGATCGTTAGGTAATCAATACGAAAGTCATAATATTTTTATGGCTGATGAAAGCTGCATCCGGTTAGTTTACTATACACAATCTGACCGGGGTAGTGCAGTATCTGAAGGTAAATATTTTAGAGTGACGTTTTGCTTTCTGCCTGTTAGTATTTAGCGACGGGGAGACGTGGCTAAGAAATCTCGACTATCATGCAGGTAGCGAATAAGGGCGAGTGATTTTGAACTTGCTTCTTCTTGGGTTTTACTTGAAACAAAACTTGCAGAGGAATTGTCGATATGAGGTCTATCTATATCAGTTTGTTTGCAGCCGTCATTTTGATGTGTGCAGGTAAGGTGATGGCTGTTGAAATGCCGGATCTGGCCAAGAAAAATCGGTGTTCAGCTTGTCATGCAATTGATAAGAAAATAGTTGGGCCGGCCTGGATGGATGTTTCCAAGTTTTATAATGGCAAAATGGAAAAAACGACGAATGGTAAAACATTGAAAGAGGCAACCGGGGGCAAGGCTCCAGCTGATTGGTTGCTCTACAAAGTTTCTAATGGTGGCTCGGGAAACTGGGGAACAGCGTCTATGGATATGCCAAACGATCCAATCGGCAAGAGACAGGAAGAAATAAAAGTGTTAATTAAGTTTGTGCTGGATTTGGCAAAGTAATGAAACTAATGAGGGTCTATCAATTTACGCAACTTGGTGGGCAGATATTTCAGAAAGTTAAAAATATTTCGTTCTAGCTATAAAAAGGGGATTGTTATGTTTGACGCGCTGTTGTCCAAATTAAAAAAAGGTACTGCAAAGACTGAAGTTAAGCCAAAAAAAGCGGATACCAAGAAACCATCTACTCCCACGAAGAGCGCGGGAGACAAGCAGGATAACGTACTCTTGTACGGTTCAATAGGGCTGATCGTTATAGGTGTAGCTGCTATTGCATTTGAAGCGGTAACGACTTCAAGTGATACTCCACCACAAACGGTCACACCTATCCCGGCAAAGCCAAACATACCCAAGCCAGCTGTTCCCAAGCCTGTAGCAGCTTCTGCTCCTGCGTCGGCTACAGCTTCGACGCCAGCTTCAGCACCGAGCCGACCTAAATGACAATTCAGTAAAGTGCTTTACCGGGGGGCTATGTTAAGACAGTGTCAATTGAGCTTTTGATTTCCTGCCCGGTGCAGCCGGTGGAATAAAGCCTGAGATACGGCATCTTATTCCTTCAATCTTCTTGCCTTTTTCAAAGCGAGTAGAGTAACACGACATCACATCGCCTTTTTCGGTAAGCTCTCTCAAATGGAGCCTTACCTTCGCAAGAGGTATGCCTGTGGCTTCAGCAATTTCAGAGTCAAGCCGTTCGCCACGTGTTTTTAGGTATTGCAAAATTTCATTCATTTTATTAGCGCCAATAGAAAATAAAAAAAAGACCGAGCAATTCTACCGGTCTTTTCTGTTTATGACTCCTACTTTAAGCAAGACCGGCCCAACTAGCGATTGAAACTGCC
>CAIYJV010000343.1 GCA_903926605.1 uncultured Bacteroidota bacterium
GTTAACCTGAAATCGCTTTCTTCCTGACTTTTAATCACTGCTTTAACCCCTGTTGGGAGCAGTGACAAACGGACGGTATGTTCTTCCAAAACTCTCATTTATGCAAATTTACCCGCGTTTTCTGCCATGTTTACTGACCACGGGCATATCTTTTGCTGATTTAACTTCACTTTTATGATAACCCGGCTACATTTCACGCTCAGTAGTAACCTGTAATGCGCTACACTGCAAATGCTATACTATTTTTTTACCACGCATGGCATCCTTCAAAGCTGCATCCATCACCCTCTCGGCAAACGGACGGGATACATCGTTCAGACTTTCGGTAGCCTGCTGAATCTTATCCTTGTCCTGCATTTCAATAGCTTTTTCCAGCTTGTTCATAAACGCTGTGGTGGTCGCCACTTCGTCATCCTCGAGCATCTCCCGGTGCTTGTGCAGAAATTTTGCGGTTGTGTCCAGCATCTGCCGGGCTTCGGTCGTTGCCTCCACCAGCGCACGTATTTTTATGTCGTCCTTGGCATGCGTCAGCGAATCCATTAACATTTTTTCCACTTCCTCGTCGGTCAGTCCGTACTGGGGTTTTACTTCAATACTTTGGGCTACACCGCTACGCAATTCCGTGGCACTTACCTTCAATATACCGTCTGCGTCTACCAAAAAGGTAACTTCCACTTTGGGCAAACCTGCGGGCATACCCGGTATTCCCGTCAGGTTAAACTCCGCCAGTTTACGGTTGTCTTTCACCAAATCTCTTTCGCCCTGAAATACGGAGATCCGCATTCCACTCTGCCCGTCTTTCTGGGTCGTATATTGCCTGCCGGCTTTATTAGGGATTTTCGAGTTCCGGGGTATGAGTACGTCCATAAGTCCGCCCATGGTCTCCAGACCCAGGGATAAGGGCGTTACATCCAGCAGCAGCATATCTGTGTTGTTGCCCGCCAGAATATCGGCCTGCACAGCAGCACCCAGTGCCACTACTTCGTCCGGGTTGAGCTGATCGAAAACTTCCTTGCCAAAGAAGCGGCTCACGCTGTCTTTTACCAGAGGCACGCGGGTAGAACCGCCTACCATCACCACCGCGTCTATTTCGGTTGTCTGCATGCCGGCATCCTTTAACGCAGCCCTGCAACAAAGCATGGTTTTATCTACAATAGGCTGTATCAGTTCGTTGAACTTTTCCCGGCTGAGCGAAACCTGTACCCCATTCACCACCCCATTGAATTCGTTATGCGTGGAAAGGTGTTTTTTTGCTTTTTCGGCCGTAACCCTTAACTCCTGGCGCAACGATATATTTTCAGCGCTTGCCATACCGGTAAGGCCGGCCCAGTAGGCCGCAATGGCATTGTCCATATCGTCGCCACCAAGGTAGGTGTCTCCGTTTGTGGAAATAACCTCGAAAATTCCATCAGAAAGGCGAAGCACCGACATATCAAAAGTGCCACCGCCCAGGTCGTAAACTGCAATGGTCTGTTCGCCTCTGGACTTGTCGCCCAAACCATAGGCCAGTGCAGCAGCTGTAGGCTCGTTCACAATACGCAGCACATCCAGTCCGGCAAGTCTGCCGGCATCTCTGGTAGCCTGCCTTTGTGCGTCGTTGAAGTAAGCCGGTACAGTGATGACCGCCTTAGACACGTTCATTTTCAGTACGTGCTCCGCCCGGGTTTTCAGTTCTTTCAGTATAAAGGAGGAAAGCTCGATGGGTGAATAAAAGCGATCGCCTATCTGCACCTTTACCAGTGCATCTGTGCCATCGTCGTATACTTTATAGGCGAAAAAGCCCTTATGGTCATAAACATCTTTATAAGACTTACCCATGAGCCGTTTGGCTGAGTAAATGGTCCTTTCAGGCTGGCTTATCAACAATTCCCGGGCCGGATTGCCCACTACAGTATTGCCAAATGCGTCGAAATGCACGATGGAAGGCACCAATGAAAAACCATCAATCTCGCGGAGCGCTATAGGTTGCCGAGTGTCCGACCTCACTATGGCGACCAGACTGTTGGTGGTACCCAGATCTATCCCAACGATCACGTCCTTAGTCTGAATAGTGCCCGTGGCTATGTTTATGGCAATTTTGCCCATGTTATATATTTTATTGCAGCAAAGGTAATAGACAGACGCCGTTTTAACTTTCAGATTCGGGAAGGTTTTTGTACCATGTGGCTGTCAGCCAGCGTCTGGCAGGGGGCCGCATGAAGTGAATCAGGGGCAGGGTTGTTTGTAGTCAAGTATGGCCAACAGGGACGAACTTACCTGGCTGGTAAAAACAACTTTGCGCTACCCTTCTTCAGTTTTACTGATTCAAGATGCCCCATTTGAGTGCGGTCCTGGGTAATGAGGTGAATATGTACCCAGCTGTCGTGATGTGTGAGAATTGCCTGATGCTCGGTGGAGAAAAAACCGATCATTTCCACTTCTTCGTCCCTGACTTCATAGTTTTTCTGGCCCTGGTGTGCTTCCTGTGGCGAGGATACTTTTGATCCCGCTTGAAGATGTACCACATGAATATTTGCCTGCTCTACCTGCGCTAATATCTTGAAAAAGAATGGCCGGGGGTAATTTTCTGTGGCAGCGTTCAGAAAGTGTTCCAGCTGGCTTAGTTCAATGATGCTATCGGGCAATACAAGATCTTTCCAGGCAGCCACATGCGTATAGCCGAAAAAAGGAGCTTTCAGCTGGAAAGTCTCACTCACTTTCATCCTTGTGTCGGTTACCACTTCCGATTTGTAGCATCTGCCATCTATGATCAAAATTTCTCCCGTCAGGTACTCCAACGGACCAATACCATACAGGTGTTTTTTGTCGGCTATGGTATCCAGATTTATTGTTCCCCACAATTCACCCTTGTGCATCACATTCATCATCGCCCCGGAAATGGCTATGTCCTTGTTCACCAGCTTTGAATCCCTACTTACCACTTTTTTTATGTCCATACCGCAAACAGGGCATTTCTGCGGCTTTCCATAGACCTTATTTCCCTCGCAAAGCATGGGGCATTGGTAGGTTTCCTGTTTTTTCAAGGCATAGGACTGTTTTGAATAAATTAAAGTAGAAAAAGAAACCAGTAGTGCCAGTAACAAGTACAAAGACCTTGGGCGGGAATAATTTGTTTTCATTTCAGAGACGTGATCGCTTGAAAATAGAATCTGTTTTAAAAAAGGCAATATGTTTTTTCGAACATTTTGCAAAGAAATCAATTTTAGATGAGTTGCAGGAATTAGCCTGCTAAATTTCTCACAAAACAACACCAATTAAAAAAGTGACACAGGTCATTTTGTTTTACTTTTTATGTTATGAGCTTTGCATTCAATACGAAGTCCTATGAAATTGTTATTCTGGCTTCCAAGGGCAATCTGCATAATGGCGATTCTGTTTATCAGCCTGTTTGCGTTCGATGCTTTTGAATCGGGACTGAATTTTTGGCAACAGGCAGGTCATTTTATGTTGCACCTTATCCCGTCATTTATTTTACTGGTCATCCTTGCTGTGGCCTCGAAATGGGAGAAAATTGGCGGTATTATTTTCATGCTGATAGGAATTGGATTTAGTCCTTTCATCTTTCAACTGAACTACCACAGGAACAACTTCCCCTTCTGGAATTGTGTCCTGATCGTGATGGCTGTCGCCTTGCCGTTTGTGCTCGTAGGCATATTGTTTCTGCTAAGCGATCACTACAAAAAGAAGGAGACTACGACCACAATATCATAATGCTTGTGAATGCCTTAGGTGCAAACCTGCTGTGACTACAACAAACCAAATGTGCAAACCTGCTGTGACTACAACAAACCAACAGCACCACATCTGCACCTAAAAAACCAATTTTATAACCCATTATTTGCGCAAGCTTTTTGCAAGCACACACTTGAATTAACGAGGAAAACCGCTACTTTTGTTCAGTATTTACAAAAAATGCGGAAGTAGCTCAGCTGGTAGAGCATCAGCTTCCCAAGCTGAGGGTCGCGGGTTCGAATCTCGTCTTCCGCTCTGAGATAAAAGTCTTGATAGCAGTAGCTTTCAAGACTTTTTTTTATATTTGCATCTCAGTGATTTTTTAAAACTCCGCACAAAACTCCGCACACTTTTATGATAAATCTCCCGGAAAACAGAAGAATGGGCAAAGTGTCTATTTCACCTGACAACTGGAAAACAGGTGGCAAATCTTTATTGAAAAAAAAGTGGGTTATCAGATATCGCTACTATGATGATAATAAAGAAATAAGCAAACAAATCTGGATCAGTGACTTTAATAGGGTAAATGACCTTGAAGAACGCCGACAACATTTGCAGGATGCCTTAGATGCTGAGATAGACAATCTTAAAAATAACGGATGGGATCCTATCAACAAGGCCTGCATAGCGTCATTGACCAAAAAAGATGTCAAAAATGAAATCAGCAACATGATGTCATTTGAAGCAGCCTTAAAA
>CAIYJV010000344.1 GCA_903926605.1 uncultured Bacteroidota bacterium
AGCTGCCATTTGTTGGTAGCTTTTTCTTATTTTTACATTATCATGTTACGTCAGATCATTACTCCACTTGTACCGTCTTTTACTTTACAATTTCCAAACGATATTTTGGGTAAAAAGATAGAAATAATTGCATTTGAGATAAACGAGCAGGCCGGGATATCTGAGACCACTAATGATAGCGATAAAATGCTGCGCCTTAGACGAATTGAAGACCTTACGAAAGACAAATTGGTTGATTTGAGCAATTATAGATTCAACCGCGATGAAGCAAATAATCATGACTGATCGTATTGCTGTCGATAGTAATGTACTGTTGTACATACACGATAAGTCTGACAAAAGAAAACGGGATATTGCTAAAAATATCCTTTCTGATAACCCAAAAATTTCCACACAGGTCATATCCGAATTTATCAATGTTGCACGTAGGCAGTTGGATCTATCAAAGGCTGATATTGTAACTTACTGCGCAGATCTTTTAAGAGATTGTGATATCACACAAGTTTCATACGGTACGTTGGCAAATGCTTCTGCTTTAATTAAAAGGTACGAATTTCAGATATTTGATTCCATAATTGTGGCATCTGCGGTGGAAGCAAATTGCACCATTTTATATTCTGAAGATATGCAACATGGGCTTCAAATAAACACATTGAATATTGTAAACCCTTTTATTTAGTGTTTTCATCCTTAGCAGAAGTCAGTTATTTGCCAATCGCATTAACAGGAAAACATCCACTATTTTCTTCAAATCCTCAATAAAAAGGTTCGAAAATAATCCGATTTGGACTACAGTTGAAAATAAATAACGCATTGTAAATTATTGATTTGCAATGCATTATTTATTTTCGGGGTAAGCTTTGGGGTACAGCAGGTTTCGTTTTTAGGTGCCAAACTGGCACGGATGGTCGTCAGAAACTTCTGCGCCAGCCCGGGCAGTGATGAATTCAGGGTTGGTGCGGTTGAAGGCGGTCTGAGACCGATTTTCATTTTAAGTTCCGGATGACCTTGCGGAATATCCGGAACATCGTGGGGATTGTGACTTCGTCATGATACGCTTTTCCCCTTCCGCTTTATCACCGGTTGCAAAATCGCCTCTGTGTCCGCACAAAATTTCAGCTTCCGGGCCGCGTTCAGACTACCAGTCTATTTTGGCCACGGCTTTAGACAGTTCGTCGTATTTCTGGGGGTTCAGCTTGCTCAGGGGCTGTAGTTTTTTCATGAGCTTCTTGGCGTTTACCACATCTTTTGCGTCAATTTTTGCCTGTACTTTACTGGCACAATCGTCAAAATAATATTGGTTCAGCGTACCAAGCTGTTGGTTCATAGCGTTTTCAGAAACTTTGTAATAAATAGCCTGATTCACGTAGGCGAGGGCCTCCTCAAATTTCTTGTTCTTTACGTAGTCTTCAATTTTGCCAGGGGCTTCGTCGGCCCAGAGCTTACTGCACTTCCCCTGAAGCTCCCTCATTTGCTCATGGTCGGGGTTTACTTTCAATATCTGGTCTATGTTGGCCATCGCTTCGGGATAACGTTTGGCATCAATGTAAAACCGCGCAGAGTCTACCCTCTTATCCACATCCTTGTTGTACAGGCGCTTCCTGATCTGAGCCAGTTTGGGCACCAGTGTTTCGTTTATTTTCTTTATTTCGGCATTATCTGTGATCTCATTGTTGCTGCTCACCGAAGAATAAATAAACGCGATCTGATCGGCCTTGTCTTTTTTCTTCAGGCAGTTGGAGTATTCTTTAGACAGGTCTTTCAGGTTATAATCCATCAGGTTTTTAGTGATCAGATTTACCTGGGTCTGCAGCTCGTTCAGTATCAACTTGTACATAGACAGCTGAGCTGTAAGAAACTGAGCCTTTTTAATGTACACGAAACCGTGGTAAATATTTTCTTGTTTTTTGTCCGGACAGATACGAAAATAGGTGCCGCTCAGATCCACATTAGACTCACTCTTAGAGGTAGAAACGTAGTTGTCCTGGGCATTGGTGACATTATTGGTCGTGTTCTCAGATATCGTGTGTGTCTCCACACTGGTCACCTTAGAACGTATTTTTTTGGCCAGTGAAACCGTAAGCTTTTCCTTCATCACATTGGAGATGGAGTCCCTGTTCTCGCCCTGGGCATTAAAGTCGAGCAGGAAATCGGTGATGTACTTATCGTCCACAAATTTCTCGGCATACTTGCGCTGAAACTGGTTAGCATTGCAATTGCACTTCTCGTCAATGTTCAACTCTTCTTCGTCCTGCTTACCCGATTTGTTTTGTGCAAAAGAGGTGCAAGCGTATAATACCGCAATTAGAAATATGGAAAGCCTTTGCATAATTATTGTAAAATGTACTACGTTTTTTAAAAAATATGGAAAATCTCACAAAATAAAGTAAGATTTTCCATATTCATATCTTCATTTCAAGTTCCTATCAGTTATCGCCCTCTTCGTTGTCGGCACCATCGCCGTCAATTTTCGCCATTATTTTATCCTTCTCCTGTGGCGTAAGGTTTAGCCTTTCTTTATCCAGCTCAGACAATACCGATTTCTTTATTTCAGCCTTAGACACCTGAAGCACTACATTTACATCGAATGAGTTGTCTTTTTTCCCGATGGTCTGGCTAAGTACTTTTACATTCGTCAACGACTGCTCGGCCACAAGTTTTGTCACCTGATCGAAACGGGTAGATGCTTTTCCATCAACATCTGTTACGTGCGAGGTTTCTGCAACGCTTACAGCACTTTTTATTTGTTTGGTAAGGGCGCCTTTAGCGTCGAGCATGGCCTTAGATTCTGCCACGCTTTGAACGGTGCTTACCCCACTTCCATGATCGCGATAATACTTTTTACTGGTTTTGTACTTTTTGGCTTCCCACCATACGGTAACATTGGTTTCACCGTTTTCTTTTCGGTATTTTTTCTTTTTGTCCGCAGACGCTCCAAATGATACCAGTAGGAGCATAGTAACCAGAATTGTGAGTTGTCTCATTGGTTGTTGATTTTGGTGGTTAAAAATAAATTGATGAATTAATAAGTCGTATTTTTTTGATTACGCATTTCTTTTTCAAATTTCTTTTTCAAGGCGGCGCCCAGGGCTGGCTTAGCGCTCTTCTCCAAACCACTCATTATGTCACTACGGCTCACCTCGATCAAAACCCAGTAGTCGGTACTGTTATCATCCAGCGTATAAGAATCTTCTTTTACTGTAATAGTGTTGTCCAGTACAACAGTATTCAGTTGCCCGTTCGGCACTGTTTTTTTGTATGCATTAAGTATAGCCGAAACCAGCCTGCCCTTGGCATTCAAAAAAGCCTTGCTTCGTGCCACACTTTGTATGTTCGAGTTGCCAAAACCCACGCACCGGTAGCTACTTAAAGTGTTGTGCACTTCCAGCTTAGAAAAGGGCACATCTTCGGCATTAAAATCGGCCTGTATCCTGAACGAGGATAGCAATATCACGATCGCTGCCAGTACAACAGACAACGCCCTCTTGTGGTTCAGACAAGCACTTCTTGCAATGAAATGTACACCCAAAACAGCCTAAAATAATTGATTGGTTACAAAGATAAAATGCAAATTGAAATTCTGAAATTTTTTTATAAAACTTATTCCGGATTGATAATAAAGGTACCTTCTGAACCGGCATCCTTAGACCAGATACCAGACCAATCGTTGTTTTGTCCGTTGTACTCAAACTGCATATAGTACGACACTACAGCGCCATTCCACACCACCTGGTTGCCTTTTACAGACTCGAAAGAATCTACCCCATTGGGTTCAATTTGCTTACTGAATTTATCGTAAAACTTTTCGATTCCACCCTTATCATTCACGTAGCATACAATTATCTTTTTCACGGTCATAGGCAGTGTGCCTGCATTCTTGATCTTAAATTTCCGGTTAGTAAAGTTTTTAGCAAAATTCTTAAGGCTGTCATTTTCATGGCTTGCACGTTGCAGATCGTCCACCTGCTTCTGCACATCGAGATATTTTAGCGAAAAAACAGAACTAACGGCTACGATCGCCACTATCAAAAACACGATCGTCATCATCGCTGCATTAGACTTTTTAGCAGCAGGTGCAGCGGGCGCGGCACTTGCCTGCGCTTTTGGGGTTTTGGCTGCAGCCTGCTCCGGTTCCTGATTAGGGCGCGACGCAGTGTTTTTTGCATACACAGGCGTCGAAGACGGCAAATCAGAGTTTGAAGAATCGCCAAGCAGTACATTCAGCGCCTGATGCAGTTCCTCAATATTCTTCTCGTACAACTTTTTCAGATTAGGAGTCGGCGCATTGGTAAGCCTGATCTGATAATCATTGTACATGTCATTAAATTTTTCCCTCACTTCACCAGGGCTGCAATTGTCCGGCAGGCCCAATGTCTGCCGGGCTTCTTGTTGGGTCATAATTTAAATGTATTTTAAGTATTTTTACGCAAATCTAATGAAAAAGCCGTATGAGATTTAAATTATTTTCCATTGTTTTTCTGGTTCAGATAATACTGTTTCCGCTCCGCTCGTCTGCCCAACTGAAAGACAATGATCATGCAGAAAAATCTGAAGCGGCCCCTAAAAAAAATCCCAATCCGCAACCGCCAGTTTCTAAACTACCTCCCGCACCAAAAGTGGTAGCGCCAACAGAAAACACACCGGCCGGAACTAAAAAAGCTACGCAGGTTCAGCCGGCCGTTCAGAAAATTACGGAGCCTGAGATGATAAAAATTGAGGGTGGCCAATTTACAATGGGCAACAATGAAGCAACAGTATTCGAAAAGCCTGCCCACCAGGTTACGGTCAGCAGTTTCTATATGTCCAAGTATGAAGTAACACAACAACAATGGTTTCAGGTAATGGGCGCCTACCCTTCCGAACACGCCAACTGCAACAACTGCCCGGTGGAAACAGTGGGTTGGATGGAGGTGCAGGAGTTCCTCAAGAAACTCTCGAAAATGACCGGCAAAAAGTACAGGCTACCCACGGAAGCAGAATGGGAATATGCTGCCAAGGGTGGCGCCAACAACAATCACACCACATTCAGTGGCGACAACGCTTTTGAAAAAGTGGGCTGGTGCCTCGAAAACGCAGACCACCAGACTCATCCGGTTGGTGGCAAAAACCCAAATGAGCTGGGCCTTTATGATATGTGCGGCAATGTAGCCGAATGGTGCGACGACTGGTTTTCGAAAGAATATTATGCAAAATGCCCAGCAGAGAATCCCCGCAATGACGACCCTGGCACCAATAATGCCAAAGTGATCCGCGGTGGCGACTGGACGGGATCGGCATTGAAAAACTGCCGCAACAGTGGCAGAAACCTTGCGCCCACCGATACCAGACAAAACTACATCGGTTTCAGGATCTGCAGATAAACTAAAGCGCGAAATTGCTGATCTGTGTATTAGCGATCAGTTGTTTTTGCGAGAGAAAATTAAATCCCAACGTTTGGCTGGAGTGCGTAAACTTCTGTTGTATTTCAACCCCGGTATTGGGGTCGAAAGCATTCACCTTTATAATACCATCAATAGTGTTTTCCACCGTTATTTCTACCGGATAATTCACAGATGGATTCTGGATGGGACCAATAGTAAGTTCCCCTACCTCTATCATCGGTTCAGACAAACTAGCATATTGCACTACCTGTAGCACGATTCGGGTCTGATTGACGTTGGTGGTAAAATAGGTTCGCTTGTTCTGCGCCGGCAACGGCATGTTTTTCTTGATAAGGCAATCTATTTCCACACTTTTAGTTTGCAGGTTAATGGTCTGGATACCGATATTATATCCGGTCACTCCCCTGAATTCGGGTGGTATATTGTATTGCCCGGCTTCACCGCTTAGCTGTGCGGCGTGCAAGGCAGCTCCCAACGCCACGGCCTTCATGGGTTCGTGTAGGAAGATCTTTTGTTTGGGAGACGATATTATTTTCGACATCCGTTCTTTGATAACGGGCATCATGGAACTACCACCTACAAACATAAGTGCGTTGATGTCTGTCTCCCTGAATCCGGCACTATCAATACAGTGCAATGTCACTTCTATAGTCTGCTCAATCATCCTCCTGATGGCCAGCTCAAAATCCCGTCTGTAGATCAGTACTTCAAAAGCACTAGAACCCAGCAGGATGGTTTTCTTCACAAATGTCTTGGAGGGAAAAGAAAGTTCTATTTTGATTTCTTCCGAAACCCGGCGCAGCTGTAGCGCCACGGCGGCGCTCAACTCCAGATCCATCCCGGTTGCCTTCTTATATTGGTCCAGTATCATGGACGAAATGGCCTCGTCAAACTCCTTACCGCCCAATTCGGTGATACCGTCTTTTGCCAGTACATAAACCCCGGTCTCGTTGAGGCATAGCACGGTGGCATCAAAGGTGCCGCCGCCCAGATCGTATACCACCAGCACATTATCAATACTGTTGTTCACGATACCATAGTGTAGAGCAGCTGCTACCGGCTCTTCTACCAGACCCAGCACAGGTATATCTGCAAGATGCGCAGCATTGAGCACAGATTTCCGCTGATGATCATTAAAATGCGCCGGCACCGTAATCACGGCGCTTTCCACCTGCTCGCCGGTATAACTCTCTGCGTCAAATTTTAGCTTCTTTAAGACGAGAGCCCCCACGGTTTCAGGATACCAGGGATTGGAGTTGCGGTCTATGAATAATGGCTTGTCTGTACCGAAAGAACGCTTAAAAAACCTGATCACAGGCAAGTCGGGCTTTTGTTCCAGCATCGTATCCACCAGGGAGCCCACCACTGCGCTTCTATCATTTATATAGACTGCGGACGGTGTGGAAAAAAACTCGGGAGCGTTGTTGTCCGGGATCAGGAGGGGTTTACCGTTTGCGTCCAAATGCGCTATCAGAGAATATGTGGTGCCCAGATCTATGCCTACCTTCAAAATTCAAGTTTTTAAAAATTAAAAAATATATCCTATCCCGGCACATTCCTCTTTTACCAACGATTTCATTTGCAAAATACCCTGAGAAAATTGGCCACTGAATTTGTTGTAATCTTCTATTTTCTTTTGGGTGGTATCCAGATTCGCTATTTGTTTTTTTGCTCGCCTTTCGTGTTCTTCCAATTCCAGATTTCGGCTTTTTTCAAAAGTTGCCAGCGAATTTTCTATGATCTGCCCATTCTTGGTTACTTGCTCACTTAAATAATCAGAGATTATCTTCATCCATTGCTTTGACACCTCCGCAGCAATTTGCTTTGTCTCTGTACGCAGGAATTCTTTTGCCTTTTCAAATTCCTTTTCCTGATTTTCCTTCTTTTCTTTTTTAATGGAATTGTTGATCAGGTAAATGCAAATTGAGAAAAACGTGAGAATGAGTGGCACCGTAATATACGGCGTGTTCTTTACGAAAAACAGTGCGAAAGTAGACACGATCATGATGAGCATGGGCTGAAACCTGCTTAGTGCTACCATATAGTCCAGAATGCCCTGTTTGGGCAGCGAACCCTTATAGGGTTTGTCCAATCGTACATTAATATTCAGCAGGTTCACTACGGCCTGATCGGTAAGAAAATAAATGTGGAACGGTATGTTTATTAGCTTTTGTTTTTCCAATGCATCTTCCAGATCATTTTTTATAACCTGAAAGGTGTCGCGAATAAAAACAAGATGTTCGTGCCCCTTGTCCAGCAACAGCTGGTAAATGGAGTCCAGCACTTCTTTCTCGAATTCGGGCTGGATGATCAAAGTCACAGTACTTGACTTTTCAAGTTCCTGCAAGGCGGGCATCGTGCTAATGATCCCGTCCATTTCTTTGGCAAAAGGCCCGATTTGCGGTATCAGGTAGTGCTCATAACTCTCGCGAATCCCTTTTTCCAATGACTTTACCTGAAGTGCAAGTGCAGCATTCAGGTCTTTACTCAGACTTTTATTGGCCGAATCCTGTTTGCCTTTTTCGTTTACACCGTGCTGCTGACTGATGATCTTCTTTGCCGTCAAAGTACGCTCTTCCTTTTCGATCGCCATACTGAATATGTCCCGGAATGAATCCAGTACACCGAGGCAATTATAGTTATAGACATTTTGCAACAGCGAGATGTAGCTATCTTCATTCAGCCGTGCTATCAGTTTTTTTTGTGGCAGACTATCCAACGTATAAACCTCAAAAACCAGCGATTTGTTGGAAAACATTTTTGTGAGTTCGCCCGAAAGCGTGCTGCTGGTTTCCATTAATACGATCATGTACGCACAATGCGATGCCATCACTTCTATGCGACTCAGAATGTCGGCATCTTCATATTCGCCATTTTGCAGTATCAGGATCCTGATCAGTGGCGCAACTTCGCCAAGTCTGGTGTCAATATCTTTGAAAGGGCCGATATGGAAATTGAAGGTGCTGTTGCCGACCTTAAATCTTCTGGAATAGTTCGTATCGTTATAAAATGTTTTCTCGTCGAGGATCCAGGTCAGTAAAGTTTCAGACATTTCGGGAGACAACCCTGAAAAATAGGAGGTTTCAATTTTCAATTCAGGCACATTAACGAGCCCTGAAAAACGCTCAATCGCGTTTTTCAACTGATCTGAACCTGCAGAAAATCCCGCCTCGCCTGCTATTGCAGCATATTCTGTAAAAAGCTTTTTGATCTTTGTATCTGTAGAAATCTGCTGCATAAAACAGTTGTCTTTTACTTCGTTGGTTATCAGGATTTGTATTTCTTTCTTAGTTTGGCAAAGTCACTGTTTTCTGTAAGCTTGGCCAGAAAAGGATCCGAACTCACTGTTTCCCGGCTCAGTCCTTTTTTAAAGGCGTTCTCAAACAGATCCAGAAATCTTGCTGTGTTGGATACGTTGTCAAGGAAATAAGCCTTCCCCAGTCCGAAATCTGCTTCAGCAGTATTGTTTCCTTTATTAAAACTCTCAATAGCTTTGGTAGCGTCCCCCCGCATTACGTATACATTGCCAAGGTCCACATAAAATTTAGGTACCAGCGAATTATTGTTCGTGCTGTAGGCCACATAGTCGTCCAGACACTCCTTATAGCTTCCAAGTTTATAAAGGCATTGTCCGCGGTTCCAAAGCCCCACAAGCGACTCACTGCCCTTAGCCGTAATGCAGGTATTAAAGTAGTTTATGGCATCCTTGAAATTCGATTTATTTTTCTGGATCGTCCCCATTTCGTAGTTCCACTTACAGTTGTTGGGTTCACAGTTAAGGGCAACACTGAGTTCCTTTTCAAAATCCGCGTCTCCGGTTTTAGGGTTTACGAGCGCCATTAGCTGCCCTTTGCAATAGTGCGCTTCTCCAAATCTCGGACTTACAGCAATAGCTGAATCAATCCGTTCCTTAGACTTGTCGTACTCCTTCATATTCATATAGCACAAACCTTCGTACAGAATTCCGTTTGCAAATCCAGGGCGTATGGCGCATGCTGTTTTAAAGGAGTCCAGTGCTTCCGTATAATTGCGGTTCTTAAAATTGATCAGCCCTTTCAAGAAGGATATTTCACCGTAAATTTCGTTGAGCGAAGGGTCGGCTTTATCCTCATAACTGGTTACATAAAGCACAAACGAATTGTACGCTTCCTGATAATTGGGGTACCTCATTTGCTCGAAGAAGTAACCTTTCCACTTCAGCGCCTCCAGATTGTTAGCGTCAACTTTCAGCGCTTGTGTAAAGTCACGGCGGGCATCCAGCTCCTTTCCCAGTTTCGCATAGTTTTTCGCGCGGCCTACAAACAAATAAGGATTCGCGGTTTCGGTTTTCAGATAATCGGTATATTCCTTTACAGCTTGCTCATACTCGCCGGTGCCATAAAGGTTTTCGGCATGCTTCAAAAAGTCGATCCTGGGTCTCAGATTTTGCATTTTGCCGGGTAACGTTTTGTCAGACGGCGAAAGCTCGTTGGCATATTCATAGCATCTGCGGGCCACATCGTAGCGGTACTTCGCCTCGTACTTTGCACCCAGCTCAGACAGGTTTTTATTGAGGGTCTCCTGAATTTCAAATATGCCGCTGTTTTTAAGCTTGGTCTTCAGTTCTTCAATACCGGCCAACGCCATGCTCTTCTGCGCGCCAGAACCTGTAGCTTCTTTAAAGGCCAGATACGCCTCGCCAAAATTGTTGTCCTTCAGGTATTTAGATCCTTTTTCCACCAAATGGGCGTAATAAGATTCCGGCTTTATTTCTTCCTGTACAGTTTTGGCATCTGTACCACCGGTAATGGGCACCACCCTACCGAGTTTTACCGATGCGCCTTCAAAGTAAATATTGTTGATCAAGGCACTCCATTTCGAACCCGATTTGGTTGCGGTAAAGGTTGCAACCCTGTATTTCTTACCGTTGTGCGGCTTTTTATCCTTGTCGCTACCGTGAAAAATTTCGGAATAGCTTATAGATACAATGTACACAAGATCATTTGACGGGCTGAACTGAACCGGCGAAATTTCACGAACGGCAAATTCAATGGGGTCGTCCTGACTGGAAACAAAGTAAATAGTATAGTTTTTAAAATATTCCTTGGCTTGAATATTCATGGCACCCGACTTGGCAACCGTTGGGTCCAGATCGCTCTCAATCGTTACCTTGTCGTTGGGGAAAAGATTATCCGGCGGCTCGAATAGCTGATTGATCGCGTCTTGTTTGCTGGCGGCATCCACATCGTGGCTGGCCAGTAAATTCATTTTTTCTCTCAGGTTATTTAACTGATCCTTTGCGGCAGCGTTAATACTTGCAGTATCACGGGCGCTCAGCGATCCCTGTTGTGCATTTGCCACAAATGAGAATGCCAGCAAAAGGGCAAAAAGCATGTTTTTTTTAGTAAACATATATTTGGTATAATTTTTACAAATTTTGAAATTCCCGGATCAGTTTATTTTTTTGCTCATCGCTTACATATCGTATTTTGTTGATCAGCCAGCCACTATTGTAATTTGCACGATTGTAATAGGCTACATCCAGAATGCACCCGGGGATCTGGCAAAAATGGTATTTCACATCACTCACGTAAAGGAACTTTAGTTTGTTTTCCAGGATCAGGTTCACGAACTTTTTAACGTGCCCGTTGTTCAGCACCGTTGTATCGAAATAATATCGGGCGTTCATGTCTGGCAAAAAAACATTGGCAAGCTCCACAAAACTGGTAGCATGGCTCGGAGACGAGATATACTTGGTATTGGGGAAAAAATCGGACTTGTACTTCAATGAAATGTGCCCGGTGTCTTTCAGGACCGGGCTTTTCCCTAATCCGGTGATCATCCACTTGGTACCCTTATTTGTCTCTGTCTGTATGTGCAGCACAACGGGGATACATACTTTTTTACCCCCCGCTGAAAACCAGCACGCAGCCTCGGCATACCAGTCCGGGCTGTTGAAAAACAGGAACTGCGGGTGCTCCTGGCTCACTACATTGTCCAGAAATCCCTTTAACGCAGTATCCGTGCTCCATGCTGTATTTTCCTTATTAAGTAGTGAAACGATCAACTGGTACCTCGACAAAGTAAAAGGCTTGTTCTGTTTAAAATATTCGTGACGTAAAAACGAAGAAAGATCATCGTTAAAGCGATCAATGAACTCATCAATAGTTTTCACTTTATAAAGGAACAATTCCTCCGAAAAGTCTGTATTGGTTACAAACTGAGCCTTTCCGGACAGGACACAAAACAGTAGGGCAACAACGATCGTTACTCTTTTCATGCCAGTTTATTTTGGAGTTTCACCTATTTCTGTGGCGTGTCCTGTACGCTGATATTGCCCAGATACACATCCCATTTCTTCACTTCCACGCCGTCTTTAATTTCATCCCATACCGTAAGAATAACTTCAACGCTTTTCTCAGTCACGTCACGATACATTTGTTTGTCGCCCCGTATGCCGGTAAATTCCTGAATAAAGGTGGCATAACCCTTGTATTTGCCATCGGGCATAAGTTTCAGGTCGCTTATAAACTGAATGCTTTTAATTCTCACCTCCGGTTTTTCCATTTTCAACTGGGCAAGCAATTTAAAATAGGTTTTTACCGGACGTACTGCAATACCTGATTTATTTTTAACCTGCACTTTTCGCGTGGTATCGTTGTTAAAAAGGTTCATTGCATTGTCCACAGTCTTCATCCTTTCCTGCTGAGTGTTTGACGCTTTGTCTGCAAGAATTCCCATGTCCTTAGAAAGCAGATTCAACTTATCTGTAACCTTTTTTTCGAACTCCGGGCGGCGAATGGTAAGGCCTGAAACCTGTATAGTACCATCGCTCCCACCTGCGGAAGGCAATAAAGCTTCTGCAGGCGGTGGAATATTTTCCGGGTCGCCACCTGCCATTGCCGATCCAGCGCCGGCGGGTGCCTCTGCAGGTGCGGTCTGTGCAACCTGAACGTTTTGGGCTGCTCTGAGTCTTTTGCGTTGTGCGTTCAGCAGATCCACGCGCTCCTTCAACAGATCCATCGTGGAGAAGTTATGAACAATCACATCTACGGGACCACTCACGAAAACAATGGTGAACTGGTGACTACGGTTTCCTTCATCTATAATAATAGAACAAGGAGAGGCCGGCTTCTCCACATTGGCTTTAAACTTGATCCTGTTGTTTTCTATCTGTGTCAGATAGTCTTCCTTGTTGCAGGTAAAGGTCACCCCGCCGTCTTTGATGGCATCTGGAAACATCACTACCGGGAATGCGGACTCCGATACTTTAATAGTATCACCTACAATATTCTGGGCTTTAAGGTTAAAAAATGAAAAAAGCAATGCCACTATAAGGGCATACCTTTTGTAAAAAAAAGTCTGGGTTGCAATCATAATTTTTTGTTGTTTAAAGGGTAAAACTAAATATTTTTCCAGATCAATCAAACTGGTCGAATAATTTTTTTTGCA
>CAIYJV010000345.1 GCA_903926605.1 uncultured Bacteroidota bacterium
CACATTGCCTTCTCCTTCTTTCAGATACAGATCGCCATAAAGAGTCTTCAGTAAGCTGGATTTTCCGGTACCGGTTTTGCCAATCAGGTACATGAACTCCCCTTTTTCCACTTCAAGTTCAATATCGTTCAGTACGCGGGTAGTTCCCTGGTATATGTTGGCGTTATGCAGGTAGACAATGCTGTTCGGGCTCATTCCTAAAAACCGTTTGCAACAAAGATAACACCAATTAGGTATTGGGTACAAATTGTGGTAGAAATAGGTTGGTTGCAAAGCAACTAACTCGTAGCTATACGCTTACCCTTTATGCGGCGGCGGTTTAACCTGAAGTTAAGGCTCCTGTCTCTGCGCACCAGCAAGGATGGTATGAAGGGTGCTTGTCCCACATAATGCGGTGAATGGTGCAATCTGAACCTAAGGGTGTACTCCAGATTTTCGTACTTGACTATACCTGCGTAACGGCTACCCTTCAAGTGTTCATATTTGTCGGCGACAATAGAATAGAGCAGCTTCTCCTTAGCCAGATCAGGCCGCTTGTTTGGACCAACCTTAAAATAAGTGAACGCGTCCCGCTGGTCGCACTGGAAAGTAAACGTACGGAAATAACCATCTTCAAATTTTACGATCAGTTTATTATCGGGTGCTTCCTCGCAAATACCAGGTGTAAACCTGCGCATATAGGCAATGGAAATGTATTCTCCATTTATAAACCTGATTTTACCGCCTATCAGCTTTGCCTCTTCAGAAGAAACAACGCGGCGTAACTGAATCCTGCGGTCGTTGTAAAACTGAATGTTCTTTACCGGCATTCCTGAATTGTCAACACTTTCTTTGTTTGTTTTAGTGAAATACGCAAAACGGGCACAAGAACTGAGCAACAGGGGAAACAGGCAAATCAGGTAAAAAATATTTTTCATTTATATTTTCTTAATTTTAAGGAGCTTTTTCACTTTTTTCATCCCTGCAACCCCAAAAGACAGCCGGATATTTCTGCAAATATACAGTCAAATGCAGATAGAATAGCCTATGGTTGGCTTCGGCTATTTATCTTTACCAACGACGATGGAACAAAACCTCAAAAAGACAAGGCTGGAATTGTTGGTGGTGTTTGTGTTGTATTTGTTTCTGCTACCAAGCGCATCCATGGAGCTGGATATGGGTTACTGGCAGGACTGGGCACTGAAAATACACCACATGGGCCTGGGTCATGCATACGATACCAGTATCAACTATTTTCCGGTTTACCTATATGGTCTTTGGTTTTTCGACTGGCTGCAGGGTACGGATGCCAATATTATTGCCCATATCAGTAGCATAAAAATACTTTTTGTCTGTTTCGATTTTCTGCCATTGGTGGTATTGTGCGGATTCAGGAATCGCCTGCTGCAATTTAAGATACCCTACCTGTTTCTGTTACTTAACGTCGCCTATGTGTTCAACTCTATGATATGGGGACAAATAGACAGTATTTACACCAACCTTTCATTTCTGGCCGTAGTGTCTGCATTGGCAAATCCGGTGTCGGGTGCGGTGCTATATCTGCTTGCACTGAATACAAAAGCCCAGTCCATTGAGTTTTTCCCTGTTGTGGCTTTGGTATTATGGTACAGCATACGCAACCTTAAAACCGGCTTAAAGGTGCTTGGGGCTGTTGCGGCGGTTCAATTCATCATTTTACTACCCTTCATACCTACGGGTGGTGTGCCAAAACTGTGGCACCATGCCACCCACGCTGTGGATCTTTACCGCAATCTGTCCATCTGCGCATTCAATATCTGGTACCTCATCTCTTCAGGCAATCCGTATACCATAGACGACCATACTGCATATTTCCTTTTTTCGTACAAGACATATGGGCTTACATTTTTTACTGTTTCGGCTTTACTGGTGTTGTGGCCTATGTATCGCAACGTGAGGATGTTCCGGACCAAACAACAGGAACCGAATGGCAGATTTTATGAAATTCTGTTTCTTGGTGCCGGGCTTATATGCCTTTTCTTTTTTTACTTCAACAGCCAGATGCACGAGCGCTACGCCCACCCAATCGTGATCTTATTCTTCTTTTATGGAGTGGTATCGGGCAATTACAAATTGTATGTTCTGGCATCAATACCCTATTTGCTGAGCCTTGACAAATGCTATAGTTATCCGGATGGTTTTCTACCCATTTATCATTATAAACTGATCTATGCTTCCCGTATTTTGGCGATATGGTACACATTATCAGTAGTTTATGGTGGCTATTTGTATTATAATTTGATAAAGAACAATAATATTTTTCGCAGCGATTTGCGACCCGAACATATATAACCTGTTATTCATTTTTATTTTTAGCGAGTATGCAACAGCATCAATGGTATAAGGAATTTTTCAACGGCCTGGCGGTCGAAATGTGGCACCAGGCAGTACCTTCTGGTTTTACGGAAGGCGAAGTTTCCTTTATAGTTCAAACGATACAATCTCAAAATGGGGCTCGTATACTGGACGTATGTTGTGGTTCCGGACGCATAGCAGTAGCGTTGGCAGCCAGGGGTTTTAATGTAACCGGCATAGATATTTCCGGTGAGAATATCGCACTATTGCGCAACCTTTCTGCTGGTTTGTCTGTTCAATCTATTTGTGCGGACGTGCTTGATTACGATTTTGCCGAAATGTATGACCACGCCGTATGCATGGGCAATAGCTTCAGCTATTTTGACCGGGATGGAATGCTTGCGTTCTGCAGGAATATATTTCGTGCGCTGATGCCCGGCGGGCGGTTCCTGATAAATACCGGCGCACTTGCCGAAAGCCTGCTGCCAGCGTTGAAAGACACAACCACAATGGAAGTTCAGGACATTTTGTTCACAATACGTAATGAGTACCTTGCCGCAGAAAGCTTGCTGAAAACCGACATGAAATTTCAGCGGCGCGAAGAGGTAGAAGAAAAGACGGCCTATCACTTTGTATACACAGCCGCCGAAATCACCCGGATACTGAATGAGTCTGGTTTTGGCAACGTAAAAATATACGGAGATACAAAGGGTTCCGCATTTCAGTTACGTGACCCGAACGCCTATATAGTGGCGGAAAAGTAAAAGCTACCCTGAATTTTAGTACCCTCTGCCCTGCTTGCGCTCCATAAAATTCATGAACGCACGATTTGCTACTTTGTTGCCGCCCCGCGTAGGATAGTTGCCGGTAAAATACCAGTCTCCGGTATTGCGTGGACATGCAGCATGAAGCCCCTCCAGCGTCTGGTAGATTACATCTACTTCAGCACCAACTTCCTCTGCGCGCAGCATCTGTGCTATCTTGGCGCTTATCTGTACCGCGGTGAATGGCTCGTATACGCCTTTTACGAAGTTTTCGTTGTCCAACGCTCCATTGGCCTGGGCATGTATGCATTTATCGTAAATTTCCTGCAGCCTGTTTTCAAAACCTGTTTCCTGCAAAAGTGCCACAGCAGCCTGAAAAGCAATAAAATCGCCCATCTTGCTCATGTCTATTCCATAGCAGTCGGGATACCGTATTTGCGGCGCAGACGAAACCACGATGATGCGTTTCGGACCTAAACGATTCAGCATTCGGATGATACTTTCACGCAAAGTAGTACCTCGGACTATAGAGTCATCTATGATCACAAGTGTATCCACATCGCGCTGCACAGTGCCGTAGGTAATATCGTAGACATGCTGCACCATCTCATTGCGGGACGCATCTTCAGTAATGAAGGTTCGAACCTTTACGTCCTTAATGGCGATTTTCTCAATTCTAACTTTTCGACTGATAAGCTCAGCCAGTTCGTCATCGGTGAGGGTGTTGCGGTTGGCCAGTATCTTTTTTAGTTTTCTGGCTTTCAGATAGTCTTCAAGTCCCTTGATCAGACCATAAAAAGCAACTTCGGCCGTATTGGGAATAAATGAAACAATGGTGTTTTTCAGGTTATTATCCAACGCCTTCAGCACATCGGCCGACAATAAACGGCCCAGTTCCATACGCTCCCTGTATATTTCAGGATCGTTGCCCCGGCTGAAGTAAATACGTTCAAAACTGCACGCGGTGAGCTTTGCAGGCGCCAGAATCTCTTCGATACGGAATTCACCGTCCTTGTTAACTATGATTGCATGGCCAGGTTTCAGTTGGGTCACCTGATCCTGGGTCACGTTAAAGGCAGTCATTATGGCCGCACGTTCAGAAGCCGCCACGATCACTTCTTCGTTTTTATAAAAGTAGCACGGCCTGATACCATTTGCGTCGCGCAATACGAAACTATCGCCATTGCCCACCAGGCCACAGCATACGTAGCCACCATCAAAATGAACAGCTGAATTTCTGAGTACCTCTGCGAGGTCGGCATTATCCGGGTTGGCATCGTCTGCCTCCAGCAACGCATGGTGTATCACTTCTATCATCGCACCCAGATCGCTTTCGCGCAATACACCTTCGGCCTGTTTGTGCAACATATCAAACAACTCGTCTGTATTCACGAGGTTGAAGTTGCCAGCCATGGTAAGGTATCTCGAAGCCTTAATACCCGGCTTGATGAACGGATGACAGAACTCTACGTTATTACGCCCCTGGGTACCGTAGCGCAGATGCCCCATAAGCACTTCGCCCATGAACCGAAGATAACCCTTCATGATCACGGGATATTTCTGGTAGTCGGGGTACATTTTTTCCAGCTCGGCTACTTCTTTATTAATATCTCTGAAAATCTCTGAGATAGCCTGTCCACCACTTACCCTGTGACGGTGCGTAAACTTTTGCCCCGGCTCTGTGTTCAGTTTCACCGCGGCTATGCCGGCACCGTCCTGACCCCGGTTATGCTGTTTCTCCATAAGGAGACAAAGCTTGTTGAGTCCGTAAAAAGCCGTGCCATATTGCTGGTGGTAGTAGGAAAGAGGTTTCAATAACCGGACAAAAGCGAGCCCGCATTCGTGCTGTATGGAGTCAGACATGAGGATGCAAATATAACACAGATATAATTGGTGGCAAGTCCGGTTTTGATTAGATTTCAGACTCCATAAACAATCAAAATACCCCTATTGATGAGGCACGAGCAATCCCGACATCAACATGGCACCCAACACCATAAGTATGACAGACGAAATTCGCTGTAAACCCAGGACCAGCCCGGGCGTGAGTTTCTGCCTGATTTTTTCTGCCAGAAACACCTTGAGAAAATCTATAGACAATACCAGGACCAGACAGGTTCCAAACAATGTGAATCTATAGAATCCTGGCGTATTAGCGGTAGCAGTAACAGCTGTTAACCAACTGATTATGACCCCTGGATTGATGGTATTAATGAGGAATCCGGAGCTCCAGATCTTAAAATAGTGCCCGTTGGAAATGGTGAGTATTTCTACGTCCTGATGTTGTGCCTTCTGCTTTTTAAACAGTCCAGCCAGCCCGGCAATTACCAGAATGGCTCCGCCACCCAGAGCCATTCCCGTTCTATAGTTGTCCAGCAATTTGAGCCAGGTCGCAGCATAATTGGCGATCGTCACATATATAATATCGCTGAACGAAACGCCCAATACAAAAGCCAGGCCCGCACGATAAGTGTAGGCCAGGCTATATTTAATGACCGCAAAAAGTGTGGGCCCCACCGATACAGCCATAAACAAACCCAGCAGGATTCCTTTTACGACAGCATCGGCAAGCGGTAATTGTATCAACTTTAGGCTGTTGTTTTAGTTGTTTATCTTTTTGGATTTAGGATATTTTACAGTGTAGCTGAACTTGAGATTCTTCGAATCGTTAGGATTCAAGCTGAGTTGCCACCTAAGTTTTCCCTTTTCTGCATCAAAGGTACTGTTACCTGTCTCTAAATCCGTTACCATTATATCTTTATCGGTACTCACCGGCACCTGATCTTCCAAAACCAGATCTATCCTGTTCTTGCGAGAATTTTTAACTTCTATTGAATAGGCCACACTCTCAGATACATTGTTTCCGATAGTGCGCACAGAGCGGAAACTTTTGTCCTTTTCTCTGTGTACAAGTACGTGCTTGTCGCGACCCAAAGAAACATCAAGTGTATCCCGGGTGTTGGCAAAATTCAGGTACGACTGTCCCACATAGGTACCTTCAAAAAACGTATTGCAGGGGCCGGGCAATAAACCCAGGTCTTCCCAATTGCTGATGCGAGCTTCAAGGAATACATCCTTATCCAGCTTGGGTGCGGCGTAGTAGCGGAATATAGCCGGCATCTGGAATTCTTTTATAGATACAAGCTGGTTATGTCCTTCAGCAGCTATTGTGTAGGGAATGTCGATATCAAAGATCATGTTGTTGCCGGAATTGTCTACAGAAACAGCATTTTCAAGTGTGCCGTTCGGCTGAACCTGAACCCCGTCAATAACATATAAATTTCCTTCTGCCCGGGCACCTCCCATATTTATTTCCGAATTCTGCTGAGCATAAGCACCGGGTGCCATAGCGGCCGCCATCAAATGGTCCCCCTGATTGACCAAATTTTTAGTATAGCTTCTCACCACCGGCTGGTTGAAAGCCAAAAACCAAGGGGTCAAAACCGGTGCCTGTATCCCTTCCCTTGGGTTGTCAGTAGATAGTTTCAGACGTAGATGATCCCATGTTATTCCGGTAGACTGATGAATATTGGCCTTGTATACCAGCGATGCTGGTTTGGTCAGATCATCCGCTGAAAAATCATATACCGGCGACCAACCAGCGTTTTGAACATAATAGGACACGAGGACTGTAGAACTACAGGGTTTATCAGCCTTCAGCTTGAGTACGATCATGGATACGTCCTGATTTCCGTTTTTCCGTTCCACAGCCAACTGTTTCTGCAGTCTGTTCAAATGTTCGTCCACCTTCGCCCAGTGGGTTTCAAGTACATTTTTTTGGTGAAGTATGCCTTCATACTTGCTACCAACCAGGTCGAGCAATTTTTGCAGTTCGGCCACCGAAAGTCCGTTATTTGTTCCAGACACCTTTTTGTTGCTATCTATAATAGCTATCTGCAACTTGCAGGTGTTTATTTTCTCGCCCAGTTGTTTTCGTTCTGCCATCACTATCTCCACACTGTCTTTCAGCGCTTGTGCCGTGGGTGTCAACGAATCCTGAATCAGGTAGTTCTTTTTAACCTCTGCCGACAGTATCGTCACCCCGTTGGTTGCATTTACCATAAGCGATTGGTCGTTCACATCTGTAGCCACATTGGTCAGGACCACTTCGTTTTCTCCCTGTATCAGATTGGTTTGAGTAGTGCTCAGTATTTGAGCTCCCGAAATATATACCGTTGCCGACTGTATCTTCAGTGGCTCGGAATTTTGTTTGGCTGTGGCCGTTATTGCCCAAAAAATCATGGAGACCAGGAGTGTGTGCTTCATAGAACGCATTTTTAATTCAGACGTGTTTTTTAAGAAAAATCTTTGAACAATTTACCTAAGCAAAAACCGTACCGTGATTTTATAACGCAAGGGCAGTCAAATTAGTGTGATTTGATACTACCTTCGTCTTGTAAAAACAATTTATGAATATCGCGCTTATTGGATACGGCAAAATGGGACATGTGATAGAACGTATCGCTGTGAAACGCGGACACAGTATAGTGTGCACTTTTTCATCTGCAAATGCAAATGAACTGACTGCGGAACGTCTTGAACGTGCTGATGTGGCCATAGAGTTTACTAACCCGGAGTCTGCCTTATCCAATGTCATGGCTTGTCTGGATGCAGGCATATGCGTGGTTTCTGGCACCACCGGATGGAATGATTCGGTTCCTGTTGTTCATGCCCATTTACAAGGTGCCAACGTAGGATTTATACATGCTTCCAACTTTAGTATAGGCGTCAACCTGTTTTTCGAGCTTAACAAATATCTGGCAAGCCTGTTGCAATCCCACAGTGAATACAAACCGCTGATTGTTGAAACCCACCATACACAAAAAAAAGACGCACCCAGTGGCACAGCAATATCTCTTGCAAACCAGATAATCAGTAACAATTTAGACTACAGATCCTGGGCTTTGCAGAACGATGCGGCCCCCGGAGTCATACCGGTGATCTCCCACCGGATCGACCCCGTACCGGGCACCCATACCGTAAGTTATCGGTCGGAAATAGATGATATCGAGATCACCCACACGGCCCACAACCGCGACGGCTTCGCGCTGGGCGCCGTAATGGCCGCCGAATACATTTACGGTAAAACGGGTATATTTACAATGTCGGACGTATTAGGAGTCGGCAAATAAAAAACCTAAAAAAAACAAAATATTATGAAAAAATTAATTGGATATTGTATGTTGCCGTCCGTTTTCTTGCTTGCCACTATCGGTGGATGCAAGCAAGCCGCTGAAGTAAATATGGAGCAGATACATCACCTCCAGGATACAGTTGCGAAAGTGATACCCGGTGTAACCGCTATTGATGTAAAGGTCACCGGACAGAAAGAGCTAAAAGTCATCATTGCAGATCCAGGCCTTTATGGTCAGACGCCGGAGATCCAGAAGCAAGCTGCATGCAAGGCCGGGGAACATGCTATGATCATTTTCGGAGAGGAAAGTGCCGTAAAAACCGGTGTACTTATTGTGACCAAAGAAAGCCGCCAAAGTGCATGGGATACCGACCCCGCCGACGGAATAAAAATAGACATGAGCCTCGACAGCCTGAAAGCGCACGACGAGGTGCTTATGGCCCTGTTTATGAAGCTAAAAAATTAGGGATCACAAAATTGGCTTTGCAAATCCATTTGGTTTCATCCCATCCAGATTGCAGTAAAATCATCGTATAAAATAAAAATCGGCCGCCCAAAAGGGTGGCCGATTTTTATTTTATTTCTGACTATTATTATAAAGTCACATTCACATTGATGCTCTTTGTTACGGTACCATTGCACACAGTAATTACTGCCGTGCCGGGACTTGTAGCAGTAATCAGGCCCGATGCATCTACCGAACAAACGGTTGAGCTATTGCTGCAGAAAGTAAGTGTAGCACCCGATACCACATTGCTTGAAGCGTCAACAGGCTGCGCATTGATCTGGTAAGAGCCTGTACCCATGATGCTGAGGTTTACCGTGGATGTAGGAACGCCGGTAATATTTACTACTCCGGGATAGGTAGTTCCGCAGCTGCAGGGAGAACCAATTGCTACAGTCAGCAATGCAACACCAGGTGCGATTGTTGGCGAAGTTGGAGCTGCCATAACGAACGACGAAACACCTGCCATAGCAGAGGTTTTCATGGTAACCAGACCGGTTGATGAAACTGTAGCTATGTCGAAAATACTATCTACCGCCGGGATCCCGAAAGTGGGCATCATCCAGGTAAAGGCAGAGAATCCGGAAATGGGGGTAAGTGCTTTGGTAGTGTGGTTTACAGCATATACAGTATCGGTAAACTGCTGTGTTCCGCCTGCGGCGACAGTTGCCCAATACGGAGTTACGATAATGGCCGTGTCGGGCAGTACATCTACTTCCGCCTGACCGGTGATACCGCTTGCGGTTGCTGTGATGATCGTACGACCCAGTTTAACGGCAGTTACTTTACCACTTTGGTCTACCGTTGCGATAGATGCATCCTGACTCGCCCATGCAAAGGTTGAAGAGGTAACTACATTGCCGCTCATGTCATAAGCTTTGGCTGTGAGCGTAGTATTGTCGCCACGGAACATCTGAGGTGCCACGGGAGTAACAGCCACGCGCATCACAGGAAGCGAGCTGTTTGGCATACCCACAACCATTACGGGAACCGATACTGCCGGTGTGCCGGTGAGGCCACCTGCGGTTACCGTGATCAAGCACTGTCCGTTTTTGTTGAAGGTGATGTTGCCGGAAGCATCTACCGATGCAATTGATGCATCACTGGATGAATAGGTATAGGTAGTAGATCCAGTACCAATGTACACGGGCGTAAGCTGAATTGTACCGGCTCCGGTAGTCCAGATCACGGCAGAGGGCACCACAGCGAAAACAGAAGGCGTGTACACGCCGATTGGAATAGAGGCGGTAAGATTAGTTCCGTTTACATTGACAGTCGCAGTTATGGTACCGTCTCCTACACCGTTACCGGTGAACACGCTGCCCGAAAAACTTCCGATGGATGCACCACCGGTTCCGGTCACGGTCCAGGTCACACTAGAAGGCGTAGTCACATTTCCGCTTTTATCCAGCAAGACAGCCGTAAAAGGGATACTGGCACCGGGAGCCACCGACTGGGCGCCGGTTTGAATAACCAGTGCCACCGAACTGTTTGAACTTGATGAACTGCTTTTCTTACAGCCCATCCAGGAAATGCCTGCAATTACTACAAGGGCAAAGAAGATAAAAATTGTTTTTTTCATAATTTCAATGTTTTGTTAGTTTTTAATGGTGTGAAATTAAAGACAAATCTGAACTTTTTAATCTTATTTTAATCTTTACGATTTATTAATTTTACAATTACCAAAAATCATGCCAGATTTTTTTCTTTTCGGCGGTTCATGGATCTTATGATGTTATATAGTAACACAAATTTCCTACTTACGCTTCGATCCAAAATCGAGCCTGTAGTAAAAGATCGGTAGAAAGCCTAATTGGTATTGCGTAAAAAATGGGAAGGCATTCCCGTTTGCCGCGAGTTCAGAGCTATAAGTAAGCGACAACACATTTTGAGTATTGAACACATTTACCAGATCTACTGCTATTTCATGGGTGACTTTTTTTGAATTAAAACGCACACCCAATTTCAGATCGGCACGGAAATAATCCGGGAAATGCAGTGTGTTGCGTTGCGCATCCTTCACTACCATATCGCCCAGTGCGTTGGACGCAGCAGTATCAACCGGCGAATAGAGTTTGCCACCGATCCAGGTAATTTTGGCGCCGGTGGTGAGCGTACTGTACAAACCGAGTTTGTGCTCGTAGCCACCCAAAACATTCAGAACGTGGCGGGTATTGAAGTCGGTACTGTGGTAAATACCGTCATTGCCTTTGGCACGCGAATCGAACAGCGTACCGGAAAGCATATAGTAGAAGCCATGGCTGAATCGTTTTTCCAGCGTGAGCTCGATACCGTAATTGTAGCCGGTCCCAGAATTCCGCAAAGTGTCCGGAAAATCCCGGGAGAAGGTTGACCCCTGGTCCAAAGCCGAAAAAGAGGATCCTGCGCGGGTTTCCACCGGCACATCGAACAAGTACTGACCATATACTTCTGCCTTGAGTCGAAGTGTTTTGGTAACCTGCCGGTCGTAGCCGGCTACGAGGTGATGACTGCGCGTAAACCCAACTCCTTTATTGATCGTCTCCCCATTCTGCAATGCAAAGTACTGATAGAGTGGTTGCATCTGACTATGCAGGCCATACCCTAACGTCACGATGTTGTTATTGTCAATTGCCCAGCGCAATCCGGCCCTTGGTTCCAGCGAACGGGAGTTGTTCAGGAACAGAAATTGGGCATGCAGGCCAGCTGTAAATACCAGCTTATCGTTTGCCCGGTATTTATATTGTATATATGCCTGTGCAAGATCAGTACCCGATTTACAGGCCAACCGGGTCTGCCAGTCCTGTCTGTAAACAGGGTATTGTCTGCTGCTGTCAGTGAGATTCAGTCCGTACCAGTTATTTATCAGGCCAAATTTCATCGTCTGCTTCGGGCCAATTTTTTTATTTACAGACCAGTGTGCGACCGCAGTAGTGGAACGAAAGTCGTAACCGAGTATGTTCTTCAGGCTGTCCACTGCGAATGAGGGGTTGCGAAACACATAGTCGTGATGGGCCACCACATCTTCTCCGGAAATAGCTACAGTGAGCTTGGTGAAGGTTTTGGGGTTGATCGTGTAATTTAATGTAGCGCCGGCAAATCCTGTGTTGGATGTAAAATACTGGTCTCGATCGCTTTCTCCGTACAATTGTGCGGTGGGTTCCGTGAGCGTGCTAACAATGAGATTTATAGAACTAAGTCCACCTATGCCAAAGAAAGAAATGCTGCCCTTTTTACCCAGTGGAACATTGACTTTAAAGCTGCCGTCCTGATAATTGGGTATCGAGGTTGTGCCGATTTTTATATGAAATCCCTGGAATAACGAAAGTGTGGAGTAACGGTAAGTGACGAGAAACGAAGCACCCGACCCCGGCTTTAATGGGCCTTCGGCAGCCAATTCTGTTCCCAGCAGTCCCACCTGGGCTGTTCCTTCATAACGATTTGCATTGCCGTTGCGCAGATTGAGATCGAACACACCTGCAACGGCATCTCCAAATTCGGCAGGAAAAGCACCGGTATAAAAGTCACTGTTGGAAAGGGTTTTGTTGTTGAGCATACTTACGGGGCCACCTGTAGTACCCGGCACAGCAAAATGATTGGGGTTTGGTATGTCTATTCCTTCCACGCGCCACAACACGCCCTGCGGACTATTGCCGCGAACAACAATGTCGTTTCGGGAGTCGTCTCCGCCCTGAGCACTGGCGAAGTTAGACGCCATACGGGCCGGGTCTCCCCTGCTGCCGGCATACCGTTCGGTTTCCTGCACGTCAAATGTCTTTACGCTGGCAACGGCCATTTCGTTGATGTGGTCTTTATAGGCCTTCACCTCCACCTCATTCATCTTCACGGTGCTTTCCTCCATCTCCAGTGGCAGGTCTACCTCCTTTGCCGACGTGACCAGGATATCTTCCAATGTCAACCCCTGATAACCCAAATAGCTTATTCGCAGCGTATGTTTGCCCACAGGTACACTGTCTATGGCAAATTCACCGTTCGCTCCTGTAACTGCACCCAGTGGCGACGACAGATCGGTGACACCAATACTTACCCCGGCCAGGGGTGCTTTGGATTCCTTGTCAGCTACCCTCCCCTTTATGGTCTGTGTGCGCTGTGCAGAGACATTGACCGCCAGCAGTAAAATGCCAACCATGTATAAATGACGCAAAATGAAAACTAAACGCATCCTTTCAATTTTTTTGTGTTTGATGTGTGTAAGATAATAATTTTACAGAATGGCACCCTCCCGTCAGGGGCATCGATTACCTAAAACCCTAATTTTGACCCTATATGCAGCAAACGGTGAGCTTTCCATCGGGGAAGGTGGAATTTTATTTTCGTAAAAAAACGGAAGATGTACTCGATTCTATAGAAGACGAGGACATTGTATTTCTTACCAACGAGCATATCGCCAGGCTCTACCCTTCTCTGTTCAAAGGCAGAAAGTGCATTGTGATCCCGGCAGGCGAACACACTAAGGACCTTACCACCCTTGGTGAACTGGCCCGAAAAATGCTGGCGGCGGAAGTGAACCGAAAAACGCTGATCGTAGGTGTTGGGGGCGGTGTGATAACTGATATTACCGGTTTTCTTGCCTCTGTTTATATGCGCGGCATTCGTTTTGGGTTCGTGCCCACATCGCTGCTTGGTATGGTAGATGCCGCTATTGGTGGGAAAAACGGTGTCAATCTGGACCTGCACAAAAACACGCTGGGTACATTTGCGCATCCGGAATTTATTGTTTTTGATCCCGGTTTTTTGAAAACCCTTCCCGGTGCGGAATGGAGTAACGGGTTTGCAGAGATCATAAAATACGCCTGCTGTTTTGATCCTGAGATGTTTGCTGAGCTGTCTGGAAAGTTCCTATCCGCATATAAGGAAGACGATACAGACATGATGGCATTGATTAAAAAGTGCGTGGATATTAAAACCGGAATTGTGCGTGACGATGAAAAAGAAGCAGGTTTGCGCAAACTGCTCAATTTCGGACATACTGCCGGGCACGCTATAGAAAATCTCTACAGTTTGCCGCATGGACATGCCGTATCTATTGGTATGATCGTAGCTTGTGGCCTGTCGCAAAAAGTGTGTGGCCTGGATAAAGGCGTGACCGAAAAACTCACAAATACGCTTGCGCAATACTATCTTCCTGTAGCGTACCGGATGGATGTGCAAAAAGTGATGGAGTTGTTGAAAATGGACAAAAAGCGCAACAAAGGCCAGATGGACTATATATTACTGGAACGGCCGGGAGCGGCTGTGATAAAACCGCTCGATTTTGAACTGATAGAAAATACATTGGTGGATTATGCTGGCAGTAATTGAGCCCGGTTCGGTATCGGGAACGGTGACGGCACCGCCCTCAAAAAGCTATACCCAGCGGGCTTGCGCGGCTGCTTTACTGCACCCAGGCAAAACGATCATTCACAATACCGGAAAAAGCGCGGACGAGCAGGCTGCCATCCGGATCATACGGCAGGCTGGCTGCGAACTGGTGATTCGTCCCGGAATATTGGATGTATTTAGTACGGGTACTGCTACAGGATGCAATGATTACGATTGCGGAGAAAGTGGTCTTGCAACCCGGATGTTCTTGCCTGTGTTGGCCGGCTCCGCCTCTACCGTATCAATAAGTGGAAGGGGCAGCCTGGCTGGACGCCATCTGGGACCGATAAATGAAATAATGAGCCAGCTGGGCGTTGATATGCCGGGATACAATGGATGCATACCCTTTGTGATGCACGGCGGGTTAGTACCCGGCGATGTGCGGATGAGCGCCGCTACCAGCTCGCAATTGCTCACGGGACTGCTGTTCGCCTTGTCTGCCAAAACCACGCAAAAAGTAAGCATCTATGTAGAAAAACTATCCAGCAAACCGTACATAGATATGACGCTGGACATTTTGGCCCGATCCGGACGACCCGTGCAAAACATAGGCTACCGGGAGTTTGTAATAGATCCGGCAAAATATGATATCCCTGATACGCTGATATTAGATGTGGAGGGAGACTGGAGCTCCGCGGCTTTTTTTCTGGTCGCAGGCGCAATAGCCGGTAGTGTAACTGTAAAAAACCTGCATACAAGCTCCAAACAGGCCGACAAAGCCATTCTCGACGTTTTTGGTTTGTGCGGCGCACTGCACAAATGGACGGAGAATGGCATCACGGTTCAGCGGTCGGCATTGAATGCTTTTGAGTTTGATGCGTCCGACTGCCCTGATCTCTTCCCAATACTGGCGGTGCTGGCCGCCTGCTGCAATGGTGAGAGTGCCATAACCGGACTGAACAGGCTGTTTCATAAAGAAAGCAACCGTGTAGAAAGTATCGGGGAAATGTTGTTACGGTTCGACGTACCATTCACTATGGAGGAGAATGCACTTTACGTTACCGGAGGGCCCAGTCTGGGAGGCTATGCGCGGATAGATTCCTATCATGATCACCGAATTGAAATGGCCGCTGCAGTTGGTGCTTTGCGCACGAGGGGCCCTGTTCACATTTCAGGGGCCGGCAGTAACACCAAATCCTATCCCGACTTCTGGAAAGACCTAATGAGTTGCGGCGTGAATTTCAGGCTGGACTAAGCAATCAGTCGTTGTTTAACACTAAAACTATTGTGCTCACAGAACAACTTTATACAGAAAACCCATTTTGAGCACCATTTGTTGTGTGGAAATGACGCTATGCCGCTGTAAAATTAATAATTACTTATTATTGCATTCGTGACGACAAAATAATTTTGCAAACCTCTTTATAATAAATCAATTGGACACCAAAGAATTTGTGATAGCAGCGCTGAAGGAAGATGTAGGCGCAGGGGATTTTTCTACACTGGCCTGTATACCTCCCGATACGCGGGGCAAGGCGGTGCTTAAAATAAAGGAAGACGGTATACTGGCAGGAGTGAGACTGGCCAGAGAGATCTTCCATGAAATTGAACCCGGAATAAGGTTTAAAATTTCTAAGGCTGACGGAATGCAGGTATGCAAAGGGGAAATCGCCTTTGAAGTAGAAGCTTCGGTGCATACCATTTTAAAGGCAGAACGGCTGGTCCTGAACTGTATGCAGCGTATGAGTGGGATAGCCACGCTTACCCATGAGTATGTAGACAAAATCAAGCAGTACCCCGCCCGTATTCTCGATACACGAAAGACCACTCCCCTTTTCCGCCAGTACGAAAAAGAGGCCGTATTGATAGGCGGTGGCGTAAACCACCGCATGGGTCTTTATGATATGGTCATGCTCAAAGACAATCATATTGATTTTTGCGGGGGTATTGAAAAAGCGATTATCACCACAAAGGAATGGATGGTTGCCAACAACCTGCAACTCAAGATCGAGGTAGAGACCCGCAGTCTTGAAGATGTGAAAAAGGTGATGGCTGTGGGTATGATAGATCGTATCATGCTCGACAACTTCACGCCTTCTATGCTCGAGTTTGCCGTAAAATATATACATGGCATGTACGAGACAGAAGCATCAGGAGGTATAAACCTCTCTAACGTTACAGAATATGCCGCCACCGGAGTTGATTATATCTCCGTCGGTGCGATCATACACCATGCCGTGAGCATGGACCTGAGTTTAAAAGCACAAATATTATGACCAAAAAGCACCTTGTATTTATCATTAACCCGAAATCAGGAGTAGACAGGCAGAAAGAGATAAAACAAGGTGTGGAGCGAAATCTGGACGCAACCAGGTTTACCTGGGATATCCAGCACACGCAGTACGCAAAACATGGCACAGAACTGGCCCGTGAAGCCGCAGAAAAGGGCGCCTATGCAGTAGTGGCCGTGGGTGGAGATGGCTCTGTAAACGACATTGTGCAGGGTCTTCAGGGCACCCGTACCATTTTGGCGATCATACCTAAGGGCTCGGGAAACGGTATGGCCCGCACGCTGGGCATTCCGCTCGAGTCTGATGCCGCCATTCAGGTGATCAACCGGGATAAAACCCTTGCTATGGATATTGGCCTGGCAAATGGCAAGCCCTTCATCAGCAATGCGGGTGTGGCATTTGATGCCCTCATCTCAAAAAAATTTGCAAAAAGTACCCGTCGCGGGCTGCTTATGTACAGCTGGCTCATCACCAAGTATATGTGGCTGTACAAGTCATGGGACTGGAGCATCACTATTGACGGAAAAGAACTGAAGGAAAAAGCTTTTGTGGTCAATGTGGCCAATGGCCAGCAGTTTGGGTACAACTTCCGGATTGCACCCGATGCCAGCTTTACAGATGGCTTGCTGGATGTGGTGGTCATTCGCAGATTCCCTAAAATCCTGGGTGCATCTATCGCGGTACGGGGTCTCACCGGCACTATTTATTCCAGTCCGTTCGTACAGCATTACAGAGGCAGGGAGATCACGGTTTCCCACCCTTCCCTCAACCTGATGCAAAGTGACGGCGACGCCCATGCCTGCGAGCCTAGCGTATGTTTCAGCGTAAGGCCCGGAGGTCAGACCATCATTGTTCCCTGAAAATAGTGAGCCCGGTTGCCTAAATAGCAGATAGTAGCGTAACTTTGAGCACACAGATGCGGCATTTGCTATTCAACATAAGCCTGGCTTTCAAAGCTATTCTCAACAACCGTTTGCGGTCGTCGCTCACTGTGGCTATCATTGGCATAGGCATTATGGCGTTGGTGGGTATACTCACTGCGGTAGATGCTATGAAGGCGGGGGTGTATTCCAACTTCAGCCGTATGGGTGCCAATTCGTTCCAGATCACCAGCGACGTCATCCATAAAAAGAAGCAGAAACGCGGCCCGATGTCGCCCAATACCGACGAGAAAAATATTACTTACGACGAGGCCCGGGCTTTTAAGGAACGGTTCAGGTTTCCTTCCAAAGTGTGTATGTCTGTCAGAGGTACCGGAATTGCCACCATCCATTTCGGGTCCGAGAAGACAAACCCCAATGTACGTGTCTCGGGTGTGGACGAAGACTACCTTCCGGTCACCGATACCAAGTTGCAGCTGGGACGCAACTTTTCCCCGGCAGAGATCAGTACGGTAAGCTATGTGTGCCTGCTGGGTAGCAGTACTGCAGCCAAGCTGTTTAAAAAAAATGTAAAACACGCTATTGATGAGATCATTTCCGTGGGCGACATCAAATGCCGTGTCATTGGCATTATGGAACCCAAGGGCGGCAGCATGATCATGGATGGCGACAATACGGTACTCATACCCGTCAATACTGCCCGAGCACTATATGGCGGTTCCGGTTCGTTCATGATCAGTGTGTCGGTGAACGACGTAAAAATGAAGGAGTTGGCCGGAGACGAGGCCGAGGGGCTTTTCCGGGCCATTCGTAAATTACCCCTGGGTACCGAAAACAACTTTACAGTGGTACAGAACAACGAGATCATAACCACCCTGCTCAACATTATTAAGTACATCCGGATCGCCGCAGTCGTAATAGCCATTATCACGCTGCTGGGTTCTGTAGTAGGACTAATGAACATCATGCTGGTTTCTGTGTCCGAGCGCACCCGGGAGATCGGTGTTTCAAAGGCACTCGGCGCACGTTCTTCAACTATCAAACAGCAATTCCTTACCGAATCAGTATTAATAGGACTCATTGGTGGTCTTACCGGTGTCATTCTCGGAATGATCCTGGGCAATCTGGTCGGTTCTTTCTTTGGCGTTGGCTTCATCATACCCTGGTTATGGATCCTGACCGGCTTTAGCATTTGTGCTTTTGTAGGTATCATATCCGGTATTTACCCTGCCATAAAGGCTTCAAAACTAGACCCGATCGTTGCGCTGAGATATGAGTAAGCAAATGAATTCTGAATTGTCATCCTTAAACATACCACAGCATTATGCGGGGCTTGGTCTATAAATCTACCGGCAGTTGGTATATCATCCGGGATGAGGAAGGCGTGTTTCGGGATGCGCGTATCCGGGGCAAGCTTAAGATAGACACCGAAATATCGTCGACCAACCCCATCGCAGTGGGTGACACTGTGATATTCGAACCCGAACAGGGCGACTCCGGCGATCTGATCATCTCGGGTGTAGAAAGGCGCCGCAACTATGTGGTTCGTGTATCTCCGCACAACAAAACCCAAAAACACATTATCGCTGCCAATCTGGACCTCGCGATTCTGGTAGCATCCATTGCCGACCCACGTACATCCATGGGTTTTATTGACCGTTTTCTGGTCACTGCCGAAATGTATCATATTCCGGCGCTGATCGTGGTGAACAAGCGCGACCTGCTGAACGAAAAAGGCATTGCCACACTGCAACACTGGGAGGCGGTATACCGGCAGATCGGCTACGAGGTCTACGCCGTGTCGGCCACCGTGCCGGAAACACTGGTTGACCTGAAGAACAGAATTGCTGGCAAAACCACACTGTTCAGCGGTCACTCAGGGGTGGGTAAAAGCACCCTGATCAATACGTTTATTCCAGGGCTAACGATCAAAACGCAGGAGTTGTCCGGCTGGAGCAACAAAGGCCAGCACACCACCACATTTGCCGAGATGTTCGACTTGCCCGACGGTGGTAAGATCATAGATACCCCCGGCATGAAGGAATTCGGACTGATAGATGTGAGCCGCGAAGAACTCTCCCACTTTCTTCCCGAAATGCGCAAGCTGCTGCCGGAATGCAAATTCAACAATTGCATGCACATGAACGAACCCGGTTGCGCTGTGAAAAAAGGCGTCTCCAAGGGCCTGGTATCAGAAGACCGATATGTGAGCTATGCCTCAATGATGGATAGCATTGAGAAAAAATGGTGATCCCCATTTCCTACTTCTTGTACGCCTGCGCTATACTATGCTGATTCACCGTGTTCAGTACCCTGTCTGACGACTGGCGTTCTACCATCCATCCCGGATATTCTTTTGGCAATGCACTTACTTCGTCCAGTAACCTGAGTTGTTCCCCATCTAACTGAATTGTGGTAGCGTGAATATTGGCACTCAGCTGATCCGGATTCTTTGCACCAATGATGGTACTGGTCACACCGGGTTGTTGCCGTACCCATGCCAGTGCAATCTCAGCAGCAGATACCCCGAGCGCTTTGCCCATTGTGGTCAGCACATCTATAATGTCGTATGCTTTCGATTTATTAATCGGTGGAAAATCAAAATTGTCCCTGCGGGAGTTTCCTGCTTTGTCCGTATTCCGGTTAAACTTACCCGAAAGAAATCCACCAGCCAGCGGGCTCCATGGCATCACACCCAGCTTCTGGTCTATTGCCATGGGTATCACCTCACGCTCCACATCGCGTCCGGCCAGCGAATAGAAATATTGCAGGCCTATGAAAGAATGCCATCCGTGCCTTGCTGCAATTCCGTTGGCCTGCATCACCTTCCAAGCCGGCCAGTTGCATACGCCTATGTAGCGCACCTTACCACTATTCACCACATCGTTCAGCGCCCTCATGGTTTCTTCTACGGGCGTAAAAGGGTCCACACCATGCACATAAAGGACGTCAATATTATCTACCTGCAGTCGCGTCAGACTTTCATCCACCGACTGAAAAATATGAAAACGGGATAGTCCTACATTGTTCTGGCCCTCGCCCATCCTGCCCCTTACTTTAGTGGCCAGCACCAGGTCGTGCCGGCGAACACCGATATTGCGTATACCCTGCCCCAGTATTTGTTCCGACAGTCCGAACGAATACACATTGGCCGTATCTATAAAATTAATGCCTGCATCCACCGCCGCTTTCAGCAATCCATCTGCCGCTGCCTGGTCCTGATTGCCAATAGCAGACCAATAACCATTGCCGCCAAAAGTCATAGTGCCAAAACAGAGTTCAGATACCACCAGTCCAGTATTGCCGAGAAAATTGTATTTCATAGAGCAGTTTATTTTTAGTGGTCTAAAGGTAATAGTGAATCTGAAAAAGGAAAATTATTTTCCAACATCCCCACCTGCATTTAAAAACTCTGTTTAAATAATGTTAAGAGACAATTCACGTAATTTGCTTTTACGGCATATTTAGTATTTTGCATTGAATTCTTTCCTCACAAAAAACACACACAATGAGAACGCTCCGAATTGCGATCATGGCACTTGCCATAAGTATTACCGGCACGATGGCCACTTTTGCGCAGAACGCCGACGAAATAATCCAGAAACACATAACTGCAATAGGCGGCGTGGACAACTGGAAAAAGATAAAGACCATGAAAATGACGGGTAGCGTATCTATGCAGGGCATGGAAATGCCTGTGACCATCACTACACAGCAGGCAAAGGGTATGAAGGTGGAATTCTCTCTCAACGGTATGACAGGCTATATGATCGTGACCGACAAAGCCGGCTGGAACTATGCCCCATTTGGCGGCCAGACCAAGCCAGAAGCTATTCCGGACGAAATGGTAAAACAAATGCAGGATGGACTGGACGTTCAGGGTTCGTTAATTGACTATAAAGCTAAAGGACACAAAGTGGTTTACCTTGGCAAAGACGATGTGGAAGGTACAGAGTGCTTTAAGCTGAAAATGACCAAAGCCAATGGTAAGGAAGAAACGCTTTATTTCGACGCTTCTAATTATTACCACATCCGCTCTGTAGAAAAAACTACTGCCAATGGAAAAGAAATGGAGCAAACCGCTACCTACGGAAATTTCCAGAAACTGCCCGAAGGTATTGTTTGCCCAATGTCTATTGATCAGGGTAACGGACCGGTAGCAGTAAAATCTGTAGAGATCAACAAGCAGCTGCCAGACAATTTCTTCGTACCCGCTGAATTGGAGAC
>CAIYJV010000346.1 GCA_903926605.1 uncultured Bacteroidota bacterium
CAACAGCAGCACGATAAAGAATCTTCCGTAACCCCTTGAATTCATTGTGCGGCAAAAATATACAATTTAGTGGGGTTGCCGTAATAAAGGGTTTGGATGGTAGGCAAAACGAAAAGCAGGTCAGTGGATTATTTCTAATAATAAAGGCCAATGATCTTGAGCGCCCGTACCATGAAAACGAAAAGAACCATTTGATCATACCCGACTTTGCTTTCCCAAATGCGTTTGCCAAAACTTCCCTGGTTGCCAAATTCTTTGTGTTCCGGTCGTTGGCATCCATTATTTTTGCGTCGCCAAAACCTGCGCTTCATTTGCGCCCAAACGCTCCTCAGAATCTGGGGAAATTGAATATTTATGGAGCTGATGGTCATGAGCCAATTTTTACCATTCTAAACTTGGGAAATTTTCAAAATGAGATCATCTGCTATTTGAATTAGCAGCAATTTTAATTTATTTAACATATAGAGGCGATGGCTTTTTACGATCTACCCAAGGATGAACGCACCTCATTGGTGGCAGAAATGAACCACAAGCTGGCAAGTGACTACCGCGCCAACGTATACCATTATGTTGCAGACTGTTTTGCCGACGGAGACACTTACATTCGTAAATCCGCCTACACAGAAACCGGTAAACTATTTTTCGAAGCCCGGGATCTGCAACCTTCCATCCTCCGGATTCTTACTGTGCTCGAAGACCACCCTGACTTTAAAGTAAGACAAACGGTGATCAATGCGGCGGGTGAAATTGGCAAACGAAATTTCCCGATCGTGGAGCGGTTTTTCGACAAGGGTCTTTTCGATGTGCACCACTCGCCGCGTAATGCAGTGATAGGCTCGATAAAAAAAATGGGTGAAATGAACCCTACCCCTGTGTTGGAATGGGCAAAAAAATACTTGCACCATCCAGACAAGGAAATTCGCCGCGAAATTTGCCACGGCATCGAACTAAGGGGGCGAACCCATCCTGAAGACATCCTGCCACTGCTGCGCGAACTTCAGTTCGACCGCACAGCCAGAGTACGGAAGACGCTGGTACATGTTATTGGCCAGATCGCTTATAAAAAAGGTTGCCTTGCCAAAGTGGCCCGTGACCTGCATGAATGGGGAAACAAGGACCTTGTCCGCGAGTCCCTGGACGAAATAGTCCTGATACACGACCGCTACCGAAACTTTTCGGCAATGACGGCGTACGAAGCAAAAGTCTTTCTGGAAAAAGAATTCGGAGTGTCTATTGACGGAATTTACCCTCCGTCTGTGGCCTAAACCTGCACTACGCCCATCTTAAATTCTTTCTCGGTACGGCTGTGGTTGGCGGCATTGATGCCTTCTGAAATAACAGACCTTGTTTCCACAGGGTCAATGATCTCATCCACCCAAAGCCGGGCTGCCGCGTAGTACGCGGTGGTCTGACTGTCATACCGGTCGGTGATTTCTTTCAGCAGCGATTTTTCTTTCTCCGGATCTATTACCTCACCCTTTGCCTTAAGCCCGGCCACCTGTATTTGCAATATTGTTTTAGCAGCTTGTTCCCCTCCCATTACCGCGATCTTGGCATTGGGCCAGGCGTAAATGAACCTCGGATCATAGGCTTTTCCACACATGGCATAGTTGCCCGCGCCATAAGAATTGCCGATTACAATAGTGATTTTGGGCACTACTGAATTCGCAACGGCGTTCACCAGTTTCGCACCATCCTTTATAATTCCGGACTGCTCGCTACGGCTACCTACCATAAAGCCCGTTACGTCCTGCAAAAACACAAGTGGTATCCGCTTCTGGTTGCAGTTCATGATAAACCTGGCGGCTTTGTCGGCGCTGTCGTTATAGATCACGCCGCCCATTTGCATTTCGCCCTTGCCGCTCTTCACGATCTTGCGCTGATTGGCCACGATCCCCACGGCCCAGCCGTCTACCCTGCCATAGCCGCACACAATGGTTTTGCCATAGTCTTCCTTGAACTGATCGAATTCAGATTTGTCCACGATGCACTTGATCACGTCCACGACATCAAAATTTTTGTTATTCTGTGCCGAAACCAACCCATAAATATCTTCCATTGGCCTTGCCGGCAATTCGGGTTTTACCCTGTCGAACCCGGCCCTTGGCTGGCTGCCAAGCTTATCCATTATGCGGCGCACCTGATCCAGGCACTCCTGTTCGGTATCAAATTTGTAGTCGGCTATTCCGCTCACTTCGGTGTGCATTTTCGCACCGCCCAATGTCTGAATATCCACATCTTCCCCAACGGCTGCCTTTACCAGATACGGACCTGCAAGAAAAATGGAGCCATTGCCTTCTACCATCAGCGTTTCATCACTCATGATTGGCAAGTAAGCACCACCGGCTACGCAACTACCCATTACAGCAGCTATCTGGGGCACACCCATTGCGCTGATTTGTGCGTTGTTCCTGAATATTCTGCCAAAATGTTCTTTATCCGGAAAAATCTCGTCCTGCAAAGGCAGGTACACACCTGCACTGTCTACTATATATATAACAGGGATGTGATTCTCCATCACGATCTCCTGCATACGCACATTCTTTTTTCCGGTTATCGGGAACCATGCACCCGCTTTTACGGTGTTGTCATTGGCCACGATCATACACATGCGACCGCATACATAACCCAGACCCGCCACTGTACCGCCAGCCGGGCATCCGCCATGATCCTGAAACATATCGTAACCGGCGAACGAACCAAGTTCTGTGAATTTGCTCCCTTTGTCAATCAGATATTGGATACGTTCCCTGGGCGCCATCTTGCCTTTCTCCTTCGCCTTTTCTATCGCCTTTTTCCCGCCACCCTGGCTTATCACGGCATGGCGTTGTTTCATCTGACTCACCGCCAGCTTCATGGCATCTTCATTTTTATTAAACTCAAGATTCATTGGATCGTTTTTTCTTCGGAGTGTAAACTTACTACCTTTTATGTGTTTTTTCCATCGCGTACAGGAGTCAACTTTTTAGCCCTATACCCATCAGACCCTGTCGGCCAACAAGTTTATCAGCGAAGTAACTTCATTACGGGTCACTATTTCCGGAAAGGGAAGCTCGGTTTCCAAAGCCCTGATCACGGTGTCCGCTATGGAAACCTTGTCCATGGGGTCAAAGGTTGCGCTCGGTTTTACCACGTCAAATACGTAGGGAAGATCAGACGCCAGCACTTTCATTCCACTTTCGGCAGCTTCTATCAGTGGCAATCCAAAACTTTCCATAATAGAAGGGAATATCAGGAACTTGCAGTTAAAATATAGATCTCTCGGGTCCACATAAACATGATTCCTTATTTGTGCGCCCCTGGCTATCAATTCATTCATTCTGGCAGTTACCGCAGGTGCAGTATCATCTACCGTGACATGCAGCACCGGCGTCAATCCCTTTTCCAGCAGGTATTCCCACGCATCCAGCAAGGTCGGATAGTTTTTTTGTGGAGATGGATTGCTGATAAATACAAACTCGCCGGGGCGCGAAGCAAACGGAGGTTTGACAACGTCTGCATATTTCCTGTTGTCAAAAAACGGAAAAGACAGGCAATGGGCAGCATCTTTCAGGCCCACTTGCAGCATCTCGCCTACCATGTGCGGCGTTTGCACGACGTAATAGTCGGTGTTACGGTTAAAAATCTTTACAACCAGGTACTTTGCATAGAGTTTCCAGAACCTGCGGTCCATTTTTTTGCGGGGGGCCTCCAGTAGTTTCTGGTTGTGAAAATAGGTGTACACCGTTACCGGCAGCCTTACCGGCGGAGGGGTATTGGCAAAACAAAAAACCCGTTCTATTGCTCCTTGCTTTCGCCTATAAAACCGGTAACGCTCTTTTTGCGAATTGGGTATTACCTCATAACGACCATCCAGATCATCGGGACGAGCGAAGCGAGGGTCCAGAAGGAAAAAAAACTTTTCATGGTCGGCCCTGCGCAATACCTCTTCTATGAGGTATTGCAATAAAACCGCGCCACCACCCTTATTAATATACAATGCGTCTACAAGAATCATAACTTACGGAAGCAATAGTACCAAAATTTCGTTCAATTTTAGAAACCCCGTCGCACTACAGCTGCAACACTGTGCTCCATTTCCTTTAGCGCAAAAAACATTAAACATTTACAATTGTTTTACAAAAACCATTTTGCGTTCCGGATATTATTGCTAATTTTATATACAAATCGAATCGTTATGAAAAAAATTTACGTTACACTTATCACAATGCTCGTTTATTGCGTTTCTTTCGGACAGGCCGGTGTTATAGTGGGTCCATCTGAAATTTGTTTCGGTAATACAGCATCTATGACAGACAGCATTCCGGGTGGTATTTGGTCGGTCTCTATGGCAAGTCTGGCAACTATCAGCACAGGCGGCATAGTCACCGGTGTCAGCGCAGGTGTGGTGACCATAAGTTATGCGGTCGGTGGAGCCGTAGCCACCCACGTTCTGACTCTGGACCCCATGCCCACCCCCACCTCCGGGCCATCTACTGTTTGTGCCGGATCTACCGGCACGTACACCTGCGGCACGCCGGGAGGTAGCTGGTCTGTCAGTACCACAGCAGTTGCTACCATTGACCCGGCTACAGGGGTTCTCACCGGTATCACTCCCGGTGTAGATGTAATTAGTTATACGATAGGCGTAGGTTGTGCTGCAACCAGCGTAGTTACGATTAGTGCCACCAGCGCACCCATAGTGGGGTCAACCAGTGCTTGTCTGGGAAGTACTGCTTCATTGTCCGACCCGGTACCGGGGGGAACCTGGTCCAGCTCAAACCCCGTCGTAGCATCTGTTGATGCGTACGGGATAGTTACCACCCACACTGTCGGTACCACCATCATTTCCTACGCTTCTACAGGAAGTTGCGGTGCAGGAACGGCCACGGTTTCATTTACCGTCAATCCGCTTCCTTCCGTTATTACTGCGCCGACTTTTTTATGTGTCGGAGCTAGTGCGCCTGTTTCTGATTCTGTACCCGGTGGTGTTTGGACAACCAGTTCGTCAGCTGTTTTGTCAATTTCCTTTTTGGGCTCAGTAACTGGTGTTTCATTTGGTGTGGCTACCATCACTTACGTCACACCAGCTGGTTGTGCCACGACGGCGGCCATAACCGTTACACCTGCACTTCCGCTCATTACTCCAACTGTTCATTACGGTGTTTGCAACGGTGGTATTGATACGCTCGTGGCCACCTGTACAGGTGCTACGAGTTTCCTTTGGTCGCCTGCTACAGGTGTAGCCTGTTCCTCATGTGGCGGCATCACGACAACAACTTCATCATCTGACAGCATGTACACCGTAACCGCTTCCGATGGCTTTGGCTGTGCATCAACGGCAACGATCTCTGTAGACGTTAACCGTATCATGGGCCATATCCTTTACGGATCAGGCATGCCCACCGTACCCGACACCAAAATCTGGCTTATCCAGTACAACCCGGCAGACTCCTCACTTACCGCGCTGGATTCTACTGTTAGCTGCATGGATGGGTCTGCTCCGTTCTACCAGTTCAACGACAAGGTTTCGGGCGACTATCTCGTAAAAGCAAAACTGTTGAGCAGTATAACCGGCACCAGCGATTATATACCTACTTATGGATTGTCAAACGCGCATTGGGACACGGCCACAACTATTTTTCATGCTGGCGGCGCCAATACACAGGACATTAATATGATTTACGGTACCGTACCTTCAGGACCGGGCTTCATTGGCGGCCTCATTGTAATGGGAGCCGGTAAAGGCACAAGCGGCGAAGTGCCTGCACCCAACCTGCTGGTATACCTGGAAGACGCATCCGGCAATGTACTGACATACACCTATACCGATGCATCGGGTGCGTTTTCTTTCAGCGGCATAGGCTATGGCACCTACGTAATTTATCCTACAGATTATAAGTACCGTACCACTCCGTCGGATGTTATTACGCTCAATACAACCACCAGTTCTTATACTGCGGTGGACTTTAAAAAGCATACCACCCTTGGCACGATCACACCGTTCGCGATTGTTACCGGAGTCAACCAGTTGCCAGGTTCGGCTGTGCTGACTTTGTCACCCAATCCGGCGGGAGAAAATATACAGGTGAATTGGAATAACCAACCCAACGGCGTGGCGCACATCTCTTTTACCGACATGGCTGGTCGTGTGGTTTACAACAACTCGATCAATATGGCTACCAGATCCGGGAATGTAACCTTGCAACCTGTACTTGCAAACGGACAGTACTTTGTACGCGTATACGGCGAAACCATCAACTGGACAGGCAGACTCACTGTAACGAAATAGAAAACTAGCTATCTCAATTGGAAAAAGGTGGGCATGGCCCACCTTTTTCCATATATGACCGTATGGCAGGTATTTGATTTGCACTAAAATACGGCTATGTTTGTGCGATACATTGGGCATTCATTGGATGGCCCAATGCTAAATGCTGAGCTATGAAAAAATTATCCCTCACCTTTTGCCTGGCGGTATGTATCGCAGGTACGGACACTGCAGTTGCACAGAAAAAATTATACAGCATTGCCGAGGCAACCAATGGCATGACCACTACTCTGGCAACCAAAGGGCTGAAATCGGCCTGTTGGCAACCTGAAACAGATGCCTTGTGGCAGGTCGAGAAAAAAGACGGAAAAGAGGTCTATAAAGTGACCAATTACGCTGCAAAAAAAATCGCTGACGAGTTTGTAGAACCAGGCTCCTTCCCATCCGGATCCGGTATAACCGGAACGCCTGCCTTAAAATGGCTGGATCGTGACCACGCCTATGCGCAGAGCGGCAAGCATGTGGTGCTGGGCAGCTATGCAGACAAAAAGTGGATGTGGAATACAGACGTAGTGCTACCCGACAACGCAGACAATGTTAAAGTAGACAAAAGCGGTAAGATCACCTATACCGTAGACAACAACTTGTGGTTTTGGAGTGCGACCAGCGGGCACAAGGCACTGACCAATGACCTGGAAAAAAATGTTGTGAACGGTCAGTCCGTACACCGCAATGAGTTTGGCATAGAGACGGGTACATTCCTGTCTCCGGCTGGAAATTATGTCGCCTATTACCACATGGACCAAACCATGGTGAATGACTACCCTATCATCAGGTGGGACACTGTTCCCGCATTGGCGGTGATGGTAAAATACCCCATGGCGGGCGGTGTTTCTCATCAGGTTCAGCTTCGTGTGTGCAAACCCGGTGATCCCGGTGCAGTGAACATTCTGCAAACAGATCTGGATGGAGAAAAAGACCATTACCTGACCAGTGTAACCTGGAGTCCGGATGAAAAATACCTGTTCCTGGCCATACTAAACCGCGACCAGAACCACCTTTGGCTGAACAAATATGATGCGGCCACCGGCAAACTGGTAAAGACCTTGTTTGAGGAAAAAGACGCCAAGTATGTACACCCCACACATTCACTGGTGTTTCTGAAAGGTTCAAATGATGAATTTATCTGGTGGAGTGCACGGGACGGATACGAACATCTATATCTGTACAACACCGACGGCGCATTGAAAAAACAACTTACAAAGGGAGAATGGGTTGTAAACGACATTGCTGGCTATGACGAAAAAGACAAAAACATAATTTTCACAGCCTCAAAAGAAAGCCCGATCGAAAAACACATTTATACAGTAAACCTCGAGACTACAAAAATGAACCGCGTAGATACTGGTAGCGGTATGCATAATGCCACTTGTGCAGACGATGGACGGTTTTTGCTTGACGTATACTCTGCCGCGGGAGTGGCAAAAAATACGCTGGTACGCTCGGTTGCCGGCCAGAAAACACTGTTTCAGTTACGTGCAGACAACACTTTGACCGACTTCGACCGCCCGCAGATCAAGGACATCACCGTTACTGCTGCCGATGGTAAGACCACATTGTACGGCAAACTGATAATGCCCCTGAACTTTGACCCTTCGCGAAAATACCCCGTGATCGTATACCTCTACAACGGACCAAATGTGCAGCTGGTACACAACAATTTTCCGGAGAGCGGAAACCTTTGGTACGAATATATGGCGCAGCATGGCTATGCCATCCTTTCTATTGACGGACGCGGCAGCGCCAACAGGGGCATGGCTTTCGAACAAGTTACATTCCGCAATCTGGGCGATGCGGAAATGGACGATCAGCTAAAAGGCGTGGACTACCTGAAATCGCTATCCTGGGTAGACCAGAACCGCATAGGCGTATATGGATGGAGTTTCGGCGGTTTTATGACCACCTCGCTGATGCTGAAGCATCCGGGCGTTTTTAAGTGCGCCGTGGCCGGCGGACCGGTTATAGACTGGAAGATGTATGAAGTAATGTATACCGAACGCTATATGGACCGTCCCCAGGACAATCCGGAAGGCTATGCAAAGGCTTGCCTGCTGGACAAGGTAAAAAACCTGAAAGGCAAACTAATGCTGATTCATGGTGCTCAGGACAATGTGGTAGTTTGGCAACATAGTGTAGACTTCATTAAAAAGGCGGTGGACGAAGCCGTACAGGTAGATTATTTTGTATATCCCGGCCATGAACACAATGTGCGGGGTAAGGACCGCGTACACCTGATGGACAAGATAAGCAAATATTTTATGGAGAATCTGTGATGCAAAAGCACGGATAACCTTTCTAACTGCACCAAATCGCCAAAATATTATGGCTTTTAACTTATCTATTTGACCCGAAACAAGTACATTCGCAGCAGGAATTGATTGAATTCCGGTAATAAAAAAAACTTCTTAAATAAAATGGCTCAGTCAGATTTTATTCATGTGCCTTATGGCAAAACAGTACACGGCGAGGAAGAAGTAGAAGCCGTTGTGAACGTATTGAGAACATCTACCCAAATGGGTAAGAACGTGCGCGAAATGGAAGAACGCGTGGCTGGATTGTATGGCAAGAAATACGGAATTGGGGTGAACAGCGGCTCGTCGGCCCTGTATCTGGCAGCAGACCTGCTGAACTACGAACCCGGCACCGAGATCATTACTCCTGTACTCACCTTTTCTACCACGGTAGCACCAATTGTAAAAAAAGGCTGGATACCCGCTTATGTAGACGTGGAAGAAGGCACATACAATATAGACGCATCGAAAGTGGAAGCCATGATCACGCCCAAAACAAAGGCAATGATCATTCCTAACCTGATGGGCAACCTGCCTGACTGGAAAAAACTGCGCGAAATAGCAGACAAACACAATCTTTTTGTATTTGAAGACTCTGCAGACACCATTGGCGCAGAAATAGGTGGACAGACTTCCGGCCGTTATACCGATATGAGCTCCACCAGTTTTTACGGCTCACACATCATTAACTGTGGTGGAAACGGCGGTATGCTGTGCGTGAACACCGATGCGTTTTACAACCGTGGCCGCCTGCTGCGTAGCTGGGGTCGCAGTTCGTCGCTGTTCGTAGAATCTGAGAAAATAGAAAACCGCTTCAATGTGGAGATCGAGGGAATACCCTACGATGCCAAATTTGTATTTGAAGAGCCTGGCTATAATATCGAGCCATCTGAAATGGGTGCGGCGTTCGGTCTGGTTCAGTTGAACAAACTGTCGAAAAACATTGATATGCGTACGGCGAACTACCTGCAGATGCGGGAGTTTTTCAAACAATACGAAGACACTTTTATCCTGCCCAAACAACTACCCGACTCGCGTACCGGCTGGCTGGCATTTGCCACTACGCTGCGCGAAGGAGCGCCCTTTATTCGCCGTGACCTGCAGATATTCCTCGAAAAAAGAAATATCCAGACCCGCACGGTATTTACGGGCAACATTCTGCGTCAACCCGGCTTCAAGCACCTCGCGCACAAAGCGGCGCAGGGCGGCTATCCGGAAGCGGACAAAGTAATGAGGGGCGGGATGCTGCTGGCGTGTCACCATGGTCTGAGCCAACAACAGATAGACCACGTGAAAGAAAGCATAACCGAATTCATGAAAAACCTCTAAGATGCCCGAACTATTTCTGCTGTTTTACCTGGGATACAAAAACAATGTCCGCGCCAAGACCAAGGGGCTGAACGGCATGATATGGGCTTTTTTTACGGGCCTCTCGTTTCTGGCCGGCTACCTGCTGGGTATGATCTTTATATTCATGATCGTACTGCGCAATAAAATATCTATTCCGGCAGATGCCACCCGTGGCCAATATGAAGGTATTGCCCACCAAATGACACAGGAATTTGTGGCCAACCCGCTCTTGTTATTTACTTTATATTTTTTCGGCTTTGGCGGATACCTGCTCGTGAGGTACCTGATAGACCAGAAGCCGGGCAAGAATGACGGCCCTGTGCACTGGATGGACAAGCTGAACAACGAGAGCCACCAGAACTAAATAAATTGAAAATCAACTGAACGCTCCGGTATCCATCCGGAGCGTTTTTTATAAAAAAACGGCGTAAAAACACCAGACTCAATGATCAACACTGCCTTGTTCGATATGGATGGACTGCTGCTGGATACAGAACCGCTTTGGGGCGACAGTATGTTGAAAATAGCCCACCAACACGGCATCCCCATGACGATGCAGCGCCTGAGGGAAACCACAGGATTGCGCATTTACGAGGTCACCGAATGGTGGGCGCTGCGCTATCCCTGGACCGGCAGTACAGCCCGGCAGGTGGCCGACGAAATTCTCACCGACATCATTGCGTCATCTAAAATGAAGGGCACGATCCTGAAGGGCGTGGAAGACTGCATTAAACTGCTGAAAAAGCATCATTTTAAAATAGGGCTTGCGTCTTCTTCTCCTATGCACATGATAGAAGCCCTGGTGGAACATTTTGACCTCAAAAAGTACTTTGATGAAATAACATCTGCAGACGCTGTGGATGCCGGGAAACCACACCCCGCTGTTTTTTTGCGCTGCGCCGAATTACTGGGTGCGTCTCCGCTGGAATGCGTAGTGTTGGAAGACTCTGTGAACGGTATGATAGCCGGCAAGGCCGCACGCATGAAGGTGATCGTGGTTCCTGACCAACTGCATTTTGACGACCCCCGTTTTGCCCTCGCCGATCTAAAGCTCCGCAGTCTGGAAGACTTTGATATGGATGTGTTGCAAATGCTGAAAAAAGGAAAATAAGCCCGGTCGCCAGCGATTCACTTTCAGTCATTTTGAGTTGTCTTTCCGCAAGGTTCCCGCGGTTTTTAGTTTTTGTATTATTTTTAGTCCTGCTAGCACTATGGCCAGGAAACAAAAGACAATTTCTGAAAATCCTAAACCCATACAAGGGTACACACAAGCCACGCCAACCCTTTCCGCCAGTGCAGACTGGTCGGTTTCGGGGTTTCGGCTACAAGCGGTCATCATTGCGGTGCTGGGCTTTCTTTTTTATGTGAACACGGTGGGCAATGGCTCTGCCTTTGATGACAAACTGGTGATCACGGGCAACGAATATGTACAAGCTGGTTTTTCCGGTATTCCTAAAATACTGACCAGCGAGACCTACGAGAGTTTTTCCAAACAGCAGAAGATAGGAAATCCGCTTACCGGAGGCAGGTATCGCCCATTGTCTATAGTTACGTTTGCCGTAGAACAACAGTTTCTCGGCACCAGCGAGCCTTTGCAAAAAAACGCAAAAGCAGATGCGGCAGCCTACAAAAAACTACAGGACAAACAAGAGTCGGATATGCACCTGCGCCATGCGGTGAATATGTTGTTGTATATGTTGCTCGGCATTGTGCTCCTTTACCTGTTCCGGACCCTGTTTTTTGTCCGTCAGCCGATGGCGGCTTTTTTCGCGGCACTGTGTTTCATGGTTCACCCCATACATACGGAGGTTGTGGCCAATGTAAAAAGCCGGGACGAGATCCTTTCGCTATTGTTCATTTGCGGCACCATTGTATATGCGTTCCGGTACGAAGTAACCCAAAAAACCGTAGACAGGATACTGGCGTTGGCTGCGTTCTTCCTGGCGTTGCTGTCGAAGGAATATGCGGTAATGCTGGTCGTATTGCTACCTGCTACCCTCTTCGTGCTGAAGGGCTATGATCTGAAAAAACTGGCAATGGCTACCTGGCCATTCCTGATACCGCTGATTATTTATATCGCTCTGCGAATCTCGTCTGTTTCTGCGGCTTCAGAGACCGCAGGCGAGGAGATCATGAACAACCCCTATTTGTATGCCACAACCACAGAGAAATGGGCGACCATTTTTCTGGTACTTCAGAAATATGTGGCCTTGCTGGTCTGGCCTGCCCAGCTTACATCCGATTATTCTTATAACCAGATTCCTTACTGCACTTTCGGAGACATCCGCGTAATAGGATCAATACTACTCTACGGCATGCTCATCTTGGCCGGTGTCTACCTGGTGCTGAAAAGACATTTGCTGGGTATTGGCATCTCCATTTATTTGCTCTTTCTATTGCTTGTATCCAACGTATTTATCAATATCGGTGCACCCGTGGGCGAACGATTGCTTTTCCACTCTACTCTGGGTTTTGCTATGATCACCGGCTGGCTAATGAATAAATTGTGGGAACGCCCGGGCAATAGCAGCACAAGGCGCTATACCCTGCTTGCCTGCGTCGCGACATTGGTGGTATTGTCGGGGTTTAAAACCATTACACGGAATCGTGATTGGGCTTCCGATGCAACGTTGTTTCTTCAGGATGTAAAAACATCACCCAACAGCATCATCACCAATTGCAATGCCGGTGCAGCCATGCTGGACAGGGCAGATGCAGCTACCGATTCTGCTACTGTACGTGAGTACCTTGCGACCGGAATAGGATACCTTTCAAAAGCGATTTCCGTGCACCCCAGGTATATGCTGGCCTACATCAACCGCGGTATCATCTTTCTGCGCCAAAAGGACTTTGAACGCGCGCTCAACGACTGCGACACAGTGAACAAATATTATCCTATGCATCCGGCACTTGCTTATCTGAGCTATGTGCTGTCTGATCATTATCTGCAGGCAGGACTCCAAAACGGACGTGCAGGCAACACCGGAGACGCCATCGCTAATTTCAAGAAAGCGGTAAGGGCGATGCCCGGTGATGCTGACCTGTGGTACGATCTGGGATATGCATATTTTACAACCGGTGAAACTGACGAAGCCCGCAAGTCTTTTGCGCGTGCACTTGCAATTCGCCCTGCACATCCGCAAGCGCGCACCATGATGAACAATCTGCAAAAAAAATAGGCTTGCCAGTTTGCACAGGCAAGTCTAAGTATAATTTACGACCCCAACTATAAAGAAGCCGACGCCGGCAAACAATATACGGGGAATTTAAAGTTGTTGGCAAGTATTTTGTCTTGTGTAATGCCGTAGGTATCTTCTGTAAAATTGTCCATTTCATCGATGCAGATACCCAACGCATCAGCGCCACGGGCTTCGGCTTTTGCTATCATGTTTTCTCCGTCAAAGGCTTCCTGAATCAGATCTATTCTGTTCTTAATGGCATCAAGCGATTTAGGCCAGGCATCGACCAGACTACCACGGAGCACATTGATGATAAAGTTGCCTGTAAAGTAACCGGCAAACACTTCCAGATAATCAGCATTGTCAGCAATCTGATACGCGTCTTTAAATACCATGTACATCGTATTGAACGGCTTGTACACACCATCTTGTACAATGAGGAATGGATGATATGTTTTGGCGACGACTTTGTAAGCGCGGCTGCCAAATACAGACTGCATACCGATGATGCCATGCGTACCCATCACGATAAGTGACGAATCGAATTTTGAAGCTACTTCATTAAATGCTTCGTAAATAGTGCCGTGCGAAATAACGGGCCGAATGATGTCGCCGTACTCACTGCGAAGGCCGGAAAGAAAATTATCCAGATCGTTTTTCGTTTTCAGCAGTATTTCCTGATACATACGCTCGGCCATCTTGCGCACCGCTATATTTTTACCGGCCTGAAATTGTCCGGTTATGTTTTCGTCCAGTAAATGAACTGCGATTATCTCAGTCTCCTGATTCCGCGACAATTCGCATGCATAGGTCAATGCATTGTAGGAAACAGGGGTAAAATCTACGGCTACTAATAAGGTCTTTTTCATAACTCTGCAATATAAGCTGATTCTAAATTATTTAAAAACAGAAAATTATAATTGTTTCTTTTTGCCGGTTTATCGCACACTAAATTTGACCAATTCCGGCAGAAATATCCTTTTCCATCATAAAATGAGGTATGCCTACCTCCCGGAACTCGTCGCCAAAGGACAGGTATCCCATGGATAGGTAAAAACCCATTGCTGCTTTTCTGGCATGCAGCTCGATGCGACTGTACCCCGCCGCACGGGAATAATCTTCTGCGGCCACTACCAACTTGTGCCCCACCCCTTTGCCCTGCCAATGGGCCGCTACGGCCATGGCTCGCAGCTGAATGCTTCCAGTAGTGAGCGGTTGAAGAAATACACATCCAATTACTTTCCCTCCGGATTTAGCAATAAAAATCTCGTTTATCCTATCCCTGCTCAAATCTTCGTTTTTCAAGGATAGACCCAGTGGAATCCTCAATACGTCTTCGCGCAGTTGCCACACTTCGGTAGCATACTCGGGGGCCCCATAATTGATATGGTTGATCTCTATGTCCACAACTTATTATTTGGGCAACTCGATCTCGGTGGTCAGGTTGCTGGTAATAGAAAAAGGAACGATGGTTTCTTTAGCGTAAGGCTTGCTTGGGTCTTTCATATACCTGATCTGATACTGACCCGGCTGAATCTGCAAATGTGCAAGCATAGTGTCACCAGCCAGCTTTGTGTCGAACTGCAGGAATTTGTCGTTCACCGGCTTGTAGAGGAACAACTTCCTGTTTTTAAGCTCTGTATTCACTTTCAGGAAACCCGGTTGCTTGATCAGTATCACCTTTGTATCGTCGAAGTCGAGGTCTACATTCCGGGGCTCTTCGGGATAGGTATGCAATACGATATGGTAGTTTCCGGGCTCGTATTCAAGCTTCTGAGTACACTTTTGGTTTATTACTTTTCCGTTTGCCACATTACGCTGTATCACCGTAGCCGTAAACTCCGTCACAGGTCGTTTTGCCGCACTGTCGTACTCAAACACCACGCTACAATTCTTTAGCGTACAAATGATCTTGGTAAGCTTGTTGGGTACAATCTCCGTGTTGTACAGGTTCAGGTTGCGCTTATCGGCTATAGCAATATTGTAAGTGCCGGGTTGCACGTCCTTTATTACGTCCGGAACGCCCGAAGGGTCTATGGTACGGTAAAATTTCTTCATGATCTTGTTGCTGAAGGGTTCGAGCAACATCACAGGAGGCATGCTTTCGTAATACTTGCCATGGCCGTTGGTAAAATAAACCTGTATGCTGGTCTCTTTGGCATCAACGGTCTCTACGGTATAAGTACTCTTAATGCCTGGCCCCACACCCGGTTTGGCCGGTGGTGGTGGTGGCGCCAGCGAGGGCTTGGATGCCAGCAAAGCAGGCGACGGTATAGGCGCGAACGATGGCGGTGGTGGCGGTGTACGCTGCTTTAACGGATGGTCTTCGATAATAAAAATCACCCTCGGCTCAATCATGTGCGCCGGTCTGAACTTCGATATTTTGGTTACCGAAGGTCGAACCGGTTCTTCCTTAACTTCCACTGTTGGGAGGTTGGCGGCCACAGGTTTTACAGGTTGCATTGGTGGCGATGGAATATCCTGCTGCCGGGATTTTGCTACCGTAAGGTGGTTGATCTTGCTAACTTTGGGTAGTGCGATCTCCTCTCGCACCTCTGGTGCGGCTATGGTGGGTGATGCTAAGGGCTTTACCATAAACATTGGCGTTGCCGAGGCAACCGGCACACCCAGAGATTTTATCCCCGACGGGCTAAGATGACTTATGGCAGATACTTTGGGAATTTCTATTACTTTCTCCGGCACAATTTCAGGTGGCGCGGGAGGCAACAAATTGTGCATGGGTTTCTGAACCACATTGGCTCCTGCCAGATCCTTGATCGGTGCGGGAGCAATATGAGACACCTTTGCTACCTCAGGTAATTTCAATTCTTCCACAAATGCAGGCACCGGGAAAATTTTAAGTGAACCCTGAGTAAAGGTGTATCCCTTCAGGTCGATCAATGATGCATGCAACAAATGCTCGATAGCCGGCACCGGTGGAATGGTCACTATTTCCGGTGGTGGGCCGGGTACTCTGACTGACGAAACTGAGGTTGCAACAGGCTGGGGATCGGGCGTAAAAACCGGAGCAACAGCCAGATGATTGATCTTTGCCACTGTGGGTCGGGCCACTTTGGGCGGAGGTGGTGGTTCGGTCGGCTTGGTGGGGGGCTTGGGCTGGCTAACCTTCAGCACACTCGGAGCGTTGGCGCCCAGCTCCTTAATTTCTTTATACTCATCCTTGGTTACCTTGATGATCGGCTTAAATCCGGTAACGATCTTCGACACTGCATCGGGTATGTCTCCTTCCTTGGTCACAGACAGGAAATTACCCATACAGGCATATCCCATACGTAGTTCCGGCGCATCTTCCAACCCCACGATATAGGGTTTGAAATAGACCTTTGCTGCTATCAGGGTCCTCATCACTTCGCACAGGTCGCCGCCACAACTTTCGCCGCCATCGGTGATCAATATGATACTATAGGCGTTGTGGACCTCGTCCACCAGATCATTTTCGGCAGCCTGACGCAACGCATAGGCTATCGGTGTCACACCCAACGGACGAATATCGTTCAGGCGTAGCTCCATTTGTGTCCGGTTGCCCTTCGTAAATCTTACTTCGTTCCGTGTATCGTAACAGTTGTTTTCCTGTACCGTATGCTGATGCCCAAACACGCGCAGCGAAAACTCCACATCAGGATTGTAGGAATACACACTATCCATGATGCGCAGGATGATATCTTCAGATACCTCGTACTTTAGTTTGCCCCCTGTCCATTTCTGAATCATACTCGACGATTCGTCGAGGAGAATTAAGATACGAGATTGCACAAGGTCACTTTTCGGTTGCGCACGAAGCACGCTTCCCGATGTAAGACAAACAAGCAATATGAGCACCAGCGTTTTCTTCATTCTGAATACAAAATCCCGGACGACCCGTTTGTGTATAGGGTCAATATTTTTTAGTAACTGATCACCTGTTCTTCCAGGACCGCTGGCATTGCCCTGAACTCATATTGCTGATCGCGCAACTGAGGTTCAAAACCGGCTGCCCTTATAGAATCCTGTATACCCGCGGCTGTAAACCTGTGCGGTGCGCCTGCGGCGCTTACTACGTTTTCCTCGATCATGATAGAACCGAAATCGTTAGCACCCGCATGCAGACAAACCTGGGCCACAGATTTGCCCACAGTGAGCCATGATGCCTGAATATTCTTCACATTGGGTAGCATGATCCTGCTCATGGCGATCATCCTGATATATTCTTCGGCGGTTGTCATGTTGCGCACCCCGCGAATTTTCTCCAGTAGCGTATCCACGCCCTGAAAGGTCCATGGAATAAAGTTCAGGAATCCTTTGGCACCCTCGGGTTTCCGGCTCTGCACCTCCCGTATTTTCGCCAGATGCTCAAAACGCTCCCGGATGGTCTCTACATGACCGAACATCATGGTAGCGCTGGTGGTAAGACCCAGCTTGTGGGCTTCCGCCATTACATCCAGCCATTCCTGCGCACCGCATTTCCCGTTAGAGACCAGTTTCCTTACTCTGTCGTCCAGTATTTCGGCACCTGCGCCGGGTAGACTGTCCATACCAGCTTCCATCAGGGCCTTCAACACCTCGTGGTGCGTACTTTTTTCAAGCTTGGTAATATGCGCTATTTCTGGTGGGCCAAGCGCGTGCAGTTTAAGTGTAGGATACAGCTTCTTCAGTGTCCGGAAAAGGTCTGTATAATAGGCCAGGCCCAGTTCGGGGTGATGGCCGCCCTGCAGAAGCAGTTGCTCTCCACCATATCGGAATGTTTCTTCTATTTTTACTTTGTAGGTCTCGATATCGGTGATATAGGCCTCCGGATGCCCCGGAATGCGGTAAAAATTGCAAAACTTGCAATTGGCTATACACACGTTGGTGGTGTTCATGTTGCGGTCTATGATCCAGGTCACTTTGCCATGAGGCACCTGAACCTTACGCATTTCATTGGCTACGAACATAAGCTCAGACAACGGAGCATGCTCAAAAAGCCACATTCCCTCTTCTACGCTTAAAAATTCGAAGGCCATCGCCTTTTTCAACAATTCATTCAAAACCATTAGCAGGAATTTGGCCCGCAATTTACTGATAATACACCGCTTTTCCCTTTTTTCGAACTACAGGCCCGGACCATTTTAGCTCAACGCGTGAATGCCAGTTTTATTTTTTCGAGAATGTTGTTAAAATCGTATCGCTTATCCGTTATTTGTTTTAGATTTATAGTATGAATTCTTGTATCATTGCCGACGGCGGTTCTACGAAAACAGAGTGGTGGGTACTGAGGAAGGGGAAAAAACCACTTTCGTTCCTTACGGCGGGAATAAACCCCTATTTGGAGTCTGCCGAAAATATCGGCGAAATGCTCTCCACTCAACTACCGGAGGGCGTACCCGCTTTGGCCGCAGATGTGCTTTACTACTATGGCTCGGGCGCCGCAGCCAAAGAAAAACAAGCCCTGTTGCGTAAAGTTTTCAGAAAACATTTTTCGGTAGAAAAAATCGAGGTCGCGGGCGATCTGACCGGGGCTGCCATAGGCCTGTGCGGTGACCAACCCGGCATGGTGAGTATTCTGGGAACCGGGAGCGCGTCCTGTTTTTACAATGGCAAAAAAATTACAGCCCGCCAACCGTCTCTTGGCTATATAGCCGGCGATGAAGGTAGCGGAAATTATTTGGGGAAACGGATACTGCAATATTATGCCTACAACACCTTTGACGGCGAGCTAAGGGCTGGATTCGAAATGCGTTTTGGCAACGACATCACGGCCATTGTTAACCGCTTGTACCACGAACCTTATCCGAACAGGTACCTCGCCTCGTTTGTGCCGCTACTGGCCGACAACCGTGGACACTATATGGTAGAAAATATAATTGAGGACTGCATAAACGACTTCTTTCACCACAATCTGCTAAAATACCGGCAAAGCTGGAGAAACAGCCTGTATTTTACCGGCTCCGTGGCCTGGGTTTTCCGCGACGTGGTGACCAGTCTCTGCAGACAGTATGAACTGGAACTGGGTGGCATATCCCAAAGCCCGATAAAAGGCCTTATAACGTTTCACAAAAAGAACCTGTGATCAGTTTGAGTATGCACAAAAAAATCCGGGCAACTTTAAGGGCTGCCCGGCTAACGAACTCATCTTCTTCAAACCAACTTGAACCAAAAATTATTACAAATCGTAATCCATTCTATCTAAACCTAAACCAAACCTTTCATTCAATTTCCACAGCAAAGATACCCACGATGTGCTGGCAAGGCCAATGACCCACATTACTCCCCTTAATGATAATTATCATATTTCCGCATCAGCACCTTTTAAATTACAATTTCGCCCTCCAACCGACCGAATCCCGGCAATGTGCAATTTGATGCCGGAAAAAATTGGCCGCCATAATTTAGGATACAATTTTGGAGGCGCTTAATTTCGTGGAATGATAATGCCCTTAAAGTTACGAATCTCAGTTATCGCCCTTTGCGTGTATACCGCAACAGTTGGCTCTTGCAACTACGCGACCCAGCAGGACAGCTATGTAAAGAGTTTCGGATATTTGGGTAAGACTGATTCTGCTGCTAACGGTCCCACCCTGTCAGGGTTTGTGACGATTGAAAGTGAGGGAAGGGAGGTCCCCTTGGCGGGCGCAACCATAAGGGTCGAGGAAAAGACCACAGAAACAGACAACAGCGGAAAATTTTCCATACTTACTGTACCCGGCAATCACAAAGTGGTTATTACCAAATTTGGATATAAAAAGCTGGAACTAAACGGCTATACTGCCGACTCGAATGAACATGCACATACAGAGGTAATGTTGCGAAAGGGTCTGGACAAATCCGCCTTTTTCGTAGGCAAGACCAAGATCAAGTCATCAAACCATATAAAATAACTGTAGAATTAGCGCAGCACGCTTTCCAGCATCTCGTCCAGCTTGTCACCGTGAAGGTTGCGGGCAATTACTTTGCCGGAAGGATCGAGCAAAAAATTGGCTGGAATGCCATCTACGCCATAGCGTTTAGCAATGGGTGACTCCCACTTTTTCAGGTCGCAAACTTGTATCCAGGAAATGTGGTCGTCTTTTACGGCTTTATCCCAATCTACCTTATTGTCATCTAGTGAAATACCGAAAATTTCAAATCCTTTGTCTTTAAAACGTTTGTAAGCCTTTACAATGTTAGGATTCTCTTCCCGGCAGGGCGGGCAGAAAGACCCCCAGAAGTCCACCAGTACATACTTCCCCCTCAGACCAGACAGGGTAATAACCTTATTATCCATGTTGGGCAGGGATATTTCCGGTGCCATATCACCCACGTTCACTTCCTGCTTGGCTACCGCAGAGGGTCTGTTGTTTATTTTCAGAAAATACTCGGTAAAATCCTTTTGCATCCGGGTGTTAGGGAATTTCTTCGCAAGCCCCTGAGTAAACTGATCCAGATAGGTGATTTCTGCGGCAGGGTTCAGCATGCGCGCGGCAAATACTGCGTTGGGCAGGTATCGGGTGGTATCTGCATAGTTTTCTATAAGGCGCGTGAAGCGGGAATTCATGTCGGCTATGTCTTTACGTGCTACACCCAGCATGCTGTCATTACCATGGGCTTTCAGCGTGTCCAGCACCAGATTCATGGTGTGGAAGTCGCGCATCTGGTCGCGGTAGTTTGCGATAAGCATTTTCAGATTTTCAGATGCTGCAGACCCAGACACATTGTATTTTTCAATATTATTCCAATCTCCGATCACCTTTACGTTTTCATTTTCCAGAGACAGTAAAATAAATTTATGCGACCTGAAATGTAACCTGTACAACCCCGGCTCTGTGGATGCCTGAGAAAACTCAAAATGCCCCTCTTTATTAGAGTGTACAGAATCCAGTACGGTAATTACGTCGTTGGCACTCAGTTGTTCCAGCACAACATTGCCTTCTGGCATACCAGCGATGTTGCCCAGTATGACAAATTTGTGCCCGCCCGTGCCGCAGGAGTGTAGAAGACCAGTAAGAATTAAAAAACCAAGTAAATTTCTTATCCTCATGAACATTTTTTTCGGTGACGTACTAATTCCAACCTCCAAAAATAGTTACCCAAACGTCAAGAAATGCCTAAAATTTGAATAGACGCCCTATGCCGGAAAGGAAAACGGCAATGGCTATCCAGCTTGTATCCCACTGTGTGGCACAAAAAGATTGTAACACTGTGCCGAAAATTAAGCTTGGATAGAAAATTCATAATTCACTAAAAGAATTTAAGGGTAACATGATTTGATACTTTCAAAAAGAAAAAACTACCGGTTCCGACCCGAACACTTTTTCGCGTTTCACGGATAGTATAGTTCTGTATCCTCATTATGCAATCCACCCAGGTTCAGAGAATAGTGAATGGCCCCCGTTTCATAAAAATAGAAGATCCTAGGTGGCCCCCAGGCATAGGAAAACAAAACATACTTACTGGACGAGTCTATGTGCGCATAGGTCAGGACGGTGCTGGGCCAATTTGACGCTACAACCTGCGAATCATTAATGGCACTGATCGTCACCGTATCATTTGTCAGCGTATGAGTAACACCCCCAAATGAATAGGTTCCGTGCCATACTTTTTGGCCCGCAATTTTATCTACCCAAACCCTGCTGGCTGCATGGTGTTCTGTTTTCCTGCAGCCGCCAAACAACCCAGCAGCAACAATAATAATGAATACTATTTTTGTCATTTTTCAAAAACCCACTAAATATAATTAATTCAGATGACGCAAAAAAACGATAATACTCAAAACTGTGCAATTGTCGCCCCCACAACCGCTCAAACCAGCGACCGCGAGATACATTATAATATCCTGTCAACCTCTTACGCATTGCGCTAAAATTTCTTTTTTAAAATTAAATGCTAAAATAATTCCATAGCATCATTCCCTTAACTTCGAATCTTCAATTTAAAAACAAAACTAAAATCCTTTAAATTACGAATTGTAATTAATGAGTGGCTTTTCTGCAATCGACAACTATATCGCGCTTCTGGACAACACCGAAGATATGCTTTGGTCTCTGGACACCAACCTTAACCTGACAGCATGTAACAAACCCTATCGCGACTACATGCACCTTCTGTTTGGTGAGTATCCGGTTATAGGGAAACTCTGTATCGTTCAGGAAAAAAAACCTGCTTTCTGCACCCGAATACTGAATGGTTACCATACCGCTCTGTCCGGCCAGATCCATACGCTTATAGACAAGGGTATTGCTGTAAACAATTTTGAGCCGGATATACTCATCCGGTTTATTCCCATTCGCAACGGGGAGGGAGAAATAGTGGGAGTAAGCTGCTTCCGGCGCGACATCACCGAATTTACCACACTCATCGATACACTCAAGACCCGAAACGAGCAACTGGAGCAAATAGCCTGGGTACAATCTCACCAGTTACGTGGTCCGCTCGCCACGCTGATGAGCATTGCCGACGTACTCCAGGAAAAATTCTTCGCATCAGCCACAACGAGCGCACTACGCTGATAAGCGGAATGGAATCCAAGCTACGCGAATTAGATGAAGTAGTCACTGCTATTGTGCGCAACTCAGCGGGTATTGCGAGCAAAAGTGTCAAAATGAACACCGCAACCAAATAAGATCTGCCATACCCTTTTGCAATGCTCTTTGCGGCCTGTTATCCGTCCTATGGTTTCCTGATCTGAACATGCGCTTGGACAACCATCCATCATCCAACACCCAACCCTATGCAGCCTGAAATTTGCTAATGTCCCAAGATGGTTTTATTATTGTAGTCAATTAGCGAGTATAATGAAAAAAGGCTTCAGCATTTTCTTAGCGGCGATCATGGTCCTTACTACCCTGGCCAGCTGTTATTCTTACCGGCACAGGATCACCACCCGTAGAAAACACCACCCAAGGCCGTGCTTCTACGATACGTTTCACCATCGTTCAAGACTACAGTAAAAATGTACTAGGCAGGCAGCATTACTTTTGATGCCAGCCAGGTACCGTGCAGTGGGCTGATCCACAACTCCAAAAAGTCTTTTTTTGTAGCAACCAGGTTGTTGAACATGGGAGTGTCTTTGTTGATAAAACCCTTATCCAGCGCATACTGAACCTGATTAAGTGGCAGCATTTCTATCTTTTCATTTACCAGAAAGGTGATTGTAAGCCGGTCGAACAGCGTAACCTGATACTGGCGCTCCAGACTCTTCACCACGCGTTGGGCATCATCCATACTGCAACCGCCCAGAGGCACCTCGGTCTCGTCTGCTATAAAAACCACGTATCGGTTAAAAAACACCCTGGCCCAGCCCTTCACATCGGCGCCATGGCTTTTCCACTGGGTATAAAACTGGTATAGTTGTTCGTTTATTTCGGTGGCTTCCCGGTCACTGAATGGTCGGGAACTCTGGTATATCCATACCCTCGAATGATCTGCTAATTCCTGTGGCACTATGCCTGCTAACTGCGCTGAATTCATGGCTCAAAGTTACTGATAATCGTGTATAATAGAACCGGCTGCGATACTCTGCATAATGCCCGCACCCGCTCAAATAGCAATAGCCGTCGAGCACAAAAGCGCACGACGGCTATTCAAAAAAATGTATGGTGACTACTTTACTTCAGCAACCAGTTTCTTGAAGGTATCGGGCTCATTCATAGCCAGATCAGCAAGAACCTTGCGATTGATGTCTATACCCTTTGCAGCCAGCTTGCCGATAAAGGTAGAATAGTTCATACCTTCTTCACGGATAGCGGCGTTGATACGAACGATCCACAGAGAACGGTAGTCGCGCTTTTTCAGCTTACGGCCGGTGAATTTATATCCCTGGCCTTTCTCCAATACGTTTTTGGCAACCGTATAGACATTTTTACGTTTACCGTAAAAGCCTTTGGCTTCCTTTAAAATCTTTTTCCTTCTTGCGCGGGATGCTACCGCATTTACTGAACGTGGCATA
>CAIYJV010000347.1 GCA_903926605.1 uncultured Bacteroidota bacterium
CATTCCAATACTATTAATTTTGAGCGGGATACAAAAAATTTAGTTGTCGTTATGCAAACTATTTTAGTCGCCGGAGCCGGTAAATCTTCCAATTATCTCATTCATTATTTGTTAACGAATGCGTCAAGAAATAAATGGAAAGTAATTATTACAGACGCAAATCTGGCTGCCCGTCAGCAAAAAATAAGTAGTTATTCGAATGCTGTTGGGATCGAGTCCGACATTACCGATGCAGTTCAGCGTGAGGCACTGGTAAAGCAGGCCGATCTGGTAATTTCCATTCTACCGCCCACACTTCATATACTTTTGGCCAAAGATTGCCTGAAGCACAAAAAAAACCTGATCACCTCTTCCTACATCAGCGACGAAATAAAAGCGCTGCATAATGACGTAAAAGAGGCCGGGCTGATGTTCATGTGCGAAATGGGCCTTGATCCCGGCATAGACCACATGACGGCAAGCAAGATCATACACAGCATACAGCGCGTGGCGGGTAGTATCACGAGTTTTAAGTCTTACTGTGGTGGTTTAATTGCTCCCGAGAGCGATAATAATCCCTGGCATTATAAATTTACCTGGAATCCAAGAAACGTAGTGACTGCTGGTTTTGGCGGGGCTAAATACCTACAGAACGGGAAGATAGTGGAGTTGCCTTACGAGCGGATGTTTGAGAATGCTAAGAAAATAAAAGTAGGCGAATCCGGGCAGTTTGCCTGGTACCCGAACAGAGATTCTTTGCGCTATCTGGATCTTTATGAGGTTCCGGAAGTGAAGACTTTTATGCGCGCCACGCTTCGTAATCCTGTTTTTATGAAAGGCTGGAATGCCATTTTGCTTTGCGGACTCACAAAACAGGACGATGCAATAGATACAACCAGGATGACCGTGTCTGATTGGGTGCGCAAGGTAACCGTGTGTCCGGGAGATTTTTCGTTGATACGCCATATTGCCCGTTTACTGGATACATCTGAAGATGATAAAATAATTGGATTGCTGCAGTGGCTCGGGCTGTTCGGCGATTCGCCGCTCCCGGGTGGCACAATGTGTAGCGCCGACATATTGCTTAGTGTATTGCAGGATAAGTGGGGAATGAGCCCGGATGACAAGGATATGGTAGTGATGCAGCACGAAATAGAATACATGCACAAGGGTGGCAAAGTAAAACTGAACAGCCACATGGTCGTGATTGGCGAAAATCGCGAACTTACAGCCATGGCCAAAACAGTGGGTTTGCCCATAGGTATTCTGGCAAAACTGGTACTGTCCGGGAAGATCGTTCCGCCTACAGGCGTATGTATTCCTACGATGCCAGCCGTTTACCGTCCGGTACTTACAGAGCTCGCACACTACGGGGTAGTGTTTACCGACGAAGTGGCGTGATCTTTTTCTGAAGTATTACATTGTTTTTCCGGTTGGTCTGCCATACCAGTAAATGAAACAACAAGCGAGTGTGGCTAGTAGTATAATGAGCCATGGTTTCATGCTTTTCATACTCAGTTCGGATAATTTTTCCTTAGCTTCTTTGTCTATGCTGTTCAGATCGGCGGGACTGGCACCGGGTAGGTTTTTTAACCATCCAGCCACTTTAATTAAACCCTTTTTATCGAGATAGCCCAATACAGGCGAAAGTGTCCGGATCAGTTTCGATAACGTGGCAGGCTCGGGTTCATTTCTGAGCAGATACATATTGTCTTCGCACAAAAGGAGTTCCATATATGCCGTAAGTGCACCCGGACTTAAACTACTCTTATCCATTTCTCTCAGTTTGACCACAAGATTTTCCGCAAGACGTAAAAGGCTGCTGGCATCCTTTATGTCAAATGCAGGGGCCGTTGTATAATACCAATTAGACTTATAAATTAGGCATGGTTTTTGCTGTATAATGATATGGCCATTTTACATCGAATTACTGTCACAGAGTCACCTGATCAGCTGAACAATTTATTAAAGAAGTCAGCGGAATCGATAAAGCCACGC
>CAIYJV010000348.1 GCA_903926605.1 uncultured Bacteroidota bacterium
GGTGAGTTCGCCAAAGTATCGGACACCCACGGTTTTGATCCACGTATCTATGTCCTGCTGGGCCTCGCGAATTGTAATATCCATATAAATTTGTTTGTTTGTTAACACAAAAAGGTAGAACTTTCACCCGGTAAAAAACTTATAAAAGTACTGGAAACAATGCAATCTTACGCCAATGATATTGAGGCCGCAAACGCGCTTCAAAACCACGTGCAGACCCTGAAAAAAGCAATTGGCACCATCATAGTGGGCCAGGATGATGTGGTAGAAAAACTGATCATCTCCATATTGTGCAACGGGCATAGCCTGCTGGTTGGTGTACCCGGCCTTGCAAAGACCTTGTTGGTGAAGACTATTTCGGACGCACTGTTTCTCTCGTTTAAACGTATTCAGTTCACACCGGATCTGATGCCCAGCGACATTACCGGCGCAGAGATACTGAACGAGCAGCGCCAGTTCCAGTTTATCAAGGGCCCTGTTTTTGCAAACATTATTCTCGCCGACGAGATCAACCGTACGCCCCCAAAAACCCAGGCGGCCCTGCTGGAGGCCATGCAGGAGCGTAATGTAACGGTGGGTGGCTCGATGTTTAAACTTCCGGCACCGTTCTTTGTACTGGCTACCCAGAACCCCATTGAACAAGAAGGAACCTACCCCCTGCCAGAAGCACAGCTTGATCGCTTTATGTTTCAGGTAAATCTGGACTATCCATCGTTTCAGGAAGAAGTAAAAATTGTCCGTAACACCACAGGAGCGCAGGTTACCGATCTGCCCAAAGTAATGACGGGCGAAGACATATTGTATTTCCAGGACCTTGTGCGTCGCGTGCCGGTTCCGGATAACGTTTTGGAATATGCAGTCGGACTGGTACAGAAAACCAGACCCGGTTCGGCCAACACACATCCTATGGCCACGCAATACATAGCTTATGGTGCAGGTCCTCGCGCCTCGCAATATCTGGTCTTAGGCGCAAAATGCCATGCCTTACTTCAGGGCAAGTACTCTCCGGATATAGAAGACGTAAAGGCTATGGTAATGCCAGTACTCAGGCACAGGGTGGTACGAAACTATAAAGCTGAAGCTGAAGGCATTACGCAGGATGTGTTGATAAGTAAGCTGATGTAAGCTTAATTCGAACGATCTTCCAGATGAAGACTGTGCATCAACCTATGTATGGCGGGAGCCAGCAGAAATCCTATGTTGGTAATAAAGGCCACGCCGCTGAATAATGCATATATAGACGCAAAAACCTTTCCAATATCGTTCTTGAAATCGCCAACAGGTCCCATACCACTCAGAATCATCGACGCATTGAGCAAGGAATCTACCCACGAAAAAAGCGCAATAAAATGATAACCTAAAATGCCAATTCCGAGGCAGACAAGCAATACCAGCGTCGCAATCATCAAGTTTTTGGCAATCCTGCTCAGGAATACGGCGCGCGATGCAAGCGGTGCACTTTTATGTTCGTACATACTCTAATGGCATTTAAAATGTTCAAACGGCTCCAGACACTGACTACATTTATACAATGATTTACAGGACGTAGGTCCGAACTTGCTGATCAACTCCGTTTCCACGGACCCACATCGGGGGCATTCAATATTATCTTCTTCAAAAAGCGCCTGCTCCCTGCCTGTCTTGCGCACTGGTGGCGCAATACCATAGGCTTTCAATTTCTGTTTGCCGGCTTCGCTCATCCAATCTGTGGTCCAGGCAGGGCTTATCCGGTTCTCAATGTTCACCTTCCTGTATCCCCGTCCGGACAGTGCCATTCTTATCCCCATTGCAAGTACATCCATTGCCGGACAACCGCTATACGTGGGCGTTATGGTCACTGTAACTTCATCGGCAGTATCTTTTCGCTCTACCCTCACATCCCTCACTATCCCCAGATCTATTATGGAGAGTACAGGTACTTCCGGGTCTGTAACGCCTTCCAGTATATCGTATATTTCTTTGTGTTCCATGCTCTGTCCCTCCTATTCGCACGTAAAATTATCTATTATTACGTTGCAATGCGTATTGCGCCACTATTACCGAAAAGGAGCGACCGAAAATTTTCCGGTCGCTCCTTTTATATCATTTCCAAAGCTGAAATTACCATTCCATTCCAGGATATGCACGCTGCATGAACTGAAGGTCGGACAGTATAAATCCAAGGTGTTCTGTATGTGTGCCGTCAATACCACCGGTGTGTGAAAAAGTCGAAGCAGGCACGGTAAGTGTAGCTTCCTGCAGTATCGAATTTATCCTGCCATCCCAGGATGTCTTCACACCTGCGGTGTCCGGAGCTACCGAGGTTGCTGCCATTTCTTTCTGAACCTGGTTCATTTGAAACATTTCACCGGTATAAGGCCACAAATAGTTTATTGCTTCCTGAATCCGCCCGTGGCTTTCGTCAGTTCCATCACCCAGACGTATCACCCATTCGCTGGTCCACTTAAGGTGGTAGGTTATCTCCTTCAGCGATTTTTGAGCAATGGCCGCAAGCGTGGTGTCGCTGCTTTCGCTTAGTGCTGCGAAATAGAAGTAATTAAATGCATCGTAATAAAAATCACGGGCAATGGTGTAGGCCCAGTCCTTATTGGGCTGTTCCACCAAAAGAAAATTCCGGTAGTCCCAGGCATCCCTAAGGAATGCCATGTCGTCCTCCTGTACAGCTTCACCCGCTTTCGCTTTCTGCGACAGCGCTACAGACAGGAAACAGCCTGCTTTCTCTGCTGCACTCATCCCGTTGTATATATCGGCGGCATATTGATAAAGACTTCTTGCCCGGCCTATGTGGTCAAGTGAAGTATTGGTAAGTGCAATATCCTGCTCTATTATGGGGCCGTGTCCGCACCATTCGCCAAGGCGCTGACCCATGATCAGTGCGTTGTCGGCGAGTTGCAGCACGTAGTATAACTTGTTCCTCATCGTTCAGTACTTATTTTCAGGGTGATCACATGTATTTCACCTCGTCTGGGAGGTTATAAAAAGTGGGGTGACGATATATTTTGTCGTTTGCCGGCTCATAAAAAGATGCCGCATCGTCTGGATTAGACGCATGTACATGCTTGCTTTCCACAACCCAGATACTTATCCCTTCCATTCTGCGTGTATACACGTCACGCGCATTTTCAATTGCCATTTGCGCGTCTGCAGCATGAA
>CAIYJV010000349.1 GCA_903926605.1 uncultured Bacteroidota bacterium
AATAAAAAAATGGACGAGGCATTGGCAAATATGCAGCGATCCCGAAAGGAAAACTATGATTCCCTGATAAATTTGTACCCGTTTAATCCGAACAAGGATTCTGCTTTGCTTAAAGGCGATATGGATACCATTATCCGTAAAGCCTCGGTAGGTATACAGATACATGACCCAAGGGTGAAATGGGAAAACGACCTGCTTTTACTGTTGGGCGAAGCCAATTATTATAAAGGCAAGTACGAGGTCGCCGCTACTTCATTTAAATACATCATTGCCCGCGACGAAGAAAAAAAGAAAAAAGAACTGGCCAAATCCGGGTCTTCAGGCAAGTCCCGATCGCAGCCTTCGATAGTGGAAGACGAAAGCAAATCGAGCCTTGAATTTCTGAAACACAAGTCGGTTCACAATGACGCCATCCTCTGGTTGTCGCGTACCTATACCTCGTGGCACATGGTGGAAAACGCAGAATCTGTAATATCGCTGCTGGAGTCTGAAGCCAAACTTCCCGACGACCTGAAAGGGCGACTTGCAGCCGAAAAGGCTTTTGCGTACCTGAACGAAAACAACGACCAGGCAGCCATCACTCAGTTACAGATCGTGCAGGAAGACCCCTATCTGGAAGATTGGCTGCGTATGCGGGCTGCCTTCCTCTGTGGTCAGTTACTGCAGAACAGAAATGAATATGAAGGTGCCATTGCCAACTTCGAGCATGTACTGGAGTTTTTCCCAAAGCTGGAGATGGACTTTTACACCCGCAAAAACATAGCCTATAACGCCCTTATGGCCGGACAGGACGCAGCCACTGCGATGCGGCCCCTGAAAAAGGTATTGACTGATGGTAAGTATGTGAACTACTACGACCAGGTTTATTATGTGCTGGGCAAACTTGCCATTCAGGCACACGAAACCAATGATGCCGTGACATACCTGAACAAGAGTATCGCCACACCTAAAGCAACGAAAAAACAGAAAGGACTATCGTTTGCAGCCCTGGGTGATGCATACTATGTGGACGGAAAATACAAGCAAGCCAAAACAGCTTACGACAGTGCTGCAAAGTATACGGCAGGTACCAAGGACACCGTGGGTTTGGCTAACATTAACCGGGCAAAAACGCTGAACGACATAGTTGGTCCCGCAACCCAAATACACGATCTGGACAGTCTGCTTCAGCTGGGCGAACTGAGCAAAAAAGATCAGCTTGCCGCTGTGCACCGTTATCTAAAATATCTCGAAAAAAACCGTTTGGATAGCGTGGCGAATGCTGAAAACGCTATAGTTGCCGGTATTACGCCCACCACCGAAACAACGCCCGAAACAGGCGACTACAACAATTGGTATTTTTCAAATCCGTCGCTGGTACTGCAAGGCAGTGCTGACTTTAAAAGGAAATTTGGGAATCGTAAACTAACAGACAACTGGCGCCGGGCCGCTGCCAATAGTTTCGCAGGGAACTCACAGGATGACGAAATAAAGGAAACACCGCAAAACGACGAATTGGCGGACAATGGTTTGCCGTCTGAAAAATCACTGCTGGCCAAAATCCCGAATACACCGGAGCAAAAGAAAAAATATATAAAGGCCGAACAGAAAGCATATATACAACTGGCCAAAGCATACTACAATTTGCTGGACGACTATAAGAATAGCCTTGCAACGCTGGACAAGCTGAACACCCGTTTTCCCGACCACGAGCAAAAAGAAGAGGAATTGTATCTGCGCTACCAGATTGCCATAAAACAAAATCAGCTGGATAAGGCACAGAGCTATGCAAGAGAGTTGGTGAGTAAATTCCCTGAATCGGAATATGCCAAACTGCTCAAACCCCGGGAAAGCAATAAATCTGAATCGGCCGGCGCAAACATGACGGTAGCAAAATACTTTGACGAGACCTACGAATTGCTGCTACATCACCAATACTCTTCAGCGTTGGTACATACCCAGGTAGGATTGAAATCTTATGAGAACCCGGTGTTTAAAAAGAGATTTATGGTCGCTGAAGCTATGGCTAAGGCCGGTATGGGCGACCTGGACAACGCAGACTCTTCTGTGAATCGCTACCTGCGGGCATACCCTGCGTCTGATACGCTGGCCGGATGGGCCATGTCCATAAGGGAATATATAGCCGATGTACGCAAAAATGGCGTACCAAAATGGTACAAACCTTCGGCGCCAGGTGAAAACAGGGCTGCCGATACAGCGGCTGTTAAACCTAAAACTGACAGTACAGGAGCTACAGCAAAAAAACCGGAACCCAAGTTTGTGTTCGACCCATCGAAAGAAATTCCGGAATCGTACCAACATAACCCTGAGGGTCCGCATTATTGCATGGTTGTGCTGCCGGGAATTGATTCCCGGGTGTCCGACCTGCGAAAAAATATCGCTTCATTCAACGCTACCAAATACAAGGATGCCAAACTGGATGTGATCCTGGATTTTTTCGACATGGACAAGACCGTGATGCTGGTTAAAAAATTTGCCAATGCAGAAGATGCCGAAAAATACAGACTGGAACTCATGGCCACATTGTTTTTCAATTCCTTTAAAAAATCTGAATACAGACCTGTTATCATATCAGACCGCAACTATGCTAAAATGTACTCAGATAAGAAAATAAACAACTATCTGGGTTTCTACGATGCAGTGATCGGAAAACAATAACTACGCCCCGGTGGAAAGGGTTATTTTTTTAATCATTTGCTTTTGGATTCAATTAGTTTATTTTTGCGGAGATTTAAAAATTAATAGCTCATGTCAGTTCTGGTTAATAAAAATTCCAAAGTCATTGTACAGGGTTTCACAGGTACTGAAGGTACCTTCCACGCTACCCAGATGATTGAATACGGCACCAACGTAGTAGGTGGCGTTACTCCCGCCAAAGGTGGCACCAAGCACCTGGACCGCCCTGTCTTCAACACCGTAAAAGATGCTGTAGACGGCACAGGCGCCGACACCTCCATCATTTTCGTACCACCGGCATTTGCTGCCGACGCGATCATGGAAGCTGCTGATGCCGGTATCAAAGTAATAATCTGTATCACAGAGGGCATCCCTGTTCAGGACATGGTGAACGCCCGTGAATATATTAAAGGTCGTGGCAGTCGCCTTGTGGGCCCAAACTGCCCCGGTATTATTACCGCTGGCGAAGCCAAAGTGGGTATCATGCCCGGTTTTGTGTTTAAACCCGGTCGTATCGGTATCGTATCAAAGTCTGGTACGCTGACCTATGAAGCTGCAGACCAGGCCGTGAAAGCAGGTCTCGGCGTATCTACCGCTATCGGAATAGGCGGTGATCCGATCATCGGAACCACTACCCGCGAAGCAGTAGAACTGCTCATGAACGACCCAGAAACAGACGGTATCATTATGATCGGTGAGATCGGTGGCAACATGGAAGCCGAGGCAGCAAACTGGTTGAAAGACAATATGCGCAAACCAGTGGTTGGCTTTATCGCTGGCCAGACAGCGCCGGCAGGCCGCCGTATGGGCCACGCTGGTGCAATCATAGGTGGTGCCGACGATACAGCAGCTGCTAAAATGAAAATCATGACTGAGTGCGGTATACATGTTGTGGCTAGTCCGGCTGACATAGGTGTCACAATGGCAAAAGCACTGGGGAAATAAACCTGGCATCAAATAATTATTTTTAATACTGAATAGATCCCCGGTAGTACACTTCCGGGGATTTGTTTTTAAATTTAATTTTTATGGCATATTTTTACACTGCCCATAGACTTTAAAAAGTTGGCACAATAATTGAACTGACTGTTTCAACAAAGCGAATGCTAGTTATTTAATTAACCCAAAAAAAAATAAAATGAAAAAGATCTGGTTATTCTGTGTAAGCGCACCAATGCTTTGCATGTTCCTGGTTCTGGGCTCGACCAGCCCGGCAAAAGCCCAGGATATTAGTGTCTCCTTTCAGACATTTTACGACAATCTTGCTCCCTACGGTCAGTGGATCAACGATCCTCAGTACGGAAACGTATTCGTGCCCAACGAGGATTCAGATTTCAGGCCATACACCCGTGGATACTGGGCCATGACCGACTATGGCAACACATGGGTATCGGACGATCCATGGGCGTGGGCCTGCTACCATTACGGCCGCTGGACATACAACAGCTATTATGGTTGGATATGGATACCGGGTTATGACTGGGCTCCGGCCTGGGTAAGTTGGAGATATGGCCGCGGATATTGCGGCTGGGCACCTTTGGGACCGGGCTACGCAATGGGCGACGGATATTATTGTCCTGACTATTGGTGGGTTTTCGTGGAACCAAGATATATGTATGAACCCCGGTGGCATGACTATTATGGAGGATGGAATCGCAACCATTACTATTTACGCCATACCGAATTTATGAACAACTATGACCACGGTGGCCATTATGGACATTACAATTATGGTCCACGTGCCGAAGTGATAGAGCGTGATACACACAGAGCCGTGGTAGTACATCGTACCAATGAGGTGCGCGAATCCGGGGCAATCAGGTCCGACAATCAGGTAATAGGCGTATACCGCCCCAATATTGAAAGATCGTCTGTAAACACAGCGCGCCCAATGAACGTTATTACGGCACCAAGGCCAATTGATGGGCGTGGTGAAAATCGCCCGAGGGGACAACAAAACAACAATGCTGTTCCTGGATTCCGTCAGGAGCACCCCATGCCACAGGCAAATCCGCAGCAACACCAGCCGCAACCACCTGTAAGGCAGCCGGAGCCCGTGCGTCAGCAGCCCCAGCCTCCTGTGCGCCAGCCGGAACCTGTGCGCCAGCAGCCCCAGCCTCCCGTGCGCCAGCCGGAACCTGTTCAGCACCAGGAGGAACCAAGGAACATTCCTCCTGTACGCCAGCCGGAACCTGTACAGCACCAGCAGGAACCAAGGAACAATCCGCCTGTGCGTCAGCCGGAACCTGTGCAGCACCAGCAGGACCCAAGGGCAAATCCACCACAACAGCAAATGCACAATTTCCCTCAACCGACCCAGCAGCCTAATATACAGCCAAGACCCAACAATCCTGGCAATCCACAGCAACGGCCGCAAATACCCCGCCAGCAGCCCACGGCTCAGCCACACAAAGAGGAAAAAAAGAAATAGTTTGGATAAACGAAGTAAATTGGCAAGGCGAAAGTCCTTGCCAATTTACTTTTCGCTATATATTCAAAGTACACTTTAATGGACCACTACGTATCCGAGGTGCTTACGAGGTCGGCAAACGCGTTGGCCCTATCCGGCAATGAAGCCATTGCTTTTTTTGCTGCAAAAGACATCCTCGGCAGTGAACACGGCAATGTGCACCAATTACTTACGCTCCCTGAACCGGTTAAAATCTTAAAAAAGCAAAAAGGAAATGGATCCTGGAAATACCCCGGTGGCAACCCGGAGATTCGAAATCAGGATAGTTACGACCTGATTGAAACTTACCGCAACCTTGGATTTCTGGTGGAATGCTACGGTCTCAAAGCCGACCACCCCGCAATAAGAAACGCCGCCGGTTTTATATTTAATTTTTGCGCAACAGAAGGCGATATTCGCGGTATTCTTGGCAACCAGTATGCGCCCTACTATACCGGCGCGATTATCGAGTTGCTGATAAAATGTGGCTATGCGGATGCACCACAAATAAACACAGCCTTTAACTGGTTTCAATCAACTACTCAAAATGAAGGTGGATGGGCTATTCCGTTAAGAACACGCGGTAAAAAACTAAATACGCTGAGCATGAGGTTCAAAACAATTGAACCAGATTTCACGCAGCCATTTTCACATCTCGTTACAGGTATGGTACTACGTGCGTATGCCGTCCACCCATCGCACAAACATGACCCTGTAGCGGTAAAAGCCGCCCAATTGCTGGCTTCAAACCTTTTCAAAAAAGACAATTACCCGGACCGGGGAACCGCAGGATATTGGTTGAGGTTTACCTACCCTTTCTGGTTCACAGATCTCATATCCGCTCTGGATACTCTCTCTAATATGGGTTTCACAAAAGACA
>CAIYJV010000350.1 GCA_903926605.1 uncultured Bacteroidota bacterium
AGAACAGAGTGATGCATATTGTATCGTGCAAACAAAGCTAGTGACCCGCCCGCTTGTTCAAAAAAGGCCCAGAAGACAATTGAAAAAATAATGAAAATGAGAGCTGCTATTATTTTTTGTCTTTCTTGAGAGTTGAATTTAAACATTTCATATATTATATAGAGCATAGCAAGTGGGCCTGCTAAATACATAAAGTAGTCGGTGAAATCTGAGTTTGAAACCAGCAAAAGGATAAAGGGTATCACTAGCAAAGACCCCGCATATACCATAATATCGTAAACCTTTATTTTGGAAATTTCCATCCTGTCCCTTAAAGGGGAAAGACCTATATCGGCTAAACTTTTTCGGGTGAATATGAAAATACCCAAGCCTATCAACATGCCTAAACCTGCCAGAGAAAATGCGAAATTCCACGAAAGTGCGTTCCATGCCGGATTGGACCAGCCATGGTAGTCAGCAACGGCGATACAAACCCAACCACCTAGAAATGCCCCGATGTTTATTCCTGAGTAAAACACACCAAAACCTGCATCCCGGCGGGGATCACCGTTTTTATACAGCCCACCCACCATAGTGGATATGTTGGGTTTGAAGAAACCGGTACCCACAATAGTAAAACTGATTCCAATGTAATACAGATGTTGCGGTGAAAAGGCCAGAATACCACTTCCTATGATCATTAAAGTGCCACCCCAGAAAATAGACTTCCGGAAGCCCAGGATCTTATCGGCAAACAAGCCGCCTATGAATGCCATGGTATATATAAATGCCTGTATGGCGCCGTACTTCAGATTGGCATCGCGCTCAGAAAGCTTTAGCTGCTCTACCATAAAAATGGTAAGCATGCCACGCATACCATAGAATGCGAAACGCTCCCACATTTCAGATAGAAAGAGATACCAGAGTTGTTTAGGGTATTTGCCCTTAAAATTCTGAATATCATCTATGGTGAGTGCGTTCGATTCTGCTGTATTCATTGTGTTGAGGTTTTCTAAGGGCAAAATAGGTTATTCTCGGGAAAACTCAAGTATTGAGCACAAAAAAGCCGGTGACGGACACCGGCTTTTTTACGAAAAAACTGAATCAGCTAGCGTAACCCGTTCATCATTTTTAACATCCACCTGGATATGAGGAACAATACAAGAGCAGCTACGCCGGAGAAGATCACAAAGATCATAAAGAAGTCATTAAGGGTAGCGATCTGATGACCAAAAATACTGGTTGCCACACCACCTTCGGGGTACAATTTACTCAGCATGCCGGCAAAGTCGTTGGCCATGGCATTGGCCAGGAACCAAACACCCATCAGCAGTGACGCAAGCCGCATAGGTGCCAAACGAGCCACCATAGACAAACCGATCGGAGACAGGCACAATTCACCAAACGTGTGAAGGATATACATACCAATGAGCCAGAACATGGAAGCCTTAAGATTTGCATCCACGCCTTTTACTCCAATTGCGATCACCAGATAACCCAGAGAAAGCAGCGCAAGACCAATGGCTTGTTTCAGTGGCGATGCGGGTTCCCGGTTCTTCTTACCTAGTGCTACCCAAATAGTTGCGAATAAAGGCGCAAATACGATGATAGCCAACGGATTTACAGACTGGAACCAGCTTGCAGGCATTTCCCAACCGAAAATATGGCGTTCTACTTGTTTGTCTGCAAAGATGGTCAGCGACGCACCGGCTTGTTCGAACGCACTCCAGAAGAAGATCACAAAAAATGCAGCCACATAGATCACAATGATGCGCTGGCGTTCCACTTTTGTCAGCATAGGATCTGTAATAATAAATCCGGAAGCCGAAATAGAGGTGGCGAATACCAGTGTACTGATCCAGTTAAAACCCACGAAAGTGAGGAACACATACCACAGAACTGCGTACACACCCAGCCAGATCGCAATACGAGCGGGCGAAAACTCTGCTTTCAGCGCAGTGCCATCTACAGCGCTTACCGGTTTTTCTACGGGCTTTGGCTTTCCGCCTATCATTTCACCAGATGCCGTAACAATATACTTGTTCTTAAGTAGCTGGAACATGATAAGTCCGCTCACCATGCCCACACCGGCTGCAAAAAAGCCCCATTTGTAGTCTACTTTTTCGGCAAGGGTGCCACAGATAAGGGGGGAGAACAACGCACCGAGATTAATGCCCATGTAAAAAATCGTGAAAGCAGCATCCACACGCTTGTCGCCAGGACCGTACAGCTGGTTCACCATTGTGGAGATATTGGGTTTGAACAGGCCATTGCCAATTACGAGTGTAGTGAGTCCAATGACAAACAGTGTAATGGCCAGACTCATATTGGTATGAACCATAGACGCACAGAAGAACAATATGAATTGTCCAATCGCCATTGTCAGGCCACCCACTACAATAGAGCGGCGGTTACCCCAGTAGCGGTCGGATATGAACCCACCTATAAGCGGGGTTAAATATACCAGAGCCGTAAAATTACCATATATGCCCGACGCAAGCTTCGAATCGAATGCCAGCATTTTGGTCATAAAAAGGATGAGGATCGCCCTCATACCATAATAACTGAACCTTTCCCACATCTCTGTAAAAAAAAGTACATATAGCCCTTTCGGGTGACCGCTTGAGGAAGGAGTGTTCTCTATCTGATCGCTCATAATATGAATTGTTTTTTTTCTTGCTGCCAAAGTAAATAAAATTTCGGGTGCGTCACCTTTTTTTTGCTTTTTTTTGCAGACAATTTTCAGGAAATGAAGAATATACTCCTACTTGGGTCTGGCGGCAGGGAATGTGCGCTGGCATGGAAACTGAGCCAAAGCGAACACTGCGGCAGTTTTTTTATCGCTCCCGGCAATGCCGGCACAGCCGAATACGGGATAAATCTTGATTTTTCTTACAACAATTTTCAGGCCATTAAAAAGGCCTGTATAGAGCGTAAAATAGACATACTGATACCAGGCCCTGAAGAGCCATTGGTAAATGGTATTGCCGATTTTATGGCGGCCGATGCGTCTTTACAGCATATTCTGGTCGTGGGCCCGTCGAAAGCCGGTGCGCAACTGGAAGGTAGTAAGGCGTTTTCCAAGAAATTTATGGAACGTCATCATATACCTACTGCAGCA
>CAIYJV010000351.1 GCA_903926605.1 uncultured Bacteroidota bacterium
ACAGCAACGCCGAAAAACCCAGCGTAAGAAGTACGTTGGCCCCCGGCCAATGAACAATGCGGAACAAAAAGCCCATGGAGATACCGAACGCAGCTACAAAGCCGCAACCATAAATGATCTTTTGCATATTGAGTTGTGTTTTAAACGTTAACAGAAAAAAAAGTTCTTCCTCAATTTCAGGCATACCGCCGGGATTCACTCTCCGGAAGGCCAGAGTGTAGGCTGTTTCAAAATCCGCTCCACCGTCCATTTGCTCCTCCACAATGCAGCAATAATGATCCAGCATATCTTCCACGAGATCCAGATCTCTGATGCCTCCACTTATTATCCTGGATCTGAGTATATCGGTCAGGTTGTCACTGAGCTGCTGCATAGGCCGGTAAAGACTGAGCTGTGATTAAATGGTGAATAGTTTGCAGAAACCGGAGTAGTTCGTCCACAGATTCTGCGGTTGCGGTTTTACCAACCGGGGTGAGACTATAGTATTTGCGTACCCGTTTGCCAATATATACTTCTTCGGTCACCACCAGACCATCTGCCTCCAGTTTGTGCAAGGCCGGATACAACGACCCCTCCTTGACCAGAATCTGTTCGCCCGATATTTCCTTTACCACCTGTGTTATCTCGTAACCATACATCCTGCCCCGCTCTTCCAGCAAGCGCAATATGATGGTTCCCAGTGTCCCTTTTAATAATTCTGCCTGATTCATCACCAAATTTATTTTATGTTTATTATATGAAAAAACTCCCGGTCAAAAATCCGGAAATACAACCAAGCCGGATAATACTCATACGCAGGAGCGAACTTTCGGATGTTTCGCTGGTCCTTGGGACCAAATCCGGACATAAAAGTTTTTTTGGCACTGGCATTACCGGAAATGCTGACCTCGCAATCCGGGACCGGCATACCTTTTAGCCCATATAGCTTTCGTGCTTCGTCAAAAAGATTATAGGTTACCCAACTGTTCTTAATGATCATGGACTCTGCCATCGACGGTGAAAATACCGACTGGTATATCCGGCGCACTTTGAATGCAGGGGCGTCTGCATGCTGCTGACAATATTCTTTGACAATACGGCTCATAAAAATATGATCCGGATGACCATATCCGCCAATGGAGTCGTCGAGCGTGAAGATAACTTCCGGCGCAAATGAATCTATGATTCGTCCCACCAAATTATAAACGGTGTCGTGGCAAAACACCTCGGCAATTCTCTGGTAAGACAGCGGCTGGTACTGTTGTTTGCCACTGTCCAGGTCGGTTCTGTATTTTATATCGAGCAGGTCGTAGCCGGCGAAACCTGCTTTTTCTGCAACCACTTTGAAAAATTCTCGTTTTTCGGGCCGCCTATCCAGAAATGCTACCTGTCGCACTTTCCACCCATTTTTGATGAGGCCTAAAAAAGTTCCGCTGCAGGCAAACGCATCGTCGTCATGCGCAGTGATGATCAGTGCGCGCTTGTTATTGGTTATACTCTTTAGAAATGTATCCTCCGGATAATGCTCCGTCGCCCGCATGGAGGCAAGATATCCCGTATGAGCCACCGCAAATGCCATAGTAAGAATTGTAATTACGACCAATGCTTTTTTCATGATGATGAAGTTTTAAAGTTAAGCATAGAGAAGCTATACATCGTAAAACTATGTATTAATTTTGAAACAACAAAATAGTTTCCACTAAAAACGACTAATTTTAATTAGAACATACCAAATACAATGTCAAAAGCCCCCAAAATAATCAAGCGAATTATTGTTGTGATTTTGAGCCTATGCGGCATGATTTACCTTGCAGGTTGCACATTACTTTATTTGAAACAGGAGCGAATACTCTTCCATCCTCAAAAGACAGATCCGGGAACACATTATACTTTCGCCAGGCCCTGCACGGAAATAACAGTCGTCAATACTGACAGCAAAAAACTGTCGGCGGTTTTGTTTCACGCAGATTCATCGCGCGGTGTGATATTCTACCTTCATGGCAATGCAGGCAGTATAGCCTCCTGGGGCAACATTGACAGCGTGTATGATAAAATGGGGTACGACTTGTTTATACTTGATTATCAGGGCTTCGGAAAAAGCGAAGGCAGTATCAACTCGCAGGAATCATTTTTTACCGACGTGCAAACTGCATATGACACATTGAAGGGCAGATACCCTGAAAACCGGATCGTCGTGCTGGGCTACTCGATTGGAACCTGCCCGGCCGCGATGACTGCCGCAAACAATAACCCGGCAAAATTAGTACTGCAAGCCCCCTACTACAGCATGGGAGACATGATGAAAAGAGAATACCCCATTGTGCCCTTATCGCTGTTGAAATATCCATTACCCACCTACAAGTATATAGCGAAAACAAAATGTCCGATCATAATTTTTCACGGCGATAAAGATGAAGTGATTTACTACGGCTCGTCACAGAAACTGGCAGGCTTTTTTAAGCGGGGCGACACCTTGGTTACGCTGGCCGGACAAACCCATA
>CAIYJV010000352.1 GCA_903926605.1 uncultured Bacteroidota bacterium
AGAAAAATCTAAAGAACGACCTTACATTTTCTTTTCTTTGGGAAATTATCAATTATGATTTTCATGCATTGGAATCGGTGGATAGTTTCACGAGAGAATTTGTTGGTGAATTCCCTTGGCACGCAATCGAAGATAGCACTAAAGGTGCGGTTGTCGATTGCGTATACTTTTACAATAGCAAACATTTGAGAGATTTTATAAAGCAGCAAAAAAAGTTTTTTTTGGGTCAGTACAAGCCTAAAAGGTGAAAGAAAAAAATTTCTAAAATAGTTTGCTAAAATCATTTTTTAAAATTTCACAATTGTCTAATACTGTTATATATGGCTACACTTAATTATGACTTACACAACATCCTGCTCAATGGACAACCGTATCCGAAAGGCTCTATTCGGCTTATCTACCCAACTGTTGACAACGATAATTACGTATCGTTTATTTTTCCCTGGTGGGGCACTGCCGGTAACGTACTTTGGCGTGGGGATGTAACCCTTTTGATAAATGGACAAACTCATTTACCATTTGGCACTTTGAGCGATTTTAGAACATTTTGCGATATGCATATTTACGCATAGGTGTCAAAACGAACGCTGTTAATCTGTTTTATTACCAAACCTTTAAACGATGGAAGACAAGCAATTTGTGCACTATGATGATGGCCATGATGATGAACGTCAGCAATTAGCTAATAATGGCTGGAGTCAACGATACACGGTGACGGACTCCGGGCAAGGATGTGATACTTGGGTAAAGTACAGCGAATTTTTGGGGCATGACAGGTATAAATATTTTTGTCAAAAAGTTGATAACGGCAGTTCAGATAGCAATTCAGATTCGGGTTCAAATTCTTCATTAGGTACAGGTGACGGAAGCGGAGGGGCTGACTATACAAAATATACACCGTCTGGATATAGTAATGGAGGAAAAATACCAGATGTCGCACCCCCTCCTGCTCCACCAACTCCAGCGGGATTCTTTAACCCGGTTACGAACACTACATTCGCACTGAATACGCCACCGGCTCAGGCGTCTGTATTCAAGAATCCACTGGATACTGGATCGTTCAAAGCACCTTCACCAATGTTGATACAACCCGAAGGGAGTCTAATATCCGGATTTCTAAATGGTCTCACTAATCCTGTAACCGATGTATCATCCGCACTGAGTAATCCTGCAAACCCTGTTTCAAATTTCCGTGGCAACACGAATTCAAATAGCAGGTATTCCACACCCAAATCTGACACAAACAACGTAAATGATGGTACGTCATCATCTAATACCTGTTACGACATACTATATATTGTCTCAGGCACAGGTCCAGGATACAGTGGACGACTAGTGTTTTACAAGAAAGGCACCGATGAGGCTGTTGCTGATTGCATGGCAGTTAGTGGTTGTAGCGATCCAGTTTATTATGGGCCACCGGTTGGAAGTTCTTTTACAGTAACTGGGTATACAGGTCTTGGAGACAGTTTCAAAGCCACATTAAGCCCGTCATCGGTTTCGAATTCGCAAACAGGCGGAACAATTGGACCAGTATATATTTTTCATGCCGAACAATCACAGAACTTCACAAAGGGCGCAATTGGCGCACAAGCAGAGGGTAGCGAATTAAAGAATACACAAGCTATTCTCAAACAATGTGCAAAATGCAAAGCATCACTACGTGTGGTAACATCGTCCAAGAGTGGCGGTGATAGTGGCAGTGACTCAGGTAGTACTGGTACCAGTACTTACAGCGGGAACGGAAGTGGAAATGGTGGTGGTGGAGGAGGTACAGGTGGTAGTGGCGGAGGAGGTGGTGGTGATGATACAGAGGAGCAAAAGAAGCCAATTAAAAAGGTGAATGTTACACCGATTTCGCCCACCAAACCTAATTTTAAACCGCCGCCACCCACAATACCGCAACTGCCATCTAAGCCAATCCCGGTTCCAAAAAATCCGGTTTCGGATCCAACGGGCGTGATTAGTTATAGACCGGTGCCAGGTCAGACCGACAAACCAGTGGGAGTTAATCCAGTCCCTGCCAAACCATATAAGCCAGGGCAACCCAAAAAAGCAGATGATGATTGTGACAAACCGGAATTAGCAAGACAATTATTAAATCTTAAGAATAATATTACATTTGCTGACAGACACGTTCATGAACATCCAGAAGATAAAGCATCCGCAAAACAAAATATTAGTGATATTGCAAAAGGCATTCGCCCTAAGAGAAGTAGCTACTTGGAGGACAAGAACAAGCCAGCAGCACCTGGTGGTGACACGGACATAAGCTGTGATTTGTTAATAGCACTTATTGAAATTTGCAAAAAATATAAGATTACCGTTTCTGAAGTAGCAGGTGCTCAGCATCATAAGAATTCGAATCATTATACTGGCCAGGCTGTAGACATTACTCGGATAAACGACAAGCATGTTAATGATA
>CAIYJV010000353.1 GCA_903926605.1 uncultured Bacteroidota bacterium
AAACTGCAGTTTCCGCTTGTACATCTGGATGGTATTCTCTAATCCATAGTACAATGCATCCGCTATCAAAGCATGCCCTATCGAGACTTCATCCAGGACCGGAAGCGATCGCCTGAAAAAATTCAGATTTTCAAGATCCAGATCATGTCCTGCATTTATCCCCAAGCCTTTTTCACAAGCTGTGGCAGCGGCAGCGATGTATTTTTTTACAACCTCGTTTTTATCTGTATTGAATCTGCGCGCATAGTCTTCGGTATACAGTTCCACTCGGTCGGTGCCGGTGTCTTGGGCTGCTTCAGCCATTCTTAATTCGGGGTCTATGAAAATTGAAACCCTGATACCGGCTTTGTGAAACAACTCAGTTACTTCACGCAAATATTTCTGGTCACGCACGGTATCCCAACCATGATTAGAGGTCAGTTGCCCCGGGTTGTCCGGCACAAGCGTCACCTGGGCTGGCTTTACCTCCAGTACCAACTGCACAAATTTATCTTCAACGGGATTCCCTTCAATATTGAATTCCGTGTTAATTATTTTACTGATCGCGCGCACATCACTATACCGTATATGGCGTTCATCCGGTCTGGGGTGTACCGTAATGCCGTCTGCGCCAAACTTTTGGCAATCTATAGCCACCTGCAGCACGTCTGGCCTGTTTCCGCCCCTGCTGTTGCGCAGTGTGGCTATCTTATTAATATTTACAGACAACCTGGTTTGAGACTGTACCATTTTACAAAGTTCTTGTTTAGCGTTGAGTGCAAAATAAGAAAAGGCTATCTTATCGATAGCCTTTTCTCTAATTACGTTGAAAAATCAGCGATTAATGAATCACAGTGAATTTCCTGTACATAGTCTTGTTGTCGAGCATTACGATCATGTAATAAACGCCAGAAGCAAGTTTGTTCGTATTGTACGTATAAACTTCAGACTGAACATTGTTGTGTGTTTCGCTGCTCACGATCTGACCAGAAGTGTTGAGCACTTTGTAGATCACGCGCTGAGATGCTTTTTCCATGCTCAGATTTACGTTGATTACATCTGATGCCGGGTTAGGATACACATTCAAAGATGTAGTTTCTTTTGTTACATTGCTTGTTGCGGTTGGCCACATCTTTGTAGAAAGAGAAACGTTTGGTATCAAACCTTTTTCGTTGGGGAAAATTACGGAGTCAAGTGAAGTCACGTAATAAGTTCCGCCAAAAGGAACGATTGCATCAAAGTAGTTGTTGTAAGCCAACATGGTAGAACCTTCGTTAGTACGACTACCGCCTGACCAAAGTGGAGCATAATACTCTACATAGTTGTTGAAAGTATCACGGCCATACAGACGTGGGTAACCATTGTTGATACCGTCGCAACCTATTGCATAGCTGGTAGTTAAAGCCTGAGGCATTTCTGTACCCAGCCAGTACCAACTGTTAGAGTCGAGACGAATAGTGCCGGGGTTAGTACCGTTTGAGTCAGTGAAAGCTACAGAATAGAATTTAAAGCTGGAGTCGGTAGTACCATTGTAGTTATAAGTACCAACACCCTGCAGCCACAATTCTTCGTTCTGCATAAAGCTATCGGCAGCGGTAGAACCTGAACCATCTATCCACTTCAGCAGGTATACAGAAGTGTAGCTGCCTGCTGGAATAGTCCAAACAAGACCTGAAGAAGTTGCTGTAACCAATGAGAATGTTGAAGAGTCAGCAATTCTGCTGGTCTTTACATAGAAAGAAGGACCCCAAACATAGTTGTCATAAGTGCCACCTGAGTTAGTGCCCGGGCCAGTGTAGAATGTGCAGAAAGGACGGTGATTAGCTGCGTCCCAACGGCCTTTTGTGTACACGTTGTCGGTCATCTGAACCTGATAAGAAGCTGTGTTGTCGAAGGGGAACTGATCAATTATGCCATTTTGGTGTACATTGTAGGTTACGTCAAGCATACCGTTACCGGTTACATACTGACCTACGTTGTACTGCTGGCAGTACATAGCCCAGATAGAGTCAGTCTGTGGGAAACTAGCCAGAGTAACAGAATCTTTGTGAACTACTGAAGCCGATCCGCCTGTGGGTGTAAAAGAAGTAGTTGCCAAAAGGGTAACGTTGCTTGCGTCGCTGGTACCGAAGTTCGCTACATATGCACCGTCGAAACCGCGATATGCCATCGGATCACCTCCAGCTGTCAGTTCGTAAGAAGGTATTGCACCATTGTGCCACTGAGCAAGACCACCATTCACGATACCAAGATCATTAAGGTTGTTCTGTCCCCACTCGAATGCGTTAATAAAAACTGAATCCCCCTGATGAATCATAGAGTCTATCGCATAACCGTCTGCTTTAGAGATCATGAATACCGGGATAGTTACGCTACCACCATAAGTACCGGCAGCCATACCTACTGGTCCACCATCTACGTTGTTTACAATTACGCAGGCAGACGCACCGGCGTTCATACTTGCCCAAGCCTTGTACCCAAATTCAATACCACCGCCTCTGTAGACCATGGCGATTTTGCCGGTCATATCAATGGTAACTGGTCCACCTGAAATACAGGAGTCGGTTGGATAAGTTATTACTCTGTTGTTAGGAGCTATCATAGCTAACGCCGGAGCCACACCTGGATAACCTGCCCATGTGCCGGAAGCACCGTCATTAGTGTTAGGTGTTGTGTAAGTCTTGTCCCCGGCTATTTGTGGGGGATAGACTACTTCAAACCTTTCGCCCACCCAACCGAAGAATGAACTGTTACCACCTGCACCACCCGAATAAGTGATGGGATGAACGCACTGGGCGTTCGCTACACTGCCTGCCGCCAGGATAATACCGGACAGAACAGATTTAAATAGATAGTTGTGCTTCATAAAAATATATTTTCAGGTGCAAGTTAAGTGTTTTTTGGTAAAAACAATTCTTTTTACCATACTTGAATATATTATTGGCCGGCTGTATTTAATTCTAAAATATTGGCTTTACAACCCCGCTTGTCTGCTAAGTGCCAACATACGGTCAATTGGCTTTTTTGCCAGTATTCGCAACCCTTCGTCCATGGTAAGTTCGGGTTGCTCATATTTCAGACAGAGATATAATTTTTCCAGTGTATTTAGTTTCATGTGCGGGCAATCGTTGCAGGCACATGAATTATTGGGAGGCGCAGGAATAAATGTTTTGTCTGGTGATGCCAACATCATTTGGTGCAAAATTCCTGATTCGGTTGCTACAATAAAAGTTTGAGCTTGGTTGTGCTGAGTATATTTCAAGAGGTCTGATGTAGAACCAATAAAATCTGCCTGGTCCAGTACATCTTGTTCACACTCGGGGTGGGCAATAAATTTTGCTTCTGGATTTCTGCTTTTTAGTTTGGTAATCTTTTCGAGCGAGAAAATCTCATGCACCATACACGATCCGTTCCATAATACCATATTTCGGCCGGTCTTCTCATTTATGAATCTACCCAGATTTTTGTCGGGGGCAAAAATTATCTTTTGGTCTTGTGGCAAACTGTCAACTATTACTTTAGCGTTAGAAGAGGTACAAATAATATCACTGAGCGCTTTTATTCCAGCCGAACAATTTATGTAGGATATAACAAGGTGGTCAGGATGTTTATCTTTAAAACTTTTAAACAGTTCCGGCGGACAGCTATCGCTTAGTGAGCAGCCGGCATTAAGATCAGGCAGTAGTACTTTCTTTCCGGGGTTTAAGATTTTAGCGGTTTCGGCCATGAAGTGCACTCCGGCAAATACAATAATATCTGCGGTTGTTTTTTCAGCATTCTGGGCCAAACCCAAGCTGTCTCCTATGTAGTCGGCTATATCCTGTATATCAGGTTCCTGATAATAATGTGCCAGCAATACGGCGTTTTTCTCTTTTTTTAGTTTTTTTATTTCTTCAAATAAGTCGAGGTTTGGATCAACGGGTATGTCCAGATACCCTTTTTCAATTTTGTTTGTCAT
>CAIYJV010000354.1 GCA_903926605.1 uncultured Bacteroidota bacterium
AAATGCCCCGATCAGGGGCATTTTTTTTGAAGTTGGTTTGTCTCACCCATAAAAGTACAACTGCCGTGCCAACCCGTTTTGTTTTGGAAGTAGTGTATGATGGCACCTGTTTTCATGGTTCCCAGGTGCAGGGGGAAATACAGACCGTGCAGCTGAACCTGAACAAAACGCTGAGCACATTACTGCGTATGCCCACCACAACTCTGGGCGCCAGCAGAACGGACGAAGGCGTACACGCCTTGTGCAACTTTTATCAGTTCGACCTGGCTGAAGATGCCGAATTGCGTACCGACTTCCTGTACAAATGCAACGCCATACTGCCACACGGCATAGCGGTGAAAGCTATATACAAGGCCGCCGACACAGAATTCAATGCGCGGTTCGAAGCTACCTCCCGCAGATACCGGTACCGCATCTATCAGCACAAAGACCCCTTTCTGGTGAACCGGGCCTATTTCTTCCCTTTTGCGCTGGACAGGGCACTCCTGGATCAAACAGCAGCCATAATACCCTGCTATACGCATTTTGAGTCCTTTTCGAAGCGAAATACACAATCCAAAACATTCACCTGCCATATTACCGATTCTCATTGGGAAGTACACGACAGGGAATTGCACTATGTGGTGGAAGGCAACCGGTTTCTGCGCGGTATGGTGCGCGGACTGGTAGGAACGCAGCTACAAGTAGCAAGAGGCAAACAAACCATAGCTGGCTTTACCGGAATAATAGAAGGAAACGACTGCACCAAGGCATCTTTTAACGTAGATGGTCATGGGCTGTACCTTGAAAAGATCGCCTTTCCCGAAGGCCGGCTGCTGCAAATACAATAGGTAACAATTACAGTTCCTGGTCGCATTGGTACTCAAGCGACCCATCTTCATTGATCAGAAGTTCCACATTGCGTGTCCGTGTCACTATTCGTCCGCTATCACACAACTGACCGCCTGCATCTGCTGCGGAAAGGCGCAACTTATTGTTGCTGTATTCCTTTAGCTGCACCCGATACCAGCAGTCGGGCGAATCTATAAAATAAACAACTACCGGGAACACAGCGTATGCCAAATCACCCTTGGTAACTGCTGATTCATTCACAAATTTTGTACGGAGAATATCTCCTGCCTGTTTTGCCAGTCGTGCCCTTTTACTATCCCAGGTTCCAAAAATCCGAAGACTGTCTTCTATTCTGCAAACTGGCTTACTGGTGTCCACATGAAAAGGGAATGCATAATGATTACGATGGAAATAATCCTGAACCGGATTACCCGTCGATCGAAACTCATTGGCACTATTATTGGAGTGACAACCTACGGCTACCGTCGTAACAAGTATTACCACAAGCACATGCAGGATCCGGGCAACGAAAATGTTCATAGTCAAAAATAAGGATTTGCTACAGCATCAACAATCTGTGAGGCTTATGGGTATTTGCAGTGCCAGGCCGCCTTCAGCGGTTTCCTTGTACTTATGGCTCATATCCAGGGCTGTTTGCCACATGGTATTTACCACATTATCGAGTGTGATACGTGCATTGTCTGGATTGCTTTGCATAGCCAGATGGCTTGCAGCGATAGCCTTGATCGCGCCCATCATATTGCGTTCTATGCAGGGCACCTGCACCAGACCTGCCACAGGGTCGCAAGTTAGACCCAGGTGATGCTCCATGGCAATTTCTGCTGCCATGAGCGCATGTCTCGGACTGCCTCCCAATGCCTCTGTAAGCGCTGCGGCAGCCATAGAAGAAGATACTCCGATCTCTGCCTGACAGCCACCCATCGCGGCAGAAAGCGTGGCCCCCTTTTTAAAAATACTGCCTATCTCAGATGCGGTAAGCAGGAAATTGATGATCTTACTTTCGTCGTTGCCATCACAGAAAACAATAAAGTACAGCAGTACAGCAGGTACCACCCCGGCAGCTCCGTTGGTTGGCGCGGTCACCACACGACTGAAGGATGCATTTTCTTCATTTACAGCCAGCGCAAAACAGGTGACCCAATCCATTATATGGGAGAATGAAGCCCCACCCTTACGTATCAATTCGATCCACTCGTCGAAATTAGTATAGGTATGTCCCTCGGTGTACTTACGGTTCAATTCTGCAGCGCGGCGCACCACGTCCAGACCACCGGGCAATATGCCTTGCGTATGTACTCCATGGTAAATACATTGCTTCATTTCATTCCAAATGCGTAAAACACCTTTTCGTGTCTCAGCCTCGGGTCGCCACGCGCATTCGTTCAGCATTACCAACCCGGATATGGTTAAACCAGTATCCCCGCAGGCTCTTACCAGGTCCTCCTCGTAAAAAACCGGATATGGCAAAGTAACATCGTGGTGCACACCGCTCTCCTCTCCCTCTTTTACCACAAAACCTCCGCCTATGGAATAATAGGTTTCGGCAATCTCGTCTCCGTCTGAAAAGGATGCAATGAACGTAAGGGCATTAGGATGGTAGGGCAAACTCTCTGAAAACAAAAACACAATATCCGTTTCCGGCTTGAATGGTAAGTCAACCCTTTCCGCCGCACTGTCAAACGAAAATCTCATTGACAATCTGCCCGTTTCGTTTATCCCGGCAATGGCAGGGTCAATCAAATCTACCGGGAATGTTTCAGGGTCTTCGCCGCAAAGGCCCAATATCACAGCCACGTCGGTGCCATGACCCTTACCTGTCTTTGCCAGCGAACCGTACAATAATACCCGAACTGACGCCAACTGCGAAGGCGACTTCCTTTTTACGGTATCTATAAAACGAAGTGCAGCGCGCCAAGGCCCCAGCGTGTGAGAACTGGATGGGCCAATGCCTATTTTAAAAATGTCGAAGACCGAAATACATTCCTGCTTCAATTTGCCTGATTTTTAAGTAATCCCCTAAGAAATAATTTACCACAAAGGTACTTCATGCAAATGGTAAGCGCGCGCAAAAAGGCAGAAATACACCTTGTTTAACACGTTGTTGGCGGTGGGTTGGAGGGCGTTACTGCCCCAAAGCGTCATACTTCGCTTTCAGCTCTTTTGACTTGTCGGCTTTGTTCTGGGTTGAATATATCTGGTAAAGCGAATAGACCGTAGACCTATATATAGACTTGTTTTCACCCTTCAGGTTACTTTCCTTTGCGTTCAGTGTTTTGTAGGCTGCCTCGAAATACGGTTGCGCTTTAAGGTAAAACACATCGCGCAGCCCTTTCAGTTCCTCAAATTTTTTCAGGTCCGCCTCCGTATTACTGGTGATCGCGGCCATAAAGTCGTTGTTGTCGCTACCCTGGTTAAAAAACAAAACGCCCAGATTAAAGTTATACTCTGCGTTTTCGGGATCGGCTTTTATGGCCTTTTTATAAGCATCTTCAGATTTAGCTAACAGGTCTGCAGCGTTTACCGGCTTTTTACCACTTTTGGGATCAGCTTGTATGTAGTAGGTCGTTCCCAGATTGTACCACAACTCACCATTACCCGGATCCTTGGCGGAAGCCTCTTCCATCTTGCGCAGCATATCTTCCTTCTTGCCGTAGTTCATGTAATACTTCAACTCGTAGTTACGTATTATGGCATCGTCAGGAAACGACTTGCGGGCCTCTTTAATAGTAGCCAGCATGAGTGTGGAGTCGTTCACCTTGTTGTACGCGTCAATAAGGCACTCAAACACAGCAGCAGACTTGGTAATGGGGCTTGCCTTGGCATCCTCAAGAAATGATATCGCATCATCGTACTTACCGGTATAATATGCACAATTACCCCTGGTGAGTTTGGCTTCAGCAGAAATGGTATCAAACTGCTTGTTAGGATATTTCTCAAACCTTTTTCCCCCGCCCAGATTGTGGATCTTAACGGCCATCTTCATCAGGTCTGAAGCTTCCTTAAGGTTTTTGTCGTTGTACGCCTGCGCACCGTCGTTGAAGTAAAAAAAGGCGCACCGCACCAGATACTGGTCGGTTGCCGCCTTTTCAAAATCCGGCTTTACGTCGTTCAGTTTCAGCAATGCTGTTGCTTCATCCCTGTACGGATAGGCGTCTTTGTATTTGGCTTCTTCCTGTAGTTTGTCGTATACCCTGACCTTTGTAAACAAGGTTTTGGGCTTGTCTTTTGTTTCTCCGTTCGTCATTGCGGCATCAACCAACGACTTCGCTTCTTCGTAGTTCTTTTTGCTCAGGGCCTCAAGCGCACCGGTAAGATTCTTTTCCTGGCCTATCGCGCCAAACCCGGCTATCGCCAAAACAAAAGAAAGAAACTGCTTTTTCATATTTGCCTTTATGCTGAATGGTAGTCTGAGAACCGTTATTAAGGCTGAAATGCCTCCAGTTTCGCTTTAATTTCCTTGTATTTGTCGTCCTTGCTCAGAATGGTGTAAGCATCCTTGAGCGCGGTAAGGCAATTTTTGTAGGTAGAGCGGTCTTCTTTGGTTTCCTTTTTGTTGCTGATCAATCCTGCGTAACCAGTTTCCGCTTTTTCAAGGTAAGTAGTCGCTTTGGCAAACATTGCGTCGCGATTCTTTTTGGTGGCGTCGTATTGCGTCTGTTCTGTTTTGGCATTCTTCTGGCCCTTCTCATTTATCTTGTCTGCCAGCGCATTCATTTCCTCGTTTGCGTCACGACCCTGATCATAATACAGAACCCCGAAATTGTAGTTGAATGCGGGATTGTCCGGATACTTTGCCAGCGCTTTTGTAAAGGCATTTTCGGCCTTAATAATGGTACCCGGCTTGTCTATTTTACCTGCATTTTCCTTGTTATTCACCATATCCAGATACATGATGGCCAAATTGAAATTCAAATCGCCATTTTCGGGTTCGGCAGCAACCAGATCTTCCAGTTTTTTCAATAGTTCAGCTTGTCTGCCGGCCTTGAAATAATAGTAGATCTCATTATTACGTATCACTTTATCGTCAGGGAAAGCCTTCCGGGCGCTAGCGAGGGTAGCAAACAACTCGGTCTCTTTGTTGGTCTTGCTGTAGCATTCGATCAGGAAGTTAAAGTTGGTCGGCGTCTTTGTGATGGGGTTTGCACATACTGCTTCCAGCACTGGAATTGCCTTTACGTACATGGTATCCATCATAAAGCTGATAGCTGCACTCGAATTGGCGTTTGCCGAAATGGTGTCAATTTTCTTGCGCGGGAATTTGTCATCCGGATACTTTTCGTACCGTTTGCCTCCGTTCAGGTCGTGGATTTTTACCACAGCCAACATACACTCGCGGCCCTCATCTGCCTTTTTGTTGTTGAATGCCATCACACCGTCATTATAATACATGATTGCGCAATTGAAGAGGTTCATGTCCACATCGGCCTTTTCATAATCAGGTTTTACTTCTGCAAGCCGCATTAAAGCCTGAGCTGCCTCACGATAAGGGTGGCTTTCTATATACTTGGGCACCTTCTGCAGCTGTATCTGCATGTATATCCTGGCTTTTGCGTGGAGTGCCTTGGGTTTTTCGTGAGTGCCTGGGTAGGCAATAGCACGGTCTATGTCTGTTTTTGCCTCGTCCAGATTTCCGGTTTTCAATGCCGTAAGGGCCGATTCTACCACAATGTCCTGGCTATGTGCGTGTAAATAAAGGCCAAGGGCAGCCATTATCAAGATTGACTTCTTCATCGCTCGTTCTGTTAGTTGAGTACTTAATTTGTATCTTTTACCGGTCTGCCGGGCACATTACCACGGAACCGGGTGCAAAAATAGTTTTTTATTCTGTTGCCGGTGCTTGTTCGTCATTACCAGCGTCGGTGGCACCTTCTCCGCCCTCTTCGTTTTCAGACAGGTCATCGTCTTCCTCCTGCTCTGCGATACGTGCAATTGCAGCTATCTTATCCTTGTCTTCGATATTGATAAGCTTTACACCCTGTGTGGCACGGCCCGCTTCACGGATACTGGACACCTTGGTCCTGATGGATATGCCCGACTGGCAAGTGATCATCAGATCCTCTCTTTCCGTAACACCCAGCAGACCTACAAGCGCACCGGTTTTCTCCGTGATATTGATGGTCTTCACACCCTTGCCGCCACGATTGGTGATACGGTAAGAGATATGATATTTAACCGGATTGCCATCGGCATCGTTGATCTCCACTATGTTGTGTGAATCATCTCCTTCTGCCGCATCTGCACTACCCTCTTCAATTTTTTCGAAGAACGGAGTACGTTTTCCAAGCCCGCGCTCAGAAACTACAAGTATTTGTTTATCCAGATCTTTTTTGCTTACACAGATCATACCAATGACTTCATCATTGTTCTCATCCAATTCTATGCCAAACACGCCAATCGCACCACGACCTGTGGCCCTTACTTTTTCCTGAGGGAAGCAAATAGCCCGTCCTGAGCGTACCGCCATCATAATATAACTGTTGTCCTGAGACAAAGACACATCGAGCAACTGGTCGCCCTCCTCGATGGTAATGGCAATAATACCATTCGCACGGGGGCGGCTGAATTCCTTGAGGTTTGTTTTCTTAATAATACCCTTCTTGGTACAAAGCACCACATAATGTGAATTCACAAAATCCTCTTCATCAAAATTGGGTACGTCTATCACCGTGCGGATGTTATCGTCAGGTGGTATCTGAATCATATTCTGGATGGCGCGTCCCTTGCCGTTCTTATCTGCCTCTGGTATTTCGTACACCTTAAGCCAGAAACACCGGCCCTTTTCGGTGAAGAACATGAGCGTATGGTGGGTAGAGGCAATAAAAAGATGTTCTATATAGTCGGTTTCCCGGGTTTTCGCCGCCATTGAGCCGCGGCCACCGCGACGCTGAGAGCGGTACTCGTCAAGCGACGTACGCTTAATATAACCCAGGTGCGAAACAGTAATGACCACATCTTCCTTCTCAATCAGGTCTTCAATGCTCATTTCGTCGGCCATGTAGTGTATCTCACTCTTCCTGACATCGCCGAATTTTTTCTGTACATCTAACAGTTCATCCTTGATGATCTGGAAACGGATGCTTTCATTGCCCAGTATTTCTTCCAGGTGGTTTATCAGTTTCATCAGTTCTGCATGTTCCTCACGAATCTTGTCGCGTTCCATGCCGGTGAGACGCTGGAGCCTGAGTTCCAATACCGCCTTGGCCTGAATCTCGCTCATGCCAAATTGTGTGATCAGCCCGTCCTTGGCTATTTCCGGATTTACGGATGCACGTATCAGCGCAATTACCTCGTCCAGATGGTCCAGGGCAATCAGATAACCCTCCAGAATGTGGGCACGCTTGCGAGCTTCGCGAAGCTCGTAATTGGTGCGGCGTACCACGATCTCATGACGGAAAGTGATGAACTCAGAGATCAGGTCTTTCAGGTTCAGCGTACGTGGCCGGCCATTTACCAGCGCCACGTTGTTGATGCCATAGGAGGTCTGCAGTTCGCTGTATTTATACAACTGATTGATGATCACCTGAGCCACTGCATCTTTACGCAGTTCGATCACGATTCGCGAGCCGTCTTTATTAGATTCGTTGGCTACGTGGGTGATGCCGTCTATTATCTTATTATTGACGAGGTATCCTATTTTGGCAGTGAGGGTATCCCTGCTCACCTGATAAGGCACATCTGTGATTATGATGGATTCCTTTCCATTCTTTGCAGTCTCTATATTTACCACACCACGCAACACCACCCTGCCACGACCCGTATGGAAGCCGGCCTTGATACCCTCTATACCGTGAATGATACCACCGGTAGGAAAATCAGGCGCCTTGACGAACTTCATCAGTTCGTCTATGGTTATCTCGCGGTTGTCTATGTAGGCCAGGCAGCCGTCTATCACCTCAGAGAGGTTGTGCGGCATCATATTGGTCGCCATACCCACAGCAATACCCGACGATCCGTTGACCAGTAGTTGTGGTATACGGGTAGGCAATACGGTAGGTTCCTGCAGGGTATCATCGAAGTTGAGGCTGAAGTCTACTGTTTCCTTGTCAATATCCTCGATCATGGCCTCGCCCATCTTCTGCATCCGGATCTCGGTATAACGCATGGCCGCCGGATTGTCGCCATCCTGGCTACCAAAGTTACCCTGACCATCAATCATCATGTAGCGAAGACTCCAGGGCTGTGCCATACGTACAATAGCGTCGTACACGGATGTATCACCATGCGGGTGATACTTACCGAGTACCTCACCCACGATACGTGCGCTTTTCTTGTGGGGCTTGTTGAAGGTGTTTCCCAGTTCGCTCATTGCGAACAGCACCCTGCGATGTACAGGTTTCAGACCATCGCGCACATCCGGAAGCGCACGACCCACGATCACCGACATAGAATAATCTATGTAGGCCGTCTTCATTTGCTCCTCAATGTTGATATTAATTATTTTGTCGTTCTGTTCTGAAGAATCGAGTGGTGTATTTTCTCCGGTATTCTGATCCATAATCTATTATAAGAAGGAACTGCAAATATAATCAATCCAAGGCTGAAAAAGGGTCTCAGATATAATACAAGAGCAAAATGTGAATAACGTGGGAAAATCGGAGAATTGTATATTTGAAATTTAATAATTTGAATATTGAAACGGGGTACGTCCTTCCCCAAAAAAAAATGCTAAAAAATGCAATCCACGACGGGCATTTAAAATTTTTAGCGCTTTCTAATCTGCAAAAAAACGGGAAGCCAAATTAAACCGAGTGCTTTTACCTCTCCGGCATTCCGATGGGTAGACCACGATTCATTTGTTAAAAATGTATTTTTTACTGTTAAAAGTAAATGCCGCCCGTGGCATCGTTCGTTTAATGTATGGGAGTTTGTTACTTTTGACTTCAATAATCGCACCCATGGCATTTTTCAAAAAGAACAGCGAAACAGGCACCGCCACACCAAAGAAAAAGAAAAGCGTAGGCCGTGAATGGCTTGACGCTGCGGTTTTCGCAATTGTGGCGGCTACGCTGATCAGGATGTTCCTGTTCGAGGCATATACTATTCCAACGGCTTCTATGGAAGGCAGC
>CAIYJV010000355.1 GCA_903926605.1 uncultured Bacteroidota bacterium
AGTGTAAACCCTGACGAAGTTGTGGCCATTGGCGCAGCCATACAGGGTGGGGTACTGACTGGAGACGTAAAAGATGTACTGCTACTGGACGTAACGCCGCTGTCACTGGGTATTGAGACTATGGGTGGCGTAATGACCCGTTTGATAGAATCTAACACGACTATACCTACCAAGAAAAGTGAGACTTTCTCAACCGCCAGCGATAGTCAGCCAAGTGTGGAAATTAACGTCCTGCAGGGTGAACGTCCCATGGCTAAGGATAACAAAGGCCTGGGTAGATTTATCCTCGACGGAATACCACCCGCACCGCGTGGAGTGCCACAGGTAGAAGTGATATTTGACATTGACGCCAATGGCATATTGCATGTTACAGCTCGCGACAAGGGAACAGGTAAGCAGCAGAATATCCGTATCGAAGCGGGTTCGGGTCTGAATAAGGACGAAATAGAAAGGATGAAGAATGAGGCAAAAGCCAACGAAGAAACGGACAAAATAGTACGTGAGCGCGTGGAAAAGCTTAATAAAGCTGATGCTCTGGTCTTTAATACTGAAAAGCAGCTGAAAGAGTACGGTGAAAAGATCCCTGCCGACAAAAAGTCTGCCATTGAATCAGCGCTGGAAAGCTTGAAAGAAGCCCACAAAGCAGAAAATCTCGAGGCGATAGACAAATATGAGGAGCAACTGAATGCTGCCTGGATGGCTGCCAGTGAAGATATGTACAAAGCAGGTCAGCAGCCATCGGGTTATCCGGGAGCTGATGCTACGCAGGGTAGCAACCACCAGAATGCCGGTAACGGTGATGGCGGAGTGGCCGATGCTGAATATGAAGAAGTAAAATAGTGTGTGTTTAAGGATTAGTTGGGTTTTGAGGTGAAAAGTGAAAGCGGCTGGAGCGATCCGGCCGCTTTTGTTTTTGCCCCGGTGCAGTCTCCAAGAATATACGGCAGGTATACGTCTGTATGGATGGTTTCAACTGTGTTGAACCAGGTCTGCGGTATGCGCGAATGGTTTGCCATGAACGGACACGAATTTGTACTGTAACTTTGCAGCAAATGAAAAAAATGAAACGATTGCTTAAAGCTTTTGGGCTGGCTACGATGTTTTGTTTCGGGCTTACAGCCGGAGCACAGGAAATTTCTACCATCGCGGGTACCGGTGTCCAGGGTTATAACGGCGATAATATAGCGGCCGATACCGCACAGATCGAGAGTTGCATACATGTTCACGCCGATCGTTTCGGGAATGTTTTTTACGCAGATCTAGGCATTAATTGTGTGCGAAAAATAGATGCATCGGGTTTGGTCACAACTATTGCAGGCAATGGCACCTCGGGATACTCGGGAGATTCTGCGGCGGCTACCAATGCACAACTAAATACGCCTCGGGGGATTGCAGCCGACTGGCATGGTAATGTGTACATTGCCGATGCGGGTAACAACTGCATCCGCAAAGTGTCTGCTTCCGGTGTCATCACGACGGTGGCCGGTACCGGTGCCGCAGGGTCTTATGGCGACGGCGGGCCGGCTACGAACGCGACTTTGAATTTTCCATGTGGTATTGCAGTAGACAGTCTGGGCAATTTATTCATAGCCGACACTTACAATAATTGCATCCGGAAAGTAAGCGCCACGTACGGTACTATTTTTACAATTGCCGGTACGGCGGGTACGGCTGGTGCCTACTCAGGAGATGGCGGGTATGGTTATGCCTGCCAGCTCAACAACCCAACAGACGTAGTCGTGGACCCGGCATCTAACATCTACATAGCCGATATGATAAACGCCAGGGTGCGTATGATAGACTCATTTGGTTTGGGACATATTAACACAGTGGCAGGAACCGGAGGCCCGGGTTATTATGGAGATGGAGGTCCGGCTACGTTGGCCCGGCTGAATATTCCGGTAGGTTTGGCCCTTGACTACCGCGGCAATCTGTTTATAGCCGACATGGGCAACCAGCGCGTGCGCATGGTGAGCCCCTACGGTAAAATATCTACAATTGCGGGCAATGGTACCAACGGGTATAATGGTGATGAGATACCTGCATGGTCTGCGGAACTCAATTCCCCTCAAAGTGTGGGTGTAGACCCGCAGAACAATGTCTATATCGCCGATTATGGCAATTATAGGGTGCGCAAATTGGATATAGTGCATGCCGCAGTCAACAACAAAGCAGCTGCTTTGGGGCATCTCGAATTGTATCCGAATCCGGTAATAAGCGGAGACCTCAGTATCGTGCTTACCACCGGATTTACGGAGACCATGACTTATACTGTGGCCGCGGCTGATGGTACCGTGGTGGAATCTGGTACGGGCACGACCAACGGCGTGTTTCATACCAGGCAAAAACTGAACTCCGGTACTTATTTTGTAAGTATCGTAACAGCTACCGGCACCACGACCGGGAGATTTGTGAAACTCTAATCTTTTCCGCCGGCGCCTTTGAACTGGTGAATGGGTTCTTTGAAGAGCACGTTGAACGTAGTGAGCGAGCCATAAATAGCAGTTAGGTATTGCTGCAATTCTACCTTTTCGTCTTCTTCCAGCACCTTGCTTGCATTTATTTTTTGTTCCATTACGCGGAGGCGATCACGAACCATGACTATTTTATGGAAAAAAGTCTCGATCGGAACCTCCTTAGACTGTAGCGTGGAGTCACCCGGTTTCATGACCAAAGTGCCGCGTTTCCATCGGGGAGCCAATGGTACGATCTGGACCTCGTGGAGGCGCTGATCCAGTACATTTGAAAGGGCTTGTTCAATATCCGCTAACGATATCTGACCGGAAGGTTCCGTGTTTTCCGTTTTTTCGACCATTGTCAGTCCCTCAAAATCCTTGCTTATGTTGCGTGTGCCCTGTTGGGAGCGAAACCAAATTGTATAGGCATCCAGGGTTGCATCTACGATCACGCCGCGACCAAAATGCACATGCTCTACCCTCGAACCTATTCCTGCCTGTGTATCCATGCCAGTTTTTTGAAGTGAAATTACGAATAATCGGTAATGCCCGTCCATTCTGTCGTTTACAAAAATGATTATCTGTTGTGGCAGATCCCGGTTTTTTTGTTTTTTTGATATTCGGGCATAATACAGACCTTTACAGTCAATGGCAAAAACAGTATTGGAGACAAAAGTGATCATAGTCGGAGCGGGCCCTGCGGGTGCTGCCACTTCGTTTTTCCTTACCAAGTATTCCATTCCGCATATAGTGTTGGAGAAGGCTGTTTTTCCACGGGATAAAGTATGCGGGGACGCCTGCAGTGGCAAAACGGCTTTGGTAATAAACCGGGCCAATCCCGACTGGATGGATGAAATATACCAGCGCAGCGCAGACTTTACGCCGTCGTGGGGTATTATTTTTGCCGCCCCCAACGGCAAATCCATCGAGATACCCTTCACCCAACGGAGCGCGCCGGCTGCCAAGGCCCCGGGATTTACCGTAAGTCGCCTGTTCTTCGACAACTTCCTGTTTGAGAAAATGGCTTCGCCTTTCTGTACCATTTTTCAGAACGCAAGTGTAAAAACGATAGCACGGCACGAAGGAAGGGTATCGGTAGAATTTGAGGTTGGTTCAGACGCATTCAGCGTCACCGCACCATTGCTGATTGGCGCAGACGGAGACAAGAGCATCACACGAAGGTTGTTGTTGCCCGAACTGGCGGAACCCAGGACCAGTGCAGTGGGGCTGAGAGCCTACTACAAGGGTGTTACCGGATTCCATTCAGAGAACTTTATAGAGTTGCATTTTCTTAGGGAGCTGCTACCCGGCTATTTTTGGATTTTTAAGTTGCCCGGTGGCATGGCCAACGTAGGCGTAGGCATTCTGAGCGCGGACGTGCGTAAAAAGAAGATCAATCTGCGGGCAAGGATGCAGGAGGCTATAGAAAATAATCCCGCTATCAGGCAGCGTTTTGCCGATGCGGAAATGGTTGGAAAGGTTCAGGGCTGGGGACTGCCGTTTGCCGATGCCCGTCAACCCATATCCGGAGACAGGTTTCTGCTCACCGGTGATGCCGCCTGTCTGGTAGACCCTTTTAGCGGAGAGGGTATAGGCAACGCTATGTATAGCGGTATGCTGGCCGCTGAAGCGATAAAAAAATCACTGGATGCGGCAGATACGTCGGCTCCCTTCCTGCGCATTGCCTATGACGACGTATTTTTTAAACGAATGGGACAGGAACTCAACATCAGTACCCGGTTGCAGCAATTGTGCCGTTATGACTGGTTGTTTAATCTGGTGGTGAATAAAGCACACAAAAGCGAAGCACTCAGAAACACAATTTCAGGTATGTTCTGCGATATGGACCTTCGTGAACAGCTAAAGAAACCTTCGTTTTACTTCAGAATACTCTTCAATCGTTAGTTTTGTTGCGGCTGGCTGCCTGGTTCGTTCAGCCATTTTAGGAGCGAAACTTCGCTTAGGTCGTTAAAATTACACTCTGCTACTGTACGGCCTTCGTCAATCCAGAGTAAGAGTGGGAATTTTCCACCTGTAAATGCCATAAAGCGCCTGCTCTCCAGCCGGGACCAGGGAATATCCTGTGCGCCCGATTCTTTCCAGAAAGTAGAAAGATCACTTTTTGTGCCACCTACAATAAGGAAAAAAGGTAGTTGGGGATGCTGTTTCCGGAGCAGATGCATTTTATAGGCTGCCATCTGGCAATGCTGGCAGTTGGGACTGAGCAATGCCAGTATATGCTTGCCATGATACAGGTCGGTATGGGGAATCACACTGTTGGACGAATCGTAAAGCGGGGAAAGGTCTATAGGGTGGGGGCCGGGGCTGAGTGCTACCGGTTTTGAGGTGACGGGGGCAAGCAGAAAAGGCAACACGACCATACTGGTGAGGACCAATGCGGAAATCAATACCTGCCGCCTTAGGGTATACAGGGGCGGGTTGCTTGCCAGTAGTAACGAAAATACCGCCAGCACCAGATTTTTTGCGATGGCTGTAGCAGGATTCATAAAAAAGGCATTGCCAAAACAACCGCAGTTTATTTGGTTGCCATAAAAAATCCATAGATAAGCCAGATAGACTGTAAATGCGGCAAGCAAACCTAATGCAACCCGGGCCACAGTTCTCCTGGAGGAATCGAGGTTTAAAAGCAGCATCATTCCAATTCCGGCTTCGAGACCCGTGAGCAGGCGGCTACCGATGGCTGCCACCATCCAGGGCATTTTAAGGTAGTCTACCAACGTGTATTCCGTCAGCTCCAGTGCGTCATATTTAGCCCATGCGGAATACAGGAATACGATGCCAGCGAAGACGGAAATGGCGAGGAGTCCAGATGTGCGCAACTGTGGTTTTGTCATACGGTTGGTTGTCAAATGTAAGCGCAATAGCCATACAGGACGAATAGTTTTTTGCGAAAATTAATCAACGATTGATAATAGGCACTCTTTTAGAGGTTGCAAAATAGGAGGTCGGCCGGGAGTCAATAAAAAACTTTTTCTTTCTTAATTTAGTTTTATTTTTACGCGGTAAAAGTGACGATAATATGAAAAGACTGATGTCTATTGCTTTGGTTTTGTGTCTGGGCCTGTTTATCCATACCGGTTGTCAGAAAGTGGCTGAGAAGGCACCGGCCTCGGCCAATACGATGTCGGCTGTAATAGACAGTAATGTCTTTACTGCAACGGGAACTTCCGTGAACGCCTACAGATCGGGCAGCCAACTGGTATTGAAGGGCGTTACACCGCAAAATGTGTCTATTACTATTACGTTGCAGAACTACAATGGATTTTCGGGCACTACGGTGATGGATAATTATGCTTGTCTGGCTGCAATAGATAGCGGAACCGGCGCAGGTCCGGTGACTGATCTTATGAATACAGGGATAGTCACTATTACACAGGCATTCCCTTATATTAACGGCACATTTTATTTCCTCTGCTCCGATTCTACGGTGGTATCGCACGGGCGGTTCAGCGTAGTTACGCCCTCTTACCAGTAGCTTGTTTTCAGGTAATGTTTACAAAGTTTGAAAATTGATCTATGACCAGTTCGGATTTTCGTGTTTATAGCATAAGGATCGTAGTGTTATGCGCGGCATTGTTGCAGGGCGTGTCTTCCTTCGGACAGGCAAAAAATTCGCTTGCCGAGATGAAGTTGAAGGGTAGTGTAAAGTCTGTACTGGAGAAGCTTTATGCTGCCACCGACACCAATTTCCATCCGGAGAATCCGCTCATTGGTAAAACGCTGTACAAATTCGACAGGAAAGGATTTGTGGTGGGCATAGTCACCTACAACAACAAGGAAAAACTGGTGGGCTACACCAACTATGTGTACGACTCCATTACAGGGCTGAAACTACAGGAAAGGTGCTACTTCCCGGACAGCATGCTGAAAGAGATAACCAAGTTTAAATATGACTTGGCGGGCAATGTGATAGAGGAGCGGGTATATGAGCGCAACGATACCGTAAAAGCTGCGGTCGTGAACCATTATGACCCGAAGGCAAAGGAAGAGCCGGAATTCGATTCGGACGAAGAAAAAATAGTAATAGTGATCACCACCCGTCCCCGGCAGCCGGATGCTATGGGCAACTGGACGCGGCTTTTTACATTCGAAAAGAAGCATCCGGTCTCGGTTACGACAAGGGAAATCGAGTATTTTTTGAACCCTGAGGATTGATAGTACGATGTTCACCGACTAATAGGCGAGGTTCACCTTTTTTTGACAAGATGTTAAGACTTCCGCATCAAAAACTAGCTTAATCTTGTACCCGTTCCAACAACATCAGGTTCTATGGGTTTTCGATTTCTTATCGTGCTGGCCATAATTGGCTTCGCAGAATATTACAGTTTCGTGGTGGTCAGGTCGCTGGCCAAGGGGCTTTCGGTGCCTGCACGCAATGCAGTGGTTGTCACTTACATAGTGGTCACCCTGATCAGCTGGCTGGGTTTTGTACTGTTTCGCAAACTCAACTGGGCCAATATGCCCCATTTGTTGCGCAATATGTACATCGGCTTTGTGGTGGGTCTTTTCGTGGGCAAGATACTGGTGTTGCTTGTGATGCTGGTAGACGATGTGCGCCGCCTGTTCACTTGGGTCATCACGTCGTTCGCGTCGGGCAACTCACCTTCATCCGACACTGCGCCGACCATAGAACGCAGTCTATTTCTGAAGCAAGTAGCTGTAACGCTGGCTGGCATATCCATTCTGGGATTCACTTATGGGGTGCGCAACCGTTATCGCTATCAGGTGCGAAAACTAAAGCTCACGTTCGCTAATCTGCCCGAGAAGTTCAGAGGTTTGAAGATCGTACAGATATCCGACATACATACTGGTAGTTTTGATTCGCCGCACGCGGTTGAGCAGGGAATTAAAAAGATAATGGAACAAAATGCCGACCTTATTTTCTTTACAGGAGACCTGGTGAACAATGTGTCGCACGAAGTGGATGATACCTACCAGAAGATTTTTTCTCAGTTGAAGGCTCCGCTGGGGGTGTACTCTATTTTGGGTAATCATGACTATGGGGACTATGTGGAGTGGCCTTCGCCGGAAGCCAAAGCAGCCAATCTGGAAACACTGAAATCCATACATGGCAAAGTAGGGTGGAAGCTGATGATGAACGAAAACGTGGTGCTGGACCGGGAAGGACAAAAAATTGCCATTCTGGGTATAGAGAACTGGAGCTCGAAGGCGCATTTCCCCAGATACGGGGATCTGGCCAGGGCGCATGCCGGGCTGGCAGAGCAGCAGATACCCTTCAAGATGCTGTTGTCGCACGACCCCTCGCATTGGGACGAGCAAGTGTGCACCAACTACACCGATATAGACCTTACCTTCAGCGGACACACACACGGTATGCAGTTTGGTATAGACAGCAAGATATTTAAATGGAGCCCCGTGCAGTATATGTATGCCAAATGGGCCGGAATATACCAGTATGGCAAACAATTCCTGTATGTGAACAGGGGATTTGGTTTTCTCGGCTACCCAGGCAGACTTGGAATTCTGCCCGAAATTACGCTGATAGAGCTGGCCTGAGCCAATCTGCGAGACACCGGTGACGATTGTCAGTGGGGCGAAAACGCTGATTCATTTTAATTTACGGCCCCGGAGGCGTAAATTTGCAAAATGAATATGTTAAGCGGAGTTTCGACCAAGACACAATATTATCTGGAACTGGAGGAGCAATTTGGCGCCCACAACTACCATCCGTTGCCCGTTGTACTTACGCGCGGCAAGGGCGTTCATGTATGGGATGTGGACGGTCAGCGTTATTTCGATTTTCTTTCGGGTTATTCGGCGGTGAACCAGGGTCACTGCCATCCCCGCATTATAGAGACCTTTATAGAGCAGGCGCAGAAGCTCACACTTACCTCTCGTGCGTTTCATAACGATACGCTGGGTGAATATGAGGAGTTTGTGACCAAAATGTTCAGCTACGACAAAGTGTTGCCCATGAATACGGGCGTAGAGGCTGTAGAGACCGCCATAAAACTGGCCCGGCGTTGGGGATATGAGGTTAAGGGAGTAGAAAAAAACAAAGCCAAGATATTGGTGTGCAATGAGAATTTTCATGGTCGCACCACAACCGTAATTTCGTTCAGTACCGATGCCGACTCCCGCCGCGACTTCGGGCCGTTCACTCAGGGATTCGAGCATATTCCTTACAACGATCTGGCGGCACTAAAGGCAGCCGTTCAGGATCCCAATGTGGTTGCGTTCCTCGTAGAACCGATACAGGGCGAAGCGGGTGTGATAGTTCCCGAGGAGGGCTATCTGGCCCAGGCCTATTCGGCATGCAAAGAAGCCAATGTGTTGTTCGTGGCCGATGAAATACAGTCCGGGCTTTCACGTTCTGGCAAAATGCTGGCCTGCGACTACGAGAATGTACATCCCGACATATTGATTCTGGGCAAGGCCCTGTCTGGTGGCACCATGCCCGTATCGGCTGTGTTGGCCAATGATGAGATCATGCTGACCATCAAACCCGGCGAACACGGCTCTACATACGGTGGCAATCCGCTGGCCTGTAAAGTAGCCATAACCTCATTGCGTGTACTGGAAGAGGAAAATATGACCGAAAACTCTGCCATTTTGGGCGCATATTTCCGTAAAGAACTGCTGGACCTGCACCATCCGCTGATAAAGGTAGTGCGCGGCAAAGGTTTGTTTAACGCCATTGTGATTGATCATCCGAACAAGGACATGGCCTGGGAAGTATGTATGAAGATGAAGGACAACGGGCTGATCGCCAAACCTACGCACCACGACAGGATACGTTTTGCGCCCCCGCTGGTCATAACCCGCGACGAGGTGGATGAATGTGTCTGGATCATCCGGAAGAGCATAGACGAGTTGATGTAGTACTTTGTATTGCCGGCTCTGCAAAATCGTTTTAAATATTTAAGCGAATATTTGACAATATCACAAGACTGTGTATATTTACTGAATTCAATTTCAGATATATGCACGTCAAGAGTGTACGGTGGTTTATAGACTGCGTCCGGTATGGCATACTAATGGCTATAATAGTGCTTCATGTAGCCATGGTACGCAATCAAACGTACACCGTTAACTTCCCTGTGACCCGGACCGATGGCGCTGCATCGCTGGTCAGGGTAGCAGGGTTAACGGAAGAAAAGTATGACTCGTTGCTGCTCAGTGTTCCCCCCGGCCATAATCGTCGCTCGCTCATAGAATGTAGTCGCCAGACTTTTTATTTCAACCGGATACCGGGCAGAGTTCTGAATATAATTTATTGTGTTTATATTTACTATATTGTAGTAGCGGTAATTCGGACCATAATGTATGTAAGGCGGCGCACACGGGACTAAGGGCTGAGTATAAAGGATTTTGTATTTTGCTTGTCGACGAATAACGAAGCCGGATCATTCTGGCATTGTTAAAACAAGGCAGGACTTAGCCTGGTAAGTTCAAAACAAGATATTTATGGACATAGCCCAGCAAATAACCGACTTTACGGCCGGCCATGGCGAGCCGAGGCGCAGCGACATGCAGGCCTTGCACAGCCTTATTCTGCAATGGATGCCGGGTTGCAAATTATGGTTCGCGGATGGTAAAAACAGCGCAGGCAAGGTGGTGAGTAACCCCAACATAGGTTATGGCGCCTACATTATAAAATATGCCGATGGCAGCACCCGCGAGTTTTACAAGATCGGTATAAGCCCCAACACCACCGGCATATCTGTGTACATAATGGGGCTGGAAGATAAGACTTACCTGACCCGGACATTTGGCTCACAAATAGGTAAAGCCACCGTGACCGGGTACTGTATCAAATTCAGAAAGCTGAAAGACGTAAATGTGGATGTGCTGGAAGCAGCGATAAAGTATGGGGTGGGGGTGGTGAATTAAGAGGTGGCCACTTATTGCTTCCGTTAAATTTGCCAGGAAAAATTCGGGTCAAATTCTACGATCCATTCAATGCCATATTTGTCTCTGAACATCCCGGCATAAGTACCCCAGGGACTATTGCCCATGGGCCCTTCAATACTTCCGCCAGCGGATAGTCCGTTAAAAATTCTTTCTGCTTCTTCACGGCTTTCTGCACTAATGGAAATTTTAGACCTGTTTTCATTTTCGTTCACCCGTCCCATAAATTCAGGAATATCGTTAGCGATCAGCACATTGTGTTTACCCAGAGGCAGGGAAATGGACATTATTTTATTGGCTTCCTTTTCCGGCACGGGAAAATCAGCGCTCGCAAGATCCCGGAAACGAATAATCCTGGTGAATTCGCCACCAAAAACAGATTTATAAAAATTGAATGCCTCCTCAGCGTTTCCGTTGAAGTTGATCCATGGATTGATTGTTCTCATAACAATGTTTTTTGCGTTCGTAATAAAGTTTCTAACACATGGTTGGAAAATGCTTCTGCATTCTATGTGCTCGTGCTAATACATGAGCTGCTTCTTTGAGTTGTTTTTCCAACCAGCTTCACTGGAATAATTGACGAAGAAAACTTTTAAATCGGCCTGGCTCTCATAATCTACAAAGAAGATTTTCTTGCCTGCCTGACTTGCATAGTCCACAAAGAACCATTTACCATCATTATTTCCTGCTTCGCTGGCATATTTCACTTTATACACCTTCAGGTCTGCCTCGCTCTCATATTTTACCACATAGACTTTAACATCAGCCTGGCTGGCATATTGGACAGAGAAAACCGTCTGTGCCATCAGCTGACCACCAGATAGCAGGAACAAGACAAATAGCAGGTGCTTCATAAAGTAGGTTTTAATTATTTGATCTTCAAAATTAATACGATAACTGGTAATTCTTCCTTTTGAATCTTCCTTTAGCTTTTTTTTCGGATCATTCAAATTGGCTCTGGATGTCGCGGATTAGCGGTATCAAGTGAACAACGGGTCATTTACAGACTATAGTCTAACTTCAGGAAGCATTCAGAAACTATGCGTGGCTGCGTAACCTTTTGAGGCA
>CAIYJV010000356.1 GCA_903926605.1 uncultured Bacteroidota bacterium
CGGTGATGCCGGTTTTTTCAAACCGCTCTATAGCGCCGATCCAGAGGTCGGTGTCAGGGTTCACCGGGTTCTTTATCATTATGGGTATTTGCACGCCACGCAGGGCATCGGCCAGCGCCTGCACCTGAAAAGGGTTTACGGTGGTGCGGGCGCCTATCCATAATACGTCGGTGCGGTGTTTCAGGGCTTCCTCCACGTGGTGTGGTTCAGCGACTTCCACAGCTACCTTAAATCCGAATTGTTGTTGCACCTCATTGAGCCAGCCGAACGCTTCAGCACCCATGCCTTCAAAGTTTCCGGGCCGGGTTCTGGGTTTCCAGACTCCTGCACGAAACAGATTTACGGGCAGACCGGCCATGCCGGAAGCCGTTGCTAAAACCTGCTCGCGCGACTCTGCGCTACAGGGGCCGGCAATGATAAATGGTTTGGATGTACTGAAAAAAGACATTTGGCAAAGATAGAGAAAGGTCAAGACAGACAATTGCAAATTGTGCCCGAGTGCCCGCTCAACACCGCACTCATTCTCCCGAATTTTGCGAAATGCACATAATATGTCTATCTTAGCGCAAATATCTGTGCATGAAAAAAATCATAGCTCCGGTTCTTTTATTGCTATCGGTGGTTTTGTTGAATGGTTGTATCAAGAATACGCCTTATGTTACTACTCCTACTCCGTATCTAAATGTTTATATAGGTAAATACATTTTCAATACCACAACGGTTTATCCGGCTGTGGTTACGTCTGCCACAAATGATACTACAGTAGGACTGTACATCAATGCCGATCAGCTTGCGACCAAAGAAAAGATCAGGTTTTATATCAAGAATTACAAGGGTCAGACGGGTACTTTTTCTATTGCTGCCGGTCAGGCGGAAGCCCTGTATTACCATTTTTCGGGAACAACCACAGTTTATTCAAAGACAAGTATAGCACAGGGCGGTTTCATTAGTATCACCAAGTTTACGGATGACAGTATGGAAGGCTATTTTAATTTTGATACCGACGACACACTGAATCTCACCAACGGTACGTTTATTTGTCCGAAGCCTGACTATGTTGCCCATCCCGGTGGACTATAAGGGACGGAGTAGCCTGAGCTGAAATCTGAATTTGTGATGAAGCGATTTTTAGCAATAGCCATTTTATGCGCCGGACTCTTCTTTTCCTGTTCCAAGAACAGTGGACCTGCAGATCAATCCAGCGTACAGCCCAATAATAAACTGGATACACTGGTTTCTATGTCCGCTAAAATAGGAGCATGTAGTTTTTTGACCACAGATGCTTATGGATACAATGTACAAACCACCCAAAGCGGTACCGCCACTATTCATAACATACTGATCACCGGAAGTGAGCGCAAAAATGATTCGGTGTTGGCATTCAATTTGACCATAAACGGATATTATGGTCCGGATACCTACTATATCAATCCACCATTTGTTACCGCAACCTGGTACGTGAACAACCAACGCCACTATGCCACATGGGGCAACATTGTTATTAAAAGCGATTCATCCTATGCCATGATCGGTTCGTTCATGTTCCTTGCAGACAGCATTCTGGTATCGGATGGGGTATTCAATGTGCTGTCTCCGATATGATCAGGTATTGATTACGCCAGCTTTTTTTTCTGCGCCAGTATACTCCATTCCACACCTTCAGAAACTATAGTGTTTGACAGGTGACCCAGTCCGTCGATAGACATTTCTACTTTGTCGCCAATTTGCAGCCATTGTTCTGCGTAACCAGGGTCGTTGAGTTTGCCGGTTCCGTTCAGTTCAAGAAAACAACCGGTACCTACAGTGCCGCTGCCTATTACATCGCCAGGCAGAATATCCGCCCCATAAGCGCAACGCTCCACGATCTCTGCAAAAGTCCAGTCCATATCTCCCATATTGCCCTGCGATACACACACGCCATTTACCCAGCACCTCATGGCAAGGTTGTAATTATTGCCTACATGATTGGGCTTTGCCGGTATTTTGTAGGGTTCCAATTCGTCGGGAGTTACCAGCATTGGACCTATCACTGTGCTGAAATCCTTGCCCTTCGCCGGACCAAGATTCAGCAGCATTTCTTCCATTTGCAGGGTACGGGCGCTCATGTCGTTCATGATCATATAACCGCCAATATATTCATCGGCTTCAGAAGCTTTAATGTTCCGCCCTTTCTTGCA
>CAIYJV010000357.1 GCA_903926605.1 uncultured Bacteroidota bacterium
AAAAAATGATTTTAGAAGGGAACTTTCTTATTGTTTAGACTCCACCATTTCATAAGGAGCGAGAAAATAATGCAAAAAAAGACAGAATAGGAAGTAGCGGTAAACGCAAACAACATGCAATCAGCGCTATTGAAGTGAAGTTCTTTATAATAATTTGCATGTTTCAAATCGTTAGTGGAGCGCAAAAATGCCATAACAAAAATTGAGCTCGCACTAGCGAGCAGATTGAGCAGCCAAGCCCAGAAATTGGAAAATTTAGGCCTGTCAAAAAGTCCATAATAGAAGTTAATCATTAGCACCAAAGACAGCATAAAAATCCAGATTGTAATCCAGGCATAGATATTTGTACCCGAATAAGATTCTCCTCTTGCGATATCGAGACCCTTTAAATGTTGATGTAGGTCCGATGAATAGCTGGATCGAAAAACTTTGTCAAAAAACTGTGCCATTATTATGCAGATTTAATTTTTTTATAAAAAAAGAAGCCACCACCAATCAGAACGATAAATACAAGGATCCATACTACACCATACGACCCCGCGGTGGATTTATTAATTACCAAAGAAGTTCTGAACAAATAGCTATTGTCCTTGTTGTTCCTTTTATATGCCTCATCTATGCCGTGTACCAAATAAGCAAGCCCGAATGTTCGTGATTGCTCGTTAATATCAGTCATTATATTTGCATCATCCTCGGAGTTGTAGCTGTCAACCCATTCCGGAACTTTATTTTTCAACGAAATTGAAACTGATTGAACTTTATCAACCAACTGATTGGCTGACAAAATGAGTACATGAGAATATTGACTATCTTTAATCGCTTCAATTTTTAGCGAAAATCCGGTGGGGTAAACTTCGTAGTTCCGACTATTTAGTAGGTACATTGGATCGCAAATAATTTTTCTCAAATCGACTTTTATGGAAAACTGAAAAAGGGGATTCTTGTCGGTTTCGGATAATGAAGCATTATTTATTATCATTTTAGTCGGCGGCATCTCTGACTCGTAGTCGCCAACACGATGCAGGTAGGAAATCTGAGCGGGAGCAACTGACTGGTTGTTGGCATAGCTTGAAAAAAAACAATTGCACTCGTATCCTTTTTTCTTAAATGAAGCGGTATCGAAATTCTCAAGTAACTCCCTCACTGCTTTGTCAGGGCCAACAATCAATGCATAAAAAGGTCGAACAATAGGTGCAGCTGAAAAATCAATTGGAGAATTACTTTTATCAAAATAACGACCTTTGAATTGCGAACGGAAACGCATCATAAGAGTAGATATTTGGATACTGTCGATGCTTTGAAAATAAAGGTCTTTAAAGCCTATCTGCTGATTTACAAGATAATTTCTCGCATCTCTGTCCCCAGGCGAGAAAATAAAATCAGAAATAAGTATGCCGACGCTACCTGAATTAACAGTTTCCATCACTCGGCTATCGATATTATACAATTCCGTCTCGGTTCTGTTGCCGCCGCGCTTTTTGAAGTTGGTAGGGTTTAACTTAGCTGCAAAGTCTTGTATTTGCGGCAAACTTGCATCCCGACTGAGGTTAATCGTATCGGAATTAATATAGAATAAATTCAAACTTTTCGTTGATTTTGAGAGCCTTATGTCACTAAGTAAGCCATAAATACTCTGTTCAAAATCAGTGGCACCAGCTACATAGCCGTCAACACTACCAGAGTTTTCGATGAAAACGTTGTAATTGTATTTTTTTCCATTAGGTGCTTGGCTGGAAAAATTAGGTTGACGTTGTTCACTTTTACTGTTTTCTTTTTGAATATTGCGCTCCTCGCCCTGTCCAAATACACACGAAAGCAAAAAAATACTTAGTGAAAG
>CAIYJV010000358.1 GCA_903926605.1 uncultured Bacteroidota bacterium
CCGGCAGCGCCCAAAAGGTGGCCGGTCATAGACTTGGTAGAACTGATATTAAGGTTGTAGGCATGATCACCGAAAACGCGTTGGATCGCAGTTATTTCGCTGATATCTCCCAAAGGAGTGGAGGTGCCGTGTACGTTAATATAGTCAATGTCTTCTGGCTTCATATCCGCGTCTTCGAGCGCGCTTTTCATTACGTTGTAAGCGCCCAGACCCTCGGGATGAGGTGCAGTAAGGTGATAGGCATCGGCACTCAGGCCGCCACCGGCAACTTCTGCGATAATTGTGGCTCCACGCCTGATGGCATGGTCATAGTCTTCCAGCACAATAGCGCCAGAACCTTCTCCCAGTACAAATCCGTCGCGATTAAGGTCAAACGGACGGCTGGCGGTCTTTGGATCGTCATTGCGTTCAGAAAGGGCCTTCATTGCATTGAAACCACCTATGCCGGCTTCGGTAACTACAGCTTCACTGCCGCCGCAAACTATAGCATCGGCTTTGCCCATGCGGATATAGAAAGTTGCGTCAATAATAGCATTCGTGGATGAAGCACATGCACTCACAGTTGCAAAATTCGGACCGCGGAAGCCATACTTCATGGAAATATGACCCGCAGCAATGTCCAGAATCAGTTTGGGAATGAAAAACGGATTGAACCTGGGCGTACCATCGCCCTTGGCATAGTTTTTCATCTCCTCGATAAAGGTGATCATACCGCCGATTCCGGAACCCCAGATCACGCCTACGCGGTTCTGATCTATTCCTTCGTCGGTTAGCCGGGCGTGTTTTACGGCCTCGTCGACCGCAACCAATGCGAATTGGGAAAACCGGTCTAGTTTTCTCGCTTCTTTACGGTCAAAGTAATCTTCAGGATTGAAGTCTTTGACTTCACAAGCAAATTTGGTCTTGAATTTCGAGACGTCAAATTGCTTTATGAAATCGGCGCCGGAAACACCATTGATTAAGCCATCCCAGTAAGCTGGTATGCCATTACCCAATGGTGTCAGGGCGCCGATACCCGTAACGACTACACGTTTTAACGGTAATTTCATTTAACGATTTTCTGTTGCTGTAGTGAATTGGAAAATTACTTTACATGCTCTTCCAGGTACGAAATAGCCTGTCCGACCGTAGTGATTGTTTCAGCCTGCTCGTCGGGAATGGAGATGTTGAATTCTTTTTCAAATTCCATGATCAATTCAACGGTATCCAGGGAATCGGCACCCAGGTCGTTGGTAAAGCTGGCTTCAGGTGTAACTTCTGATTCATCCACACCTAATTTGTCCACGATAATTTTCTTAACGCGATTTGCAATTTCAGACATAGTAATGCTTTTAAAATTTTATGGTGCAAAAATATACTTTTTGGGGTAACGAGAAACTATTTCTTCAAAATGTGGGAAACTTTTTTAAAAATTTATTTCTGTTCTATGTTACTACACGCTGCCAACCCCTAACTGGACAGCGTTTTAACGGCCTTTACATTTAATTTGCAATGCAGTCAATAACTGAATGTTAACTACTATTGTATCAATCAGGTTATTGAAATGCATTTATGTAATTGTTGGAAAATTAAAGTATTGTCTTCTTTACATCGGCCAATATGTCGGCAGTCTCTTCTTTGCTGTTCCCTTCCGCATATACGCGCAGCAGGGGCTCGGTACCAGACGCGCGCAACATTACCCATCCGCCATTGTCCAAATGGTATTTTACGCCGTCTATGGTTTCCACTCGGTTGAACCCGTATTTGCCAAATTTTGTATAGCCACCATCGTGCGCTTTTTTAATAATGCTGTTCTTCAGATCGTTGTCGATCGTCAGATCGTTGCGGTCGTAGCAGAAGGTACCTACGATCTCGTACACTTCCTCACACAACTGTTTCAGCGTCTTGCCCGTCTTAGTCATAAATTCATAGATGACCAGTCCATCGTAAATGCCATCACGTTCTGGTATGTGACCTTTCACTGCAATACCGCCGCTTTCCTCTCCACCTACCAATACGTCCTCGTGCACCATGATCTCGCTGATGTACTTAAAGCCGATCGCAGTTACTTCTATGGGTATTCCGTAATGGGCACAAAGTTTTTTAACCCGGTCTGTGACGGAAAATGCTATGACCACTTTGCCATTCATCTGCTTGTACTTGTGCAGGTAGTGCACCAGCAGCAGTATTATGTTGTGGGCATCCACAAAGTGGCCATTTTCGTCATAAAGACCAATACGGTCGGCATCTCCGTCGGTGGCCAGACCTATTTTTATTTCTGGTGTCGTGGCTATGGTATGTGCCAGCTCTTTCAGGTTTTTGTCCAGAGGCTCGGGAGCCTGTCCGTGGAAGCCGGGGTTATCGTCGCAATGTAATAAGATGGTACCGGGCATCAGACGTTTTATCACGTTCTGTCCCGCTCCGTACATCGCGTCATAAGCCAGCTTAAAGGGTGATTTGTTCAGTGCATCGAAGTCAAATTTGCCTTTCAGGTAATCTACGTACATATCTTCCAGATTTATGTACTCCAGCATACCGTTTTCAGCCCAGTGAGTAAGTGGGAAAGCAGGAATCTCCACTTCGTCCGGGATCAACGCTTCCACCGCCGCAATGTCTTTGGGGCTTGACGGTCCACCGTGTGCGCCCTTCAGTTTATATCCATTGTACGATGGTGGATTATGGCTTGCGGTGATCACTACACCCTGGTTTGCTTTAAGTTCCCATACACCTAGTGAGATCATGGGTGTGGATACAAATCCCTTGGCCAGCTTTACTTTTACGCCGTTTGCACAAAGCACGCCTGCCACTGTTTCTGTAAACATAGCACCGCCGAACCTGCAGTCGTGTCCTACCACAACACATGGAGACGAAAAGTTCTTATGCAGCCATTCTGCTTGTCCCTTAGCAACCCTTGCCACATTGTATACCGTGAATTCACGGGCTATAATTGCGCGCCATCCGTCGGTTCCGAATTTTATTTTTTCTGTGATCATAAAATGTTAAATGAAGTTTTTCCGGTTATTTAAGCACGCAAATTAATAAAAGGTTTGCGTTCAGGCATTTTATCTTATGCTAATTTTGTAGTAAATTATTTGCATTGGCTCATTTACTCACTACATTCAATCCGGCTACTGGAAAAGAAATAGCATCTTATCCGGTACACGACCCGACTAAAATAGAGTTGTCGTTGCAACTCGCCGTCAAAACTCAGCGCGAATGGCTAAAAACCTCTATGGAAACGCGGGCGGAATTGCTGAAAAATATTGCACAGGGACTAAGAAAGGAAAAAGAATATCTGGCGCGTCTGGCTACCGAAGAGATGGGAAAGCCATTGAATCAGAGTAGGGAGGAAGTGGAAAAATGTGCGCGTACCCTTGATTTTTATGCCGAAAACGGAGCGGCCTTCCTTGCCGATGAGGATGTGCCTACTGATGCTGTTAAAAGTTATGTATCCTATCGTCCGCTGGGTGTGGTGCTTGCCATAATGCCGTGGAATTTTCCGTATTGGCAGGTTTTTCGGGCTTTGGGGCCCATTATCATGGCCGGTAACACAATGATACTGAAACACGCATCCAATGTTTGTGGTTGTGCACTGGCGATAGAAAAGGTAGTACTGGCAGCAAAGACCCCGAAGGGTGTGTTGCAAACGGTGTTGATACCCGGATCGCAGGTGGGCGCGCTTATAGATCATCCGGCCATAGCCGCAGTGACGCTGACCGGCAGTACTGAGGCAGGACGAAGGGTTGCAGAAGCTGCTGGCAGGAATCTTAAAAAGTCAGTACTCGAGCTTGGGGGTAGTGACGCCTACGTGATCATGGAAGACGCCGACCTGGAACCGGCCGCCGATGTGTTGGTAAAAGGCCGTCTGGTGAACAGTGGCCAGAGTTGCGTGGCTGCAAAACGTTTTGTGGTGGTAAAGGCCGTCAGGAAACAATTTGAGAAGCTGGTGAAAGACCGGATAATGGCTGCCCGGACCGGTGACCCGATGAAACAAGACAATACGGTCGGTCCGATGGCGCGCGCAGATTTACGACAGGAGTTGCATGACCAGGTGACCAAAAGCATAGAAATGGGCGCGAAACTGATTTGTGGATGTGGCATACCGGCGGGAGACGGCTACTATTACACACCGGGTGTACTGAGTGGTGTTAAGAAAGGAATGCCGGCTTATAATGAGGAATTATTCGGTCCTGTTGCCGTGATCATCGAGGCCAGGGATACAGCAGATGCGATACGCATAGCCAATGATAGCGAATTTGGACTCGGCAGCGGCGTTTTTACGGCAGACAGGGCAGTAGGAGAGGAAATTGCGAAAAATGAGCTGGAGGCCGGTAGCTGCTTCGTGAACGATTTTGTTCATTCAGACCCGCGACTTCCCTTTGGTGGCGTGAAGAAAAGTGGGTATGGACGAGAACTTGGCGTTTATGGGATGCGCGAGTTTGTGAACATAAAGACCGTGTATATAAAATAAGGCCGACTAAAAGCGGCAAGCAAAAATTAAATAAAAATTTCATATATGAATTCATACCTGGCATTGGGAGACTCCTACACTATTGGCGAAATGGTTCCCTTTCGTGAAAATTTTCCAAATCAGCTGGCGTCTATGCTTCCCGGTTGGGGAATTCAAATGGCTGACCCGGTAATAATTGCCACTACCGGTTGGACGACAGATGAGCTGAACACCGCAATTCGGGAAAAACATATTTCGGGCACATTTGATGTGGTTACGCTCCTTATAGGGGTCAATAACCAATATCGTGGAAGAAGTGTAGAAAACTACAAAGAGGAGTTTCTCGACCTGCTGCACCAGGCTATTACATTTGCAGGCGGAAGGGTAGAAAGGGTATTCGTAATATCTATACCAGACTGGGGCGCCACGCCGTTTGCTGATGGCAGGGATCGGCAAAAAATTGCCACTGAAATTGACGCCTACAACGATGTGAACCGTTTTTATGCCGCAGACCACAATTGTCCCTACCTCGGAATTACACAGAGCACGCGCGAAAATGCAGTACGTAATGGCTACCTGGCTGAAGACGGGCTACATCCTTCCAGTATGGAATATCGAATATGGGCAGAATTGCTCGCGCCTCTGGTAGCCAGGGCGCTAAATGCATGATCTGCTTATTTTTTTTGTCTGCCCAACTATTCAGGGTTATTTTTGATTCATGCGTACCAGCATCATTAAGGGCGTTATTAGAATAGTACTTGTTTTTTTTGTGCCGGTATTTCTTTGCCTGGCGCCGGCGCGGGTAGCAGGCCAATACAAACACATCAATGTGGTCGCTGACGAGCGTATGGAGCTGATCTCGACCATAGAAATGCTGGCAGGTCAGGTAATGCAAAGAAACAGCTATACAGACAGTGTTGCGGTTTACTTTGCTCCGTACAAAAAGCACGCAGCCGTGACCCTGGTAAAAAGTATGCTGAACAACAGTGCGTACAGTGGTAGCTCATTAGTTTGGTATCTCTACCAATTCAGTTTCCCGGCATTAAAACCAGAGGGGCGATTTACAGAAGACGAAAATCAGGTTGGCAACTACGAAATGCATCTGGATACGTTGTCTTTGTTCAGGGAACGACTTCGGGATTTCTACACCAAAACAGGTTTCCACACTTTTTTTCTGGAACATAAGGGTATGTACGATTCGCTTTGTACACCGGTGTCAGATTACATCAATAAGATGGCAGTTGCAGAAACAGTCGAAGCCATGTTCGGTGGTAGCAAAAGCAGCTATAGTATTGTGCTTGCGCCGCTATTTAAACCAGGAGGAATAGGTATTCAGACCCACAAAACTTCGGGCGATTATGTGACTATCGTCATCGGCCCCACGGCATCTAATCCGGATGCTCTGTTGTTTGCCCCGGCTTTGCTGTTTCAGGATTTTGTGTTGCACGAATTGAGCCATGCATTTTGTGATCCATTCGTTCACAAATTTATTTCGATGTTTAATACCGATAGTTGCCTTTCGGACACCATTTCACATATCAATACCATAGTGCGCCAGGACTATGGTGGCGACTGGGAATCCTGTGTGGCCGAGCATCTGGCGCGTGCCAACGAAGTGGTCTTGTGCCGTAAATTACTGGGCGATCAGATAGCAGACCAAAAACTGGAACAAGGTTACTTCAAAGAAAAGTGGTTGTTGCTGGAAGGGCTTGTGCCGATTTTAGAAAACGACTACCTTGGTAATAGAATAAAGTATAAAACGGAAGGGGATTTGGTGCCTTCAATTGTGGATTATTTTGACGAAATGCGCAAAAACCTTTGCCACTAACGGCCCGAACTTAAAATATGGGATTGTAGAAAAAAATAGCTGTTATGAACACAGACCAATTGCGTGCCTTTTGCCTTGCGATGCCAGGCTGCGCCGAAGAAATAAAGTGGGATGACCATTTATGTTTTACGATCGGAGGTAAAATGTTTTGCGTTTCCGGCCCGGATGGAACGTTCACCATCAAACTGACCGCTGAAGAATTTGATTTGCGGACAGAACAGCAAGGTATAACACCGGCCGCCTACATGGCGCGCAATAAATGGGTAACCATATCACAAAATGCTACCTTAAAACGAGTGGTTGCAGAACAACTTATCACACTGTCTTACAGGCTGGTTTCAAATGGTCTGCCGAGAAAAATAAAAAGGGAACTGAATATCAACTAACCAGTGTTCCAACTGCCTTGCCAGAAACCACATTCAGCAGATTGCCGGGCTTATTCATGTCAAACACGATGATGGGAAGGTTATTTTCCTGACACAGTGTAAAGGCAGTCATGTCCATCACTTTGAGGTTCTTGCTGATCACTTCTGCGAAGCTGATCTTTTCATACCTGGTAGCAGTAGGATCTTTTTCGGGGTCGGCAGTGTAAATGCCATCTACGCGCGTGCCTTTCAGAATCACCTCAGCGCTAATTTCCACAGCCCGGAGCGATCCTGCCGTATCTGTAGTAAAATAGGGATTGCCTGTTCCGGCTCCAAATATCACCACTCGGCCTTTTTCAAGGTGACGCATCGCCCTGCGGCGAATATAAGGCTCGGCTACTTGCTCCATCTTTATCGCACTCTGCAGGCGGGTATTTACGCCTTCTTTTTCCAGTGCTGCCTGCAATGCCATGCCGTTTATCACGGTAGCCAGCATTCCCATGTAGTCTCCCTGTGCACGTTCAATTCCTGTCTCAGCTTCGTTCATGCCGCGGTATATGTTGCCGCCACCAATGACTACCGCCACTTGTACACCTATTTTCGTGATTGATTTTATTTCCTTGGCATACAATTCCAGCATTTTGGGTGCGATTCCAAAGTTGCGGTCGCCCATCAGCGATTCACCAGAAAGTTTCAACAGGATTCTACTATATTTTGGGAGCATAACGAAGGTTTGAACTGAATGCAAAGAAATAAAAAATGCAGCGCATTTCGGCATAGACTGAAAAGAAAAATTTAGCCAGGCAAAATAAATTTTCATACAAATGGTTGTATATTGATTGCGGATTAAAATGAAACCTGGAAGTCTGATTTCGGCATATTTCGTAGGCATACTGGCGTATGCCGGTATGTTTGTGCTTGCACTGGTCTTTTACAAAGAACGAACCATCCTGCTGGATGCCTCTTATGCGCTGTTCCATTTGCTGCGTGAGAATACATTTTCTATTGAGTTTCACAGGTTTCCAGACGCAGCGGTGCAGACAATGCCATTGCTTGCCAGTAGGGCAGGGGCATCTCTGCAAACCATTATGAAACTTTACTCGGTCAGTTTCGTTGCATTCTATTTCGTGTGTTATCTGGTTACGGGACTCGTGCTGAAACGCTACGACCTCGCTTTGGTTATCTTGCTTATTAATACTGCTTTTGTAACCGAAACTTTTTTTTACACACCCTCGCAGCTGCCCCAGGGCATGTGTTTTCTTATTATGCTTTTTGCCGGTCTGGCAGACATAAAAGAGCGGACAGCCGATGAAGCCAACCACGCAGGCCGTTTTTTTTATGTGGTCGGTGGGATGATGGTACTGGCCTTTTTTCACCCGCTCATGTTGTTTCCTTTATGTTTTCTTGCAGCCTTCTTTTATATGAGGCAAGACCCGGTAAAGGGAAAGGAAATGTTTATTGTGATGTTCGCAGCCTTTATCGGTGTTATTCTGCTCAAGTCGCTGCTGTTTCACACCAAGTACGAACGACAGTCGCTGAGCGGACTGAAAAATTTTGTAAAGCATTTTCCAGATTATTTCCGGTTGTATGCCAACAAGATGTTTCTGACATATTGTTTCGGGCGTTTTGCTTTGATACCCATTTTACTGGCGGCAGATATTTATGTCTATGTGCAAAAAAAGGAAAAGTTGAAATTAGCTTTATTGCTCACTGGATTTCTGTGCTACCTCATGCTCACCAACATTACTTACCCCGACAAGGTGACACCGGGATTTTACCGCGAGAATCTTTATTTGCCGTTGGGACTCATTCTTGCGCTTCCATTTGTGTTCGATGTGCTGCCCACATTCAGACGCCCGGTGTTCGGTCTGGCAATAGTGACAGCAATAGTCGTATTGTTTTTTGCAAGGGTATATGTGATACATCCACAGTACACGGCGCGCGTGAGCTGGCTGCAAAAAACAGCGCGCCATTATCAGGCCCGCAAATTGGTGATTGACGCCCGCCAGTCGCCACGCGACACCTTACAAATGATATGGGGCACGCCCTACGAGTTCTGGCTTCTGTCTTCCTCAGAAATGGGATATGTATCTTCTGTGTTTGTAGACGACCACCCCGAAAAGCAAAAATGGCTACAGACCACTACTCATGGGTTTTA
>CAIYJV010000359.1 GCA_903926605.1 uncultured Bacteroidota bacterium
CGGCACGGTTGCCGTTGGCGGGACAATCTGTTGGCGTAACAGTACTGGCACCCCCCTAAAACTACGAACGACCGTCGGCGACGGTCGTTCGGAGGTTATAAAGTAGTTGGTCCTGGCGATTAAGCCTCTGCATAGCTTTCTGTAGGCTCGCAACTGCACACCAGATTGCGATCGCCATAGGTATTGTTCACCCTTGCTACGCTGGGCCAGAACTTGCTGTGCTTTACGTAAGAAAGTGGGAAGGCTGCCTGGCTTCTGGTGTACTTATGGTTCCATTCATCGGATGTGATGACGGCCTGTGTATGTGGTGCATGGTGCAGCGGATTGTCCTGCCTGTCGAGACGACCTTCTTCAACCGCGCGGATTTCTTCGCGAATGCCGAGCATGGCATCGCAGAAGCGGTCCAGTTCGGCTTTGTCTTCACTTTCGGTGGGTTCGATCATCAGCGTGCCAGCGACAGGGAAACTCATGGTAGGCGCATGGAAGCCGTAATCGATAAGGCGCTTGGCGACATCGTCTGCTTCTATCTCCGCGCTCTTCTTGAACGGACGAAGATCGAGAATGAACTCGTGCGCGCAAGTGCCACTGGTTCCGGTATAAAGGATATCGTATGCACCCTGCAAACGGGAGCGCATATAGTTGGCATTGAGAATTGCATATTCGGTAGCGCTGCGTACGCCCACGGGTCCCAGCATACGGATGTAGGCATAGGAGATGAGCAGAATGCTGGCCGAACCATAGGGTGCCGCTGATACCGCATGAGCCATCTCGCCATTCCCGGCGTTGAACACATGACCGGGCAGGTATGGCGCAAGATGTTCGCGTACACAAATAGGGCCCATGCCAGGACCGCCGCCGCCATGGGGTATGGCGAAGGTCTTGTGCAGGTTGAGGTGGCAAACGTCTGCGCCAATTAGACCGGGAGCAGTAAGACCTACCTGGGCGTTCATGTTCGCGCCATCCATGTATACCTGTCCGCCATGCTGGTGCACGATGGCCGTAATGTCTTTTACGCTTTCTTCGTAGATACCATAAGTAGATGGGTAGGTGATCATGATACCTGCAAGGTTGGCAGCATGCTGCGTAGCCTTTGCTTTCAGATCTTCCACATCTATATAGCCATTCTCCAGCGCTTTGACCACCACCACTTTGTAGCCTGCCATTACTGCCGAAGCCGGGTTGGTGCCATGCGCTGAAACTGGTATGAGGATGATATTACGGTTCCCCTGGCCAATAGCGATGTGATAATCGCGTATAGCCAGCAAACCTGCATATTCGCCTTGTGCACCACTGTTGGGTTGCAGGCTGCAAGCATCGAAGTTGGTGATTTCGCAGAGGTATGCTGAAAGGTCTTTTACGATCGTTGCATAGCCTTCGCACTGGTTTGTGGGCGCGAACGGATGCATTTTGCCCCACTGAGGCCAGCTCACCGGTATCATTTCGGTAGCAGCGTTCAGCTTCATGGTGCAGGAACCCAGAGAGATCATGCTGGTATTGAGACTCAGATCTTTGTTCTCCAGGAATTTCAGGTAACGCATCATTTGCGTTTCGCTGTGGTGGGTATTGAAAACCTGCTGCTGCAGGAAGTCGCTGGTACGGGTAAGCTTCCCGGGAATGCAGGCGAGCAAGGTATTTTCATCGATATCAATGGTTACCGGTTCGCTGCCGCCCTTAACAGACGCGATTATATCCATAACATCTACTGCGGTCGTGGTCTCATCGAGTGAAATACCGATAGCGCCATCAGCACGGTAACGGAAATTCATGCCACGTGCTTCTGCAGCCGCACGAACTGCCGCTGCATCTTTTACCCTGATCGTCAGTGTATCGAAATAGAAAGTGTTCTCTACAGTGATGCCCGATTCCTTGAGCGTATTTGCCAGGCTCTGTGTGAGCGCGGCTACACGCTTGCTTATGTTCTTCAGTCCGGTGGGACCGTGCCAAACGGCATACATGGCACTCATGTTGGCCAGTAGTGCCTGAGCCGTACAAATATTGGAGGTGGCCTTTTCTCTCTTGATGTGCTGTTCACGGGTACCGAGCGCCATACGCAACGCACGGTTGCCGTGGGCATCTATGCTTATACCAATGATACGACCCGGCATAGACCTTTTAAATTCGTCTTTCGTGGCAAAGAAAGCGGCATGGGGTCCGCCAAAGCCCATCGGTACGCCAAAACGCTGTGAGCTGCCAATAGCAGCATCGGCGCCAAGTTGACCCGGAGGCGTGAGCAGGGTAAGCGCCAGCAGGTCTGTGGCCATTGCCACATAACCGCCATTGCCATGCACTTTCTCTATAAATGACGCATAATCTTCTATGCTACCCTTGTCGTTGGGGTACTGAACCAGTGCGCCGAAGTAGGTATTGTCCAGGTTGTGGGTACGGTAGTCTCCGGTCACCACTTCGATACCTATTGGTTTAGACCGGGTCACGATCACGTCCAGCGTTTGCGGGAATACATCGTTGTCTACAAAAAACTTTGGTCTTGCTACATTGTCAGAATCTTTGTTGGCAGTGTGGAAGAACATATTCACGACTTCTGCCGCGGCGGTACCTTCATCCAGCAGGGAAGCGTTGCTTATGTCCAGACCGGTAAGATCGCTGATCATGGTCTGGTAGTTGAGCAGGCTTTCCAGACGACCCTGGCTAATCTCTGCCTGATAGGGAGTGTATTGGGTATACCATCCCGGGTTTTCAAATACATTGCGTAATATCACAGTGGGCGTATGGGTATCATAATAACCCTGCCCTATGTAGGTTCTGAATACTTTGTTTTTTGATGCAATCTCAGCCAGATCCTTGAGGTAGGCCGCTTCACTCACCGCTTCGGGAATGTTTAATCTCTTGTTCATTCTGATAGCGGCCGGCACGGTCTTACCTATCAGATCGTCCATACTGGCTACCCCGATCGTCTTCAACATCTTCTGGGTATCTTCCGCGCCGGGACCTATGTGTCTGCGCTGGAACTCCTGGTCTTGCATTGAAAATAAGTTCATAAACTGGATTAAAATTTAGAAATGATTATTGTGGAAAAATATGAATGCTAGCTTACAAAAAGTTGCGCAAATTTACTTTTATGTAAGATAATTACAAAACGAAGGCAAAATGACGCACGTCATGTTTTTTGCGTAGACGCCAGACTTTCACTTATAGAAATAAAAAATAAAACAACTACAGTGTCACTTCTTCTAATTAAGCCTAATGTCCGATAGCGGTTTTTTAATATTGTATACCCTTATCTTTGCAAGAGGAGCATTATGATACCACGTACGCTGTTATTTTTCATTGCGGGATTGCTGGCTGTAAGTTGGGCGGTTTGTTTTTTTTACTGGGACACACATCATATCGTGCATATTTTGCTCGTTTTTGCTATTGTTTCCCTGATACTGGGGTTTGTACGCAAGAATGAGGCAGAGGAGTAAATAGCTGCCGTTGACCCTTTTTGTTATAATTCCAGGATACCATTCACCCATTCTGATTCGAACCTGGCGCCGAATTTGCGATAAAAATTGAATGCCGGCTCATTCCAATCCAGCACCTGCCATGTGATTCCGTTGAACCCGCGTTCCCGGGCTTCCGCAACAAGCGCATCCATCAACAGCCTTCCCAAACCTGCACCGCGCTGGTCTTCGGTAACAATAATATCTTCGAGATACATACGCTGTCCTTTCCACGTGCTATAGCGTACATAGTAGAGTGCAAAGCCCTGCACTACCCCATCTGTCTCGGCTACAAAAGCCCACCAAACGGGGTTGGCGCCAAAGCCACTCTCCCTGAAATGATCCAGCGTCACGGTTACCGCTTCGGGTGCGCGCTCGTAGACGGCCAATTCCCGAACCAGCTCCAGCATGCGCGCGCAGTCGCCAGCGACGGCCCTTCTAATATTAACTGTTGGCATTGTGTTAATGTGTTGATGATCGTGCAATACTAATTGCAGAAACACGTTTTTCCAAAAACAGAAGGCAAATAGGTTGTATTTTGCAGATGTTAACCGGCCAAAAATTCCCAAACAATTACTTATGAATACACAAGGCGAAATATTATGGGTAGACGATGAAATAGAGTCGTTACGATCACAGATCATGTTCCTGCAACAGAAGGGCTACGTGGTTACGGCACTTACCAACGGGTATGACGCACTGGAGTTGCTGAAAGAAAAGCTGGTAGACGTAGTACTGCTGGACGAAAGTATGCCGGGACTGACTGGTCTCGAGACCCTGGGCAAGATCAAAGAATTTCTGCCTGCCCTGCCTGTAGTGATGATCACCAAGAATGAGGCCGAAGACATCATGGAGGATGCCTTGGGATCCAAAATAACAGACTACCTGATAAAACCTGTTAACCCTAACCAGGTGTTGCTTTCGCTGAAAAAAATACTGGACGGGAAACGACTGGTATCTGAAAAAACCACGCAGGCATACCAGCAGGATTTCAGAAACCTGTTCATGGCGCTGAGCTCGAACCCCAATCATGAGGAGTGGAAAGACCTTTATAAGAAGCTGGTGTACTGGGAAATGGAGATGGACAAAAGCAACAACGATGAGATGGCAGAGGTGCTGCAATCGCAGAAGACTGAGGCCAACGTGGAGTTTTTTAAGTACATCACCAAAAATTACGCCCAATGGATAAAGGATCAGGGCAAAAGCGGACCGCTGTTGTCGCACCAGGTATTCGGGAAAAAAGTAGCTCCAGTACTGGAGGCGGGAAAGCCTACTTTTCTGGTGGTAATAGACAACCTCAGGCTGGATCACTGGAAAGCATTCCTCCCCATTATCTCCGAATCGTTCCGTGTGGTTGAAGAAGATCTGTTCTACAGCATATTGCCCACTGCGACCCAATATTGCCGCAACGCGATATTCGCCGGCATGTTGCCTATTGACATTGAAAAACACTTCCCCGTAGAATGGAAAAATGATGATGAAGAGGGTGGCAAAAACCTGTCAGAATATACTTTCCTGAAAAATCAGTTGAAACATCTGGGACTGGACAAACTAAAGACACAATACATAAAGATCACCAACAACGACGATGCCAAATCGCTGGAAGACAACATACACAACTGCCTTTCTAATGACCTGACGGTGATCGTGTACAACTTTGTGGATATGCTGTCGCATGCCCGCACGGAAATGGAAGTGCTGAAGGAACTGGCAGGCGACGAACGCTCGTACAGGAGCCTGACCGAAAGCTGGTTCGAACACTCGCCGCTGCACAGAGCGCTGAAAAAAGTGAGCGAAAAGGGGATAAAGATCATGCTGACCACAGACCATGGAAGCGTGCGTGTACGCACCCCCAGCAAATGCCTGGGCGACAGAGCCACCACCGCAAACCTGCGCTACAAACACGGGAGGAACCTGCAGTTTGAGACCAAGGACGTACTGGCTTTCCGCGACCCGAAACAGATAGGGCTACCCAGCCCCAACGTGAGCTCCACATTCATCTTCGCAAAAACAGACGTCTTTCTCTGCTACCCCAATAACTACAACTACTTTGTGAACTACTATAAGAACACTTTCCAGCACGGCGGAATTTCGCTCGAAGAAATGATAGTACCCATTATCCGGCTTGAGAGTAAATAAAGCAGATTTAGTAACTTCATGCGGTCATGGAGTTGCATATCCGCATAAAAGGAATATTCCGTATCGGCGTGCTGGTGGTAGTGTCGCTGGCATTATGCTGCCTGGCAGGGATATCGGTATATACACTTTTTAAAGGGCGTTCAGCGAAAACAAACAACAAAGAAAGGCTGGAAGCGGCAAGCAGATTCCGCTACAATTTTCATGTATACGACTCCGTAAAAAAGGGTTATCTGCTGCTCTCGCCGTATAAAGCAGCGAAGGGCGCAAAGGGTTTACTGACAGTGGTGGATATGTCGGGCAAAACCATAAAATCGGTCGTTACAAAAAATGAAGCGCTGTGCTTCCGCCAGTGGAAGCTGGGTGGCCATACACGTTATTCTTACTTCGAAGCCGCCACCATGGACACCAGCAGTTTTAGCAAAATAGGTTCCGACTACGAACTGGTTGTGCTGGACTCTACTTTGGCCGAGATAAAAAGAATAAACCTGTTGCCGTTTTTGAATTTCCAGCCGGTAAACAAACTCAGGATAGACGGGCATGATGTGATCATGATTTCTGACGATCACTTTATTATTTATTCCGGTTATCCGGAAACATCAGGCAACCTGCCCGGCTACCTGCTCGCAGCGCCGAATACAAGAGTCATCACGCCCGTGATCGAGGAAGTAAAAGACGGCAAAATAATATGGCAGTGGGATGCGGGTAAATTTCCGGAATTTTATGCCAACAGTTTTTTCAGTAACACCTTTTCAGACACGGGCAAAACGCTTGACCCCATTCACATGAACTCCATGTCGCTGGATCCCTGTGACAGCAATCTGGTGCTCTCGCTGGTCAATTTGAATCAGGTAGTAAAAATAAGCAGAAAGACAGGGGAAATATTGTGGCGGCTGGGTGGCAGGAATTCGGATTTTGCGATTCCCACAGATCTGATCTTTGCAGGGCAGCATCATGTTACAGTGTGCGGCCCCGGCCCTACGATCCTGATGCTTGACGATAGCCCCACTCCCTGGCGGAAAAGGTCAAGAGTGCTGGAGTTTGTGCTGGACGAACACCTGAAGAAAATCGTTTCCACAAAATCCACCCGCATCATTGAGCGAAATGCACAGCGCAGAGGCTCTGTCCAGATCGTAGGAGATGACTACATAATAGGTGGCGGGTGCGGCAAGTTCGCAACCGTGGTGGGACGAAACGATCACCGCAAAAAAATGGTGATGTACATGAACCAGCAGTCATACCGCGTTTATTATGCAGATGCAGTACCCGGACTGAAGTAGTTCTATTTTTCTTTTTCCTGATCAGAAAAGCTGTTTAATACAGCGGCCAGTTTATGGGCTTCCGAGCTATTTTCTGGCTGGTTGATGGACTTGTAAATATCTGACTTCTCTTTCTGTGTAAGGTGAAAATTGAGCTCCGCATTTTTGCCCGATTCAAGGGGGGTATATTTCAACGTAATATAGTGCAGTTTTCCACCCAGAAAAGATGGAGAAAAATCTTTGATGTAGCTGTGGTTGAAAGACTGAAAAGCCTCCCATTTGTTTTGTATTGCAAAAATAGGATCAGCCAGCATACCCATCAGTGAACTTTGTTCAAAAGGCGTACCTACAAAATTTTCCCGCGTGTCGCGTATATCCAATTGAATGATGTCGCCCGCATAGTTGCTAAGCCAGTACCGCAGCGCATACAGATAGCGCCCTGCCAACTCGGATCCGAAGTTGTCGCGCAATCCGGCATCCATCACGTTCATTACAGGGTGGCTTGGGAGTTTTACCACAGGCAAAATGAATGGGAAAGTGGCATTCATACGCAGTGCGGATGCTAAACGTAGGTTGGTGGCATCCTGGGCTGAGAAAAAAGTGGCGAAATCCACACAGTCCACTTGCGGGTTGGGATCGTTGAGCGAATAACAAGGTTGCGACAAAAAGGTTGCCGGCTCACCGTTCATCACCAGCTTCCGGCCATCATTTACAATGGTACCGGCAATAAAAACCCTTGGGCTGGCACCCGTTTGTTCATGGGCCGACCAATAACCAATAGTGCTGTCCAGCAGTCCGTCGGTATTGCGTATCATTTCCTGTTCCAGCGCATAACCACGCCCGCGTGGGTAGGTATACTGACCCACCGATATGCGCGCAAATGGCGAAATAACGTCTACGCTGGCAAGGGAAAAAATGATAGAGTTAAGCAAATCTTTGCCGATATTCTCCTGGTAGGCAGGATTGTAAATGTCTGCATTATGCGCCGTGGCTGCCCTGTCGTGCAGGTTGCGCCAGTATGTGGCACCGATCATACCACCTGAAGCCCCCGTGATCATGACCGTATGACGGAACAGCGCTCCGTGAGTAATGCTGTCAATATACTGCAATGACCTGAACGACCAGTATGCCGATCGTGAGCCACCGCCGGATACGGTAACGATGACCAATGGCGGTTTTTCAGAATCTTCTGCTACCAGCGCTTTCCACTTATCCAGTCGTTTTTCTTCCGCATGCAGATCTTTCCGGTACAGCGCTGTAGTGAACACGCTTTTCAGCGCCGGATAGTCGTAGGCAGGCAACGATTCATTTCGCCCGCGATAATCTACACCGTAGGCGAAACTGCGCATATCAAACATTTTATACTTTACCAGCAGCGACATCAGCACTATGATGATGATCCAGCCTATGGTCTCCCAGCTTTTGAGGAAGTAGCTCAAGGCGGCCACAAAACTCATCATGATCGAGAAAAGGATCAAAAAACCGCAGCCAGCCGGTACGCGGAACAGGGGTGTTTCTTTAAATGTACCCAGCACTACCAGCACCACCAGGCACATAAACGTGCCGAAAATAACGTTGCGGTGATGACGCCGCAGCACCGTGTTCATTACGCGCGGATGGTAGGGCTCCAGATCTGTACTTTTCTCCACCCTCAGCTTTCCGGAGATATACGACTGGGCAGGAATAATGTCTATTTCGTAGTCGAGCGAATCGTAAGGGACTATTTCCCGGATGCGCACAGGATTTGTGATCTTGGAGATCGCCACCTTCAGCGAATCGCGGCTGACACTGAAGAAATAGGCAAAGCTCAGGAATGTGACAAAGGTGAGCCCCAGTAAAAAACCGAGCTCAAGCAGGAGAATACGGGCCAGATGGTCGCCCTCTTCATGTCGCAGAAAACGAACAGAAATAAACTCATAGAACAGCAGAAACAATACCGGTACCACCGAGTTGTTGATACTGTACACTATAAATGCCTGGCGGGTGGCACCCATATAGGGCATGCGCTTGCTGTGCACTACAAACGTGGTGATATGCCAGGTCATGATAAAAACACACAATGCACCGCCCAGCAGAAACATACTGGTGAAATTGATATAACCCAGGTATTCGGGCGCAAGAAAAAGTGAGCTGGCTCCGAAATGGGCCGCGAGGTTGCCGGTGATGGTAAAATAAAGAATTAGCCAGAATACCAGCAGCAGCCTGTACTTTCTGAGGTGCAGCAGTAATAGCTGAACCGGCATGAAAAAATAGATATTCCGCAGTAGTTTCCTCATTCAGACAATTGGAAAATCAAGACAAGCTACAAAATAATTTCATTACATTTTATATTTATTGGTAATCCTTCCGGAAAACCACACTTTGCCGGTAAAACAAAGGGGGTATTCCGGCCTGAATCTTTAAACTAACTTTGCGCCATGGCGTACAAATCTTTGCACGAATTTATTGAGACACTGGACAAAGCCGGCGAACTGGTAAGGATCAAAACATTTGTAGACCCGGTACTGGAGATCGCTGAAATAACAGACCGGGTATCCAAAACACCCGACAGGAATAAAGCCCTGCTGTTTGAAAATACGGGTACCGATTTCCCGGTGCTCATAAACTCTATGGGCAGCGAACGCAGAATGTGCATAGCGCTGGGAGTACAACAGCTTGACGATGTAACCCGGGAAATAGAAGACCTCTTCAAAAAGCTATCATCACCGAAAAAGGGGTTGATGGAGAAATTGTCCATGTTGCCTGAACTGAGCAAGTTCGCATCATGGATGCCCAAGGTGGTAAGCGGAAAAGGCGCCTGCCAGGAGGTGATGATGAAAGACCCTGATCTGAGTGCTTTGCCCATATTGAAATGCTGGCCCAGAGACGGGGGCAGGTTTATCACGCTTCCAGCTATACATACAAAAGACCCGCTGACCGGCATAAGAAACATCGGCATGTACCGGATGCAGGTGTTTGAGAAAGATATGACGGGTATGCACTGGCACAAACACAAAGTATCTGCGCGCCATTTTAACGAATATAAGAAGCTGAACAAAAGAATGCCTGTCGCTGTGGCCCTGGGCGGTGACCCCGTATTCACCTATGCTGCCACCGCTCCGTTGCCAGACAATGTGGATGAATATATGCTGGCCGGCTTTTTGAGAAAGAAGAAGGTGGAATTGGTAAAATGTATCACCCAGCCGGAAATAGAAGTACCTGCCGACGCAGACATTATAATAGAAGGCTATGTAGAGCCGGGCGAGGAACTGATCTGGGAGGGCCCGTTTGGCGACCACACCGGATACTACTCTTTGGCAGACTGGTATCCCCGATTTCATGTCACTGCAATCACCCATAAAAAGAATGCGGTTTATCCGGCTACTATTGTGGGTATACCGCCACAGGAAGACGCCTGGATCGGTAAGGCTACCGAGCGGATATTTCTGGCACCGATAAAAATGACCATGGTGCCGGAGATAACAGATATGCATATGCCGGTAGAGGGTGTTTTTCATAACCTGGTGATAGCGGCATTTCAGAAAGATTATGCCGGACAGGGACAAAAAGTGATGAATGCCCTTTGGGGCGCCGGCCAAATGATGTTCAACAAAATACTGGTACTTACCGATAGTGCCACGGTGAGTGGCGTGGCTATAGAGGATTATACGAAGCTGGCACAGTACATTTTCCAAAACCTTAACCCGGTCACGGATGTGGGTTTCAGCCGGGGACCGATGGACGTACTGGACCACAGTTGCTCTAAAATGGGATTTGGCGGCAAAATGTGCATAGACGGTACGCGCAAAATGGAGGAAGAAAAAACGGGACCGGACCAGAATTTCGTTCTGGCACCCGGCTTCAGCAAGGAACTCCTGACCAGTACTTTCCCGGAAATTAAGGACATAAATGATACGGCAGCCCGCAACCACAAGATACCGGTACTGTTTGTTGCGGTAGAAAAAAACCGACCCGGCCATGTAAGGGACCTGCACGACAGGCTATGCGAACTGCCCGGATTGAATGCATTTAAAATGATACTGTACGTGGAACATACAGTAAATCTGGACAGGATCGCCGATGTATTATGGCGTTTCTGCAACAACCTCGACCCCGACAGGGACCATTTTTACGGAGGAACCGCTAAAAATATTTTAGGATTGGACGGCACTAAAAAATCAAAAAAAATTGATAACTTTGACCGACCCTGGCCAAATATTATTGTTTCCGATGATAAAACAAGAGCATCGGTGGACGAGAAATGGAGTACGCTGGGACTGGGAGAAAAAATAAATTCTCCATCTTTGCAGTATCTTACCCAACTATATGGGGGGGATGCTACTGTCTTAGAGAGAGAATAAAAGTTATCAGACTAAATTTATCACTTAAAAAAAGAAAGAAAATGAAACGTTTACTTTTCGTATTCAGCATGTTCGCGGTTTCGATGACTGCCTTTTCGGTACAGAAAGCTGCGGCTCAGACTGTAGTGACAACGACTTCCTTTAACTCGGAAATCACCCAGCTCGACATAAAAATCACTGCTGGAGATACAGTGGCAGCCAAAGCAATTTTTGCGACGATCAATACAGATATGATGACCGTGTTGGCTGTGACCAAAACAAGCATCCACGGTGCTGTAAATGATTCAACAAAAAATTATTATACCAACCTTCTTGGTACGCAGCAGGTTCCGCTGTATCAGATGATCTGGCAGTTGAAAAACAATATGATTTTGAATCATACTGCTCTGATCGCCAAACTGAACGCTTTCAGCGCACTGATCTATTAATAAAAAATTATTTCTGTTTCCAAAAGTTCCGGTCAATACGGAACTTTTGGCATTTTTACCTGTTAGGGTATAGAAAGGGTCTTGCAGTCATAACCGCTGTTGCACAGGGGCTATTATTATCCTTTTCTTAACCTATAAATCTTAATTTTGTATCCTCAAAAAAACAATGATATGCCGGGAACAGAACTATTTGGCAGCGAAGAACGCAAAGAAATAAACGATGTACTGGAAACCGGTATGTTGTTTCGCTATAACCACGACCAACAAAGGAACGGAATATGGAAGGCCCGGGATTTTGAAGCAGAAGTACGCAAAATAACCGGCGCGAAATACGCGCACGCCGTATCCAACGGTAGCGCAGCCATAGCTATAGCCCTGGCATCGGCAGGTATAGGCGCAGGCGACGAAGTGATCGTGCCTCCGTTTACATTCATTGCTACTGTAGAGGCAGTTCTGTTTATTGGCGCAACACCTGTTTTTGCCGAAATAGACGAGACCCTCTGCCTTAGTGCCGATGGTATTGTAAAAGCCATTACACCGTCCACGAAAGGGGTTTGCCTTGTGCACATGTGTGGTGGTATGGCAGATATGGACGCCATAATGGAAGTCGTATCCAAACATAATCTGATCCTGGTAGAAGATGCCGGACAAGCTTTTGCATCTTCTTACAAAGGTGTCTCCACGGGTCTTTTCGGAAAAGCGGGAAGCTACTCGTTCGACTTTTTCAAGATCGCCACTGCTGGCGAAGGTGGTATATTCGTGACCAACGACGAACATACCTATCAAATAGCTGACGCATATTCAGACCACGGCCACAATCATATTGGCAACAACCGGGGTATGGAGCAACATCCTGTACTGGGATTCAATTACCGCATCAGCGAACTGCATGCCGCAGTTGGACTTGCGCAGACCAGAAAGGTTCCGGCCATACGCGAGGCTAACCGCAAAAACAAGAAAATGCTGATGGAAATGCTTTCAGCAACCAGCGGCATCTCGTTCGCAAGGCTGGCCGACCCGGACGGAGATTCTGCTACCTTCCTCAATATGATGCTGCCCGATACGGAAACCGCAAAACGAACTGTGGACGAGATGAACAAAGCCGGAGTGGGCGGATTTAACTACTGGTACACCAATATGTACCATTTCGTGAACCAGTGGGACCACCTGAAAGAAATGCGTACCGCGTCCAAACTGCCCGTAGAGCTTACGGAACATCAGGACTATGCCAACCTGAATCTACCCCAATCGCAGGAAGTGATAGGACGGTTAATATCCTTTGGCATACGTTGTACCTGGACTGAAGATGAAGTAAGGACACTGGCTGGTAATATCCGTAAGGCTGCGGAAAAAGCAATGGCCACCGTGACTGCGTAAACTATCTTTTCACAGCCCGAAACCCTGTTGCGGGCAAAACCTGAGAAATGATACATAAGAATTTTAAGAACATAGAAAAAGTTGTTTTCGGCCGTGGCAGTTTCGATAACCTGACAGAGATCCTGGCAGCGCATAGAAACCAGAACGGAAAATTTTTCCTCTTCGTAGTAGACAATTTTTTTAAGGGCAAGGAACTGGAAAACCGTTTGCCTGCCCTGCCGGAAGATGTAGTGAGGTTTATTGACCCCGACCCGCACGAACCCACCACTGAGCAAATAGATAGCCTGCGGGATGAAATTCTGAATACCCGCGGCCTACCTGCCGGAGTGATAGGCATTGGTGGCGGAACGCTCATGGATATTGCCAAAGCAATTTCGCTGATGTTTACCAACGAGGGTTCTTCGACACTGTACCAGGGGTTGAACCTGATCAAAAAACCCGGTATTTACCACCTGGGTATTCCCACCATTTCCGGTACGGGTGCAGAGGTGTCTATGACAGCAGTTCTAACCGGTCCGGAGAAAAAGCTGGGGTTGAAGTGCGAGTGGACCGTCTTTAATCAGGTGATCCTGGATTCTGAACTGATTGCCAGCGTGCCGGTAGATAAATGGTTCTACACAGGTATGGATACATACATACACTGTATAGAATCTATGAATGGTATGCTGAACAACGCCTACAGTCTGGCTTATGCCGAACAGGCATTGACACTTTGCCGGGACATTTATCTGGGTAATAAGGCAGGCCAAACTGCCGAAAATGATGATAAACTAATGGTTGCATCCATGATGGGCGGGCTAAGTCTCACCTATTCTGAAGTGGGTGTATGCCATGCGCTGTCTTACGGGCTTTCGAAGATACTGGGCGAAAAACACTGCTATGCAAACTGTATCGCCTTTCAGCACCTTGGAGATTATTATGCCGATGGCGTAAAAGAATTCGGACAGATGCTGGTGAAACACAACGTAGTATTGCCGCAAAACCTGAGCAGGAACTGGTCTGACGAACAGGTTACGGCCATGGCACAGGTAGCCTGGAATCTGACCCATATGTGGAACCACGCTATTGGTCCGGATTGGCAGGAAAAAATGACGCTGGAAGATATCAAGGCTTTATTCCGCCGGATGTAATTATCACACTGAAAAACATAAAAATGAGCAATAAAAAAATTAAGGTCGGTAATATCGTTTGCGGCGCAGACGAATTGTTCCTGATTTCGGGTCCCTGCGTGATCGAGGACGAAACGATCATGATGAAGACGGCAGAGAAATTGAAGGAAGTGAGCGAAAAACTACACATCCCCATCATATACAAATCGTCGTTTCTGAAGGACAACCGGAGCAATCTGAAATATTATGATGGCCCCGGTCTGGACAAGGGTATGAAAATACTGGCGAAAGTAAAGGAGCAGTTTGGCTTCACGCTGCTTACAGACATACATTATCCCGATCAGGCCGCCCCGGTGGCCGAAGTTTGCGACGTACTGCAAATACCCGCTTATCTGTGTATGCAGTCTGCGCTTATGGTTGCAGCCGCAAAAACTGGTCGCGTGGTAAATATCAAGCACGGACAATTCCTCGCCCCGGACAATATGAAGCACCCCGTAGGTAAGTGCCTGGAGGCTGGAAATGATCAGATCATACTCACCGAACGCGGATATACCATGGGATACAACGACCTGGTCGTAGACCCACGGAGTTTTTACCACCTTAACCAGATCGGTTACCCGGTGGTATTCGACATCACCCACGCCATCCGCAAGTATGGTATTCCCAGTGCAGACGCCAAGGGTGGCGCCAGGGAGTTTTTACCAGTGCTGGGCCGTGCAGGCGTGGCCTCTGGCGTAGACGGTATTTTCATCGAGACCCACCCTGAACCCGAAAAAGCACTGTGCGACGCTGCAAGCCAATTGAGCGTTTATGCCCTGGAAGAATTTTTGAAACCACTGATCGAGCTTCATGCAATAGAAGTGAAGTACAGATAGTACAGTAACATTACTAAAACAGCAAAGGCCTGCACCACTTGCAGGCCTTTGCTGTTTTAGTAATGAACACGGCTTAACGCACTACCACAAAGGGTAATTCCGTATCGTTCTGACCTGATAGGATACGGGCCATATAAACGCCCGCCGGATAGGTAGAAATATCCAGAAGCGTACTGGTAGCCGCTGCCAGATCAGTCGCATTCAGGTGACAAACCCTGGCACCGAGACAATTGTATATTTCTATTGAATTTCCACCTCCGGAAAGCCCGTCAATGCGAATGGCGGTGGAAGCAGGATTGGGATAGAGCCTGATACCTGAAGCAACCCGCGTTGCTACAGGCACCTCCACCAGCGGATCGTAATACTTGGCCAGAAATACATCCATTGTTCCTGAGTAAAGGCCTGCGTTATTCAGTGTGTTGCCACTAAACGAGATGGTAGGACTTTCATAGGAACCGGCCATATATACATGGCCCGTGGCATCGCTGGCCAGCGATTGTCCGAAATCGTCAAAGGAACCTCCGGCAGCCGTAGCGCCATAAACATGGCCCTGATTGTTGAAACGGGCAAAGAATACATCGTTGTTACCGGCATTGTGGATGGTCAGAGATCCGAAATGTATGGATGCACTGGAAAAATAACCGGAAACATAAATGTTGTCGTAGATGTCTATGGAAAGTGCCTGTACATTATCACTCGCATTTCCACCCTCGCTCAGCGCCCATAAATATGTTCCGGCAGTATCCAGTTTGGTAAGGAACATATTCACCACACCGTTGGATATAAGTGTTGTGCCATCAAAAACCATTGTGTCGCTGTAATTTCCTGCCACATAGATGTGTCCAGAATCGTCTGTGGCTATACCCGTAGCAAGATCGTCGTAGTTATTGGTCGATGTTTTTGCCCAGACCAGATTCACCGATGGGTCGTATCTGACGATGAAAAAATTCTCTTTTTCCGGTCCGCCGTTTGTGAGACTTGTGGTATCGAATTTCACATAGGTGCCGTCAAACCAGCCGGCGACAAAAATATTTCCAAGGGCGTCAGAGGTTATGGATCGCGCATTATTGCTTCCGTCACCTTCCGATACTCTTGCCAGGACCGCCGTTCCATCTGGCGCAAATTCAGCAAAAAAGGCCTGGCCGGAACCTGTGACATTGTTCAGTACCACTGCGTCAAACTGCAATGGGCCGCTCTGCATATAGCCCGCCATCAGAATATTTCCGGATTGCATGGTGTGCAAAGCATTGGGTATATCTTCGTTGCCGCCCAATCCCTGTTTCAGCCAAACGACGTTCCCGGCGGGGTCCAGCTTCAGCAAAAATATATTGCCAATTCCCGCATTTGTCAGTAAAAAAGTATCAATAGCCAATACAGAACTCTCGAAATACCCGGCCACGTATACATTTCCGGCATTGTCCGAAGTTACAGCTCCAGCGAAATCATTTCCGGTCCCGCCCGCAGATTTTGCCCACAAAACATTGCCCGCAGCATCGTATTTGGTCACGTAGAAATCCGTTGACCCCGAACCCGAGTTATTGAGGGTTATGGTATCAAAACTCATAGCGTCACTACTGAAGTAACCTACCACAAACACGTTGCCAGAAGCATCGGTAGCTACCTTTGTGGCATTGTCGTATCCTGCACCTCCGCCCCCTCTGGCCCATTGCCAGCTCTGGGCCAACCCGCGAGGTCCGCAAAGCAATATCAATGCAACAAAAACGGGTAACAACCCGAAGCGTAAATGTTTGTATTTCATAGCAGTCATTTATGTGGTTTTTATGCTCAATTCAATTATTGCAAAATTATCAGCCATCAGATGGCAAAAGAATGACCTGTGTCACCCGAACCCATGCTTTACCGCTGTAAAAAACACCAATGGCCATGTGATGGAGGGCGCTACAAATTGCCGTTTGCGGCTTTCAGCTTATCTTGCAGTCCGTTTTAAAATCTCTTTTTTATGTATCGTTCTCATACCTGCGGAGAATTACGCAGTCAGCATATAGGGCAATCGGTAACACTATCCGGATGGGTCCAGACCATTCGCAAATTTGGCAGTATCACATTCGTGGATATACGCGACAGGTATGGCATTACGCAGGTTGTGTTTAACCCGCACCTGAACAGTGCTCTGGATGAACAACCCCTGGGCCGGGAATTTGTGATACAGGTAACAGGCAAAGTACTGGAACGTACCAACAAGAATGGCAAAATAGCCACCGGGGATATAGAAATAGAAGTAGAGGGTTACAAAGTGCTCAACGCAGCACAGACACCACCCTTCACCGTAGAAGAGGAGACAGACGGCGGCGATGAACTGAGGATGAAGTACCGGTACCTTGACCTGCGCAGGCCATCGCTGAAACGCAATCTGGAACTGAGATACAAAGTGAACAGGTCGGTACGCAACTATCTGGACTCTGCCGGATTCTGGGATATCGAGACACCCTACCTCATCAAGTCCACACCCGAAGGCGCACGCGATTTCGTGGTGCCTTCCAGAATGAACCAGGGACAATTTTATGCCCTGCCGCAGAGTCCGCAGACCTTTAAGCAGTTGCTGATGGTGAGTGGTTATGACAAGTACTACCAGGTAGTAAAATGCTTTCGAGACGAGGATCTGAGGGCCGACCGCCAGCCTGAATTTACACAGATAGACTGCGAAATGAGTTTTGTGGAGCAGGATGATATTCTGAACACTTTTGAGGGTCTGTTCAAACAGGTGTTCAAAGACATAAAAGGCATTGAAATGAGTGAGGATTTCCCAAGGATGACCTGGGAAGATGCGATGTGGCATTATGGCAACGATAAACCCGATATCCGTTTCGATATGCAGGTGCAAAACCTGAAAACACCCCTGAGAAATACAGAATTTCAGTTTGGAAATTATAAGGACGGATTGGCATTCAAGGTGTTCGACGATGCCGAGACCATTTTGGCTATCGCCGTACCCGGATGTAGTGAGTATACCCGCAAACAAACGGACGAACTGACCGATTGGGTTAAGAGACCACAGATCGGTATGAATGGGTTGATATTTGTAAAGTACAACCAGGACGGTACGCTGAAAAGCAGCGCCGATAAGTTCTTTGCCGAGGAAACGTTGAAGGGCTTGGCCGATGTTTGCGGCGCTAAACCGGGTGACCTGATACTGTTGCTTGCGGGCGCTGAAGCGAGAACGCGCAAGGCAATGAGTGAGTTGCGCCTGGAAATGGGCAACAGGCTGAAGCTGCGCAATCCCGATGTGTACAAGCCGCTGTGGGTTGTAGATTTTCCGTTGTTTGACTACGACGAGGAAGAAAAACGCTATGTGGCCTGCCATCATCCGTTCACATCTCCAAAACCGGAGCATATTGAGTGGATGAACGACATGAGCAAGTATGCCGATATCAAGGCCAATGCATATGATATGGTACTGAACGGTACTGAAATAGGCGGCGGCTCGATCAGGATTTTTCAGAGAGACCTGCAGGAAAAAATGTTCGCAGCATTGGGTATGTCAAAAGAGGAGTCACAGGAAAAATTCGGCTTCCTGCTTGGCGCGTTTGAATATGGCGCACCGCCACATGGTGGCATAGCCCTGGGCTTCGACCGTTTGTGTGCGCTATTGGGCGGCCAGGAAACCATCCGTGATTTTATTGCCTTCCCCAAAAACAATGCGGGCAGAGACGTGATGCTGGACGCGCCATCCGCAATAGACGAAAAGCAAATGAAGGAATTGGGTTTGAAATAACCCCTTGTTGTTTTCAGGCGTGTAAAAAAGTGATTGGTCTCTGAGTCGTTACCGGAGCAGTGTTATCGTACCCTGCCGGTGAACGACTTCGGCATCCTTGAATCCCGCATCGATCAGATATACAAATACACCTTCTGGCTGAGGAATGCCATTGAAACAGCCATCCCAGCCACGACCATCCAGCGTATTGGTCTGAAATATGACTTCACCCCAACGGTTGTAAATGCTCATTCTAAAATAGGTGAGTCCTTTGGACAATAGTTGTCTGGGGAGGAAGTAGTCGTTGATGCCATCGCCATTTGGGGTAAATACATTGGGCACATCCAAATAGCAATCGTTACTTACTATTACCGAGTCTGTGGTTTCGCAACCACCAAACGATACGGTAACAAAGTAGGTACCCGGTGCGCCCACAAAAATAGCAGGCGCAGTCGCACCAGTACTCCACAACCAGGTTGCTCCGGGATTGGCTGCATTTATTTTGTCCCATAAAAGAATACGTTCACCGCCGGGGCATATCGAAGTATCGTTACCAAGGTCTAATCGCGGTACTGAATATATATGAATTACCTTTTGCTTTACCGTATCGGGACAACCGAGATATAAAGAGGTTACAGACACCGTATAGGTGCCGGGCTCGGAATAGGCATAAAACACAGGGTTTGCAACCATGGTGTCTCCATTCCCAAAACTCCAGACAACGCCGGAGGATCCAATATCTCCCATTGCCACCATCGAGGCACCCACTCCTGCACAAAAAACGCTGTCGGTACTTTTGAAATTTATAGACCCGCTGCCGGCCACACCTATGGTCACCGAATCGGATGCTATGCAGCCTCCGGTTTGGGTGATGGTGGTGAGTACATAGGTATGCATACTGTCGGTAGTAACCAAAGGATCGGGAACAGTAGCGCTACTCAGGCCAGAGGATGGTGTCCATAAATAAGAGGATGCCACCGATGTATCTACTAAAATTCTGAACGGAGTGAAAAGGCAAATCGTAGTATCAGGTGTGAGGATGTGTGCGGCAGGATTTATCACGGTTACCGTAATCGTATCCCTTGCAGGACATGAGCCGGAGGGTCCGGACGCAGTGACAAAATAGGTGGTGGTAATCGTTGGAAATGCTGCAGGTTGCGGTACGTGGACTGCCGAGAGCGAACTGGCTGGGGTCCAGGTATATGTATAATCGGGGCTACCGTCGAGGCGAAAGAACACCGTATCGCCTACACATACTGTAGTATCGGGTGTCAGCAAACTAATCAATACATTGTCAACGGTTACCGTAATTGACTGAGCAATGGGGGGACAGCCGCTACCGGGCAGTGTGGCGGTCATTGTGTAGGTGGTTGTAACAGTAGGGTTTGCTGTGGGCTGCATAAGTGTGGTGCTGTTCAGCCCAGCTGGTGGCGACCAGGAATAAATAAGCCCGGGCGTGCCCGATACTCTGATCACAAATGGATTTTGGCACACTGTTGTATCCGGGGTGAGTATTGTTGCCGTTGGGGTATTTACCGTAATGGTAATCTGTGCTGTAGAGGGGCACAAACCACCGGGAGCCGTGGTAGTAACCGAGTAGGTTGTAGTAGCTGTGGGCGAGGCGACTGGGTTGGCAATCGTGCTGTTGTTTAAACTCGCAGCAGGCATCCAGTTGTAGTCCAAGCCGGATGCTGCAGCGGTTGAAATATTCACAGATGAACCACTACAAATAGATCCGGACGGTGTACTGATGGAAACAGCCGTATTGATAACGCTTACCGACACATCCCGGACTATTGGGGGACAGCCCGACCCCGGTAGTGTTGCAGTCATGGTATAGGTGGTGGTAGCGGTAGGCGTGGCTGTTGGTTGCGCCGCAGTGGTACTGCTAAGGCTGGCTGGCGGTGTCCATGCATAAGTAAGACCTGTGCTCCCGTTGGTTCGCAGTATTACCGACCCGGCACATATAGTGGTGTCGGGTGTAAGAATTAAAGCACTAGGCGTATCCAGTAAATTGATCGTTACACTGTCGGATAAAGCACATCCGCCGGATAGGTAAATTGTCACTGACCTTGTCCCGGCTACGGGAGTGGGTAGGCCTGTGAGTGTAAAACTGCCGGTCGTGTCACCTGCCGCAATGACAACGCTGCCGGGAGATGTGAAATCTGACCCCAAAGAAGCCGTGCCACCATACGCGAGGCTTACTGTAATGGGTGAGGTTGATGCCGGAGTGGTCAATACGTTGATGTTTACGCTGCCGCACCCTTTCACCAGCGCATTCGGTATGCCGGCTATAGTGGTTCCTACAGTGGTCAGGTGGTCAAACTGAATGTTGCCAGAATGCAGGCTACCTGCTTCCAGAAACACACCTGAGTCGTATATCCCGTTGCCTGCATCTACAATAGCCAGCTTCAGGTGATAAGTGTCGCAGGCTGTTACCGCGTGAAAAGCGCGGAACTTCATGGTGTATCCCCGATACGATAATAACGTGCCGCCTGTATTGTCAAGATAGTATGCGGTAAATGGCGAACCTGCGCCAATGGAAGTACAATTGCTCAGCACTCCTCCCGAAGATCCGGGTATGCCATTGTTCACTGTATTGATCTCTACCGGCAGGTTGGTGCCCGGCACAAGGGCTATGTTGGGCGTTCCAGTAATGCCGGGTCCGGAAATAAAAAAAGCAAACGCATCATTGTATGGGCTGCATACCGCTGATCGATATTCGTCTGAACCCAGCTGGTAGTTAAAGCTCACCGTGTCCCCTTTCGGTACCAGATTAAACTCCAGTTCGCAGGCATCATAAGTGTTCGTGCCCGCAGGCAGTATACCCAATGTTACAAAGGAAGGATCTCCGGGGGCACCATCGTTGAAACTGGTAAGTGGCGGCTCAGCACCCGAACATGCTGAAGCATGTCCATTAGTGAGCACGATTCCGGAACTCATTGAAACCAGTGTACCGGTAGCTGTAAAAGTACCCTCGGCTAAAGACGGACAGGTAAGGGTTGCGCCAAAAGTAGTTACGCCTGCACCTGCCAGTATACCTGCAAGCGCCGAGGCCGAGGCACCCGTTGTGACTGTGAGTTGCGCTCTGGAATAAGAAGCGAAAAGAACTAGGAATAAAACAAAACCAATCTTGACCCTGTGTAACTGCAAACGCATAACCCTGATTTCAAAACCCAAAATTAGGAGCCGTATATGGCGTAAAGGTTAAATCCGAGTAAACTTTGCAGGTACTATACCCGAGCCATTATGCCTGAGGAACCTGACCTAATGAACAGTCTGGAGAAATGTGTTTAGGATCAATAAAAATCAGAAGGGAACCAGTGAATATTCGCTGGTTCCCTTCTAAAAAATTAGTGTTTCAAATCAGATTTTCTCAACCCTGAGTGTCTGCGTCTGGTTGCCGGAACGGATCCTTACGAAATACACACCAGAAGAAGGCATAGAGAAGTTGAAAGAATGACCTCCGCGTGCCTGAACACCCGTAGCGATATCCTGAACTTTCTGGCCCAGTATATTAAAGAGGCTTATTTCCACCTCGCGGCTATCGTTAAGTGAATAAGTAATGGTACCATTTTCAGAAACCGGGTTTGGCGTAACCAATACCTGTCCGAAAGTTTGCTCCAGCTCAGATACACTTACCGGACCGGTCACTGCGCCATTCACGCTCAGGTTTTTGATCTGGAAAGTACCAGTGGCTGCAGAAGCCGCGTAGCCATATACCCTGAATTTCAGTGTAGACGGTGCTGCAACAACAACAGGAGTAGTCCATGTAATGGTAGTGAGGGTATCGCAACCAGCATGCATCGGGGTCTGATCGCTGCCCTGATTGGTCCAGGTAGTTCCACCATCTGTACTGTAGGCATAACGTGCGCTCACAGGGCCGGTGTTAGACCTGCGAAGATCTGCTGTAAAGCCAGTAACAGACAATGTATGGCCGGAATTGGGCGTTACATCCACTTCAACGGCTTTAAAAGAATCGGCAAATGCGCCGGGAGAATTAAAACCCTTAGACGAAAAACCATTGTGACAAATAGATGCTGGTATTATAGCTCCATTGACGCGATTCAAAGGTGTAGCGGTCGCATTTGGGTCGGTCATACTCAACGCCCCCAGTGTATCGTCCACATAAGTAATGATCTGGGCAGAAGCGTTCTGTGTTTTTGTAGCGAATATTACTGTCAATACCGCTGCAGAGAAGAATGTAAAAGTTTTGTTCATGTTTCGACTTGTTTTTATGGTTGCAAATATACCTTTTTTTTAATGGCGTTTTAATAGCTCAAATGAATAAATGATTAAATAACGGGTTGTTGAAAATGGAATTATATTTTCTCCACCCTCCGCACTGTCGTATAACTTCCCACAGTAAACCGCACAAAATATACCCCGGGCGCCGGAAGACTAGTGGTAACACTGTGTGCTCCGGCGGTCTGTTCTTCATTGCCCGTCACGGAAAACACCACCTGGCCTATCATATTTGTTATCTCCAACGATACCTTGCCGGCGGCAGCGAGATCGTACACCAGCGTCAGTGCGTCAGACACCGGATTCGGCATGGCCCTCAGCGAATTGCAGCCAGCAATTTCCAGAGCCACCTGCGTAGTTGACCCCAGTGTAGTGAATATCGTGGAAGCGGTAAACAAACTGGAAGTCGTGCAAACAGCCTGAACCTGTACCTCGTAAATAGTGCCAGACGCCAATCCGGATAATGTTGCCGAAGTAGTACCAGAGGTTGTCGTACTCCATACTGTTGTACCACTCACCCTGTATTGAATCACATAGCTCGTAGCTCCGCTCACCGCAGTCCAGGAAACAAGCGCGGAAGTGGTTGTGATAGCAGTTACGGAAACACCTGTTGGTGTACCGCACGAACTGGTAACGCAATGTGGCGCCGGTGAAAGTGTGCCTCCCAGTGCCGTAAAATCTCCGTAGAACGCCTGATAATAAATATTCGCTATCGTATCGTTGTGTATGATCAGGGTATTTTCGTCATTCTTCGTATTGGCCGCCGTGGTCCAGTTATGTGAGCCGGTGAGGACCAAAGGATCTGAACAAATGTTAGATGGATCAACGATCACCATTTTGTTGTGGTAGAGATAACTTGAACTTGTATACGTTTTCATCATCGTACCCAAACCACCGGTCAGTATCGGGTATGCTGCGCTTGTGTTGCTGTACTGATCCACGATACCTGCGGTATACACGCCCGCGGTATGTCTGGCCACAACAGCATTTGCGTCATCCGACCTTGTGAAGTCATACACGCCGAAATATAAATCCGTATCGGCCGAATTGATCGCAGAAAGAATATGGTTGTTGGTATTATCCGACGGGCTGAAATACAGTTCCACAGTTTTGCCGGCGATGTTGAAGGTGTGACGACCGAGATCGGTTTTGTCCGGACCAAATTTTGCCAGAGTTGCGTTCGGTGCAATACCCGTATCACCCCACATCATATTGAATTCCTGAGTGTATACATGCGCAAGTGCCGAATCCTGAATAAAAAGGATGTTGTTGTTGCAATGATTTAACTGTGTCACACCCCAGTCTTCCGAACCGGTGCACAGTATAGCATCGTTGGGATTTGTAGAATTGGCGTCTATGATCACAAATTTGTCGTGCATGATACCGTATGTGCTCGTGGTAGGGCTTCCCAGTTTGTTGATGCCGCTATTCAGTAATGCAAGACCCGTATTCGGCTGGCTGCCATCATATATCCAACGTACTCTTTTACCAGCCAGATAGGCATTATTTACAGCGGTTGCAATGTTGGCATATCCCGAACTTTGGTTGTAGTCATATTGGGCAATATCAATACTGTATTTTGCGCGGTTGATGTATGCGATCAGGGTATCTGCCATAGCACTATTCAGGTAAATGGCATTTACACCTGTTGATACCGTGGTGTTTACAGGCGAATTGAAATAAATAGCTATTGACCCCGAAGAACCGCTTGTAGCACAGGTGAGGGTACTGAATATTGCTGATGCTGTAAAGGCCGAAGAACCGGAAGCACAAACTGTTTGAACCTGAAATTCATAGGAAGTGCCGCAAGAAAGTCCGGTTATGTTTGCTGAAGTAGTTCCTGAAGTCGTACCCGACCACGTAGAGGAGCCTGTAGGCCGATACTGAATATTGTAGCTGGTGGCTCCGGTCACAGCGGTCCAGCTAAGTGTCGCGGACGTGGTCGTTATACTGGTCGCAGTCAATCCCGTTGTTGTGCTGCAACCAGTTGTGCAGGTAAGCGTTGTAAAAGTGGACGACGCTGTAAACGAACTGCTACCCGAACCACACACGGTTTGCACCTGATACTCATAAGTCGTGCTGCACGTCAGTCCGGTAAGATCGGCAGACGCGGTTGCGGTGGGTAGTACGGTCCACGAAGGCGCGCCAACCGGACGGTATTGAAGTACATAACTTACCGCACCTGAAACTGCAGTCCAGCTAATGGTGGCCGAAGTTGTGGTTATTGACGAAGCCGAAAGACCTGATGGGGCGGTGCAGCCTGATGTGCTGCTCACCGAACCATTGATCATCAGATTCATAACCTGAAAAGTGCCTCCGGTTGCCGTGGCGTCGAATCCGTAAATACGGAACATAAGTTGTGTGGAAGCAGGTACCGTAAAAGCCACTGGCCAGGCTGCAGTAATTGTACTGCCGCAAGATGCATTGTTGGGTAATTGATCCACACCCTGGTCGGTCCAGGTTGTGCCTCCATCGGTACTATAGGCGTATCGTACGTTGTTGGGTCCGGCAGTAGACCTTCTTAGGTCTACGCTGAAACCGGTTACGTTTAGCTGGTAACCCGAATTTGCCGTAGCAGAGGTTTGAACTGCTGCAAGCGAAGATGAATAAGTAAGAACCGATGTAAAATTGCTTGATGAATATCCACCGGCAGTGCAAGGTAGTGCCGGCTCCAACGCACCATTTACCCTTGTCAGTGATGTCCCGGTCGCATTGGTTGCAACTGCATTCAACGCCCCGGAAGTATCGGTAGTATAGCTTAGTATTTGTCCGGTTGCATGGTTAGCCGCCAAGATCGCAAATACACAAACCAGTAATATAGTTGCACGTAAATTTTTAATCATAAATCCCACATTTTTAACGGCAATAGCCGAATTCGCAAATGTATAAATAAATTGCTAATTTGGTATTAAGTAATTATTAATCAAGGATCCGGCGCATTAAAAAAGGTGAGCAAATCTGTGTTTTAGACTTGCTCACCTTAGTATTGAATCAGACAATTATTCTTTCACCAGCCTCTGCACCACTTTGTCCTTGCCGGAAGTGAACTCTACCATGTAGACGCCCGCTGCCAGGTTGTCCAGTGTCAGATTGATGCTTCCAGACTGTTGTGGTCCCAGCTCCTGCGTAAGTACGCATACACCTTCTACCGTCATCAGTCTTACCGTTGTGGCCGCTGCCTGCGGTGCAGTGTAGCTTATGTTCACGCCGCTTGTAGCAGGGTTTGGTACCATCAGCACCTGCAGTTTGCCAGCTGCCTGTGCCACTGTAGCACCTGTGCGCAGACCCAATTCAAAGCGGTTGTCACCCTGACTGCCGGCTTCCTTCGTGATGTCGAAGCCATACTCTGTGCCCTGTGTCAGCAAGGTGTAGGTACCCAGATACTTGTCGTGCAGGTAAACCTGACCACCTTCCGGTACCGCATAGTTGTCTAC
>CAIYJV010000360.1 GCA_903926605.1 uncultured Bacteroidota bacterium
TATTCATTGCAATATTACGATTGTAAAATTAAACAGCCAAATGAAAAGTCAAAAGGTCTACTGATGATAGGGGTGGGCACGGCAACCCGGATTCAACTTGCAAATGGTGGGTCCCAAATTCTTTCTGCTAAAAAGTAAAGGCTGCCAATTGGCAGCCTTTACAAAAATATGGAGTAACAATTACTTGATCGCTATTGCGCGTTCTACAACTTTTACTTCAGTTTTCACTGGAGTATTGGAAGCATGTTTCACATCATTTTTGTGGATGCTCGCAATGGTCGGCGCAATAACAAGAGCCACGATAGACATCAGCTTGATCAAAATGTTCATAGATGGACCAGATGTATCCTTGAATGGATCACCTACGGTATCACCGGTTACAGAAGCTTTATGTGGTTCAGATTTCTTGTAGTAGATCTCACCGTTGATCTCTACGCCCTTTTCGAAAGATTTCTTAGCATTGTCCCAGGCACCACCTGCATTGTTCTGGAACATACCCATAAGTACACCGCTTACGGTAGCACCGGCAAGGAAACCACCAAGCACTTCAGGACCCATTAAAAATCCGATCAGTAGGGGAGAGATGATAGTAATTGCACCAGGAAGGATCATTTTCTTCAAAGACGCGTTGGTAGAGATAGCCACACATTTGTCGTATTCTGGTTTGCCGGTACCTTCCATGATACCTGGAATGGTACGGAACTGGCGGCGAACTTCTTCCACCATTGCCATTGCAGCCTCGCCCACAGCACGGATAGCCAGAGAAGAGAAGATGAAGGGGATCATTGCACCTACAAACAGGCCGGCCAACACGTCAGCATGGTAAATGTTGATCGCATTGTGAAGATCATAGCCATTCTTTTCAACCACACCTACATATGCGGCAAACAATGCCAGAGAAGTGAGGGCTGCAGATGCGATCGCGAAACCTTTACCTGTAGCAGCAGTAGTATTACCTACAGCATCGAGTATATCTGTTTTTTCACGCACTTCCTTGGGGAGTTCGCTCATTTCAGCAATACCACCTGCGTTGTCGGCGATAGGACCGAATGCGTCAATTGCAAGCTGCATGGCCGTAGTAGCCATCATACCTGCTGCAGCGATAGCTACACCATAAAGTCCTGCACATGCGTGCGCACCATAAATACCACCTGCCAGAACCAGAATTGGGAGGAATGTACTTTCCATACCAACTGCCAGACCACCAATGATGTTGGTGGCACTACCTGTAGATGACTGACGGATTATACTCAGCACCGGACGTTTGCCCATTGCAGTATAGTATTCAGTGATCATACTCATAATGGTACCCACTGCGAGACCCACAATGATAGCACCGATCACACCATTCCTTGAGAAGTGAATATCCCTAAGGATCATGTCTTCAGGAAGAATGTACATCACAAGGAAGTAAGAAGCAATGGCTGTGAGTACGATTGAACCCCAGTTTCCCATGTTCAGCGCATTCTGAACTGCCTTAGTGCTGAGACCTGCGTTATCAGATATTTTCACAAACAGTGTGCCGATAATAGAAAGTACGATACCCACACCTGCGATCAGCATAGGAAGCAGAATAGGACCGAATCCACTGAAATTGTCGTTTGAAATTGTTTCCTGACCCAAAACCATGGTCGCAAGTACGGTAGCTACATATGAACCGAAAAGGTCGGCACCCATACCGGCCACATCACCCACGTTATCACCTACGTTATCGGCGATCGTTGCAGGGTTGCGGGGATCATCTTCAGGAATACCTGCTTCTACTTTACCCACCAGGTCGGCTCCTACGTCGGCAGCCTTGGTATAAATACCACCACCTACGCGGGCAAACAGCGCGATGCTTTCAGCACCCAGCGAAAAGCCGGTAAGTACCTCGATAGCGAGCTTTACGTTCTCTGCCATTTTCGGATCGCTGCCGTACATAGTACCTGTTGCCAGGTGAAAAGTTTCGGGTGCGAAATGCATTAACAATACCACAAAAAGGCCGCCGAGGCCAAGTACTGCCAGACCAGCAACACCCAGACCCATCACCGATCCACCACCAAATGATACAGCAAGAGCTTTGCTCAGACTGGTACGAGCGGCATGTGCGGTACGCACATTTGCCTTGGTTGCGATACGCATACCGATAAAACCGGCCAATGCGCTGAATACAGCACCTATGATAAATGCAACTGCGATAAGCCAGTTGGAACTGCTATAGCCCATTACGGCAAGCAACAAACCCGCAATCACCACAAAATAAGCAAGTACTTTATACTCGGCTTTCAGGAATGCCATAGCACCTTCTGCTATGTAATTAGAGATTTCAACCATCCGGTCATTACCAGCTTCTTGCTTGCGAACCCAAGCACCTTTTAACGCTGTGTACAATAATGCAAGGATTCCGAATGCCGGAACTAAATAAAAAAGAGTCATACGCCTGTTTTAGTATAAAAATTTAAGTGTGCAAATATAGTCGTTTGAACTGTAAAATGAAAAGCTGTGTCTAATTTGTTTCATTTGTTTCTATAAAAATAAAGTGAAACAGACAGCACCCATTATTTTTTTTCGCAACCGACAATACTTAAAATACCAGTTAAATAGACTTTACAATAATTGAGTAACTTGCCGGAGTTTAATGGTTGAATTTTGAGAAGGAAAGGCTGGTTATTCTTTTTTATTGTCCTGGTAGTAGTTGGTTTGGGGATTGCGATAACGGATTTTGCGGTTACAGTCTCTACAAGGCATCAATTGTACACGGATCTGAACAGAATACCTAAAAACAAAGTGGGGCTGCTTCTGGGTACATCCAAGTATAAGGATAAGGGCCGGCAGATCATAAACGACTATTACCAGAACAGGATCGATGCCGCAGTGGCGCTGTATATGGCAGGTAAGGTGGACTATATTATAGTAAGCGGCGACAACAGTACTGTTTATTACAATGAGCCGCAACTGATGCGCGACGACCTGATAGCAAAGGGCGTACCAGCCAACCGAATCGTTCTGGACAATGCTGGTTTCCGGACACTGGACAGTATTCTCAGGTGCCGCGACATTTTCGGACAAACGAGTTTTACAATTATTTCGCAGGCATTTCATAACAAACGGGCACTCTACATAGCAAACCACAAAGACTTGACGGCAGTGGCATTTAATGCAGAGGACGGGGTGGATTACTGGACCGTGAATCTAAGGGAAAAATTCGCTCGTATAAAAATGCTGTGCGACCTGGCAACCGACCGAAAAGCAAAAGTTTACGGAGAAAAAGTTGAAATAAGATAATTATGGAACTAAAGGGTAAAACTGCGTTTATCACAGGGGCAAGTCGTGGCATTGGCGAAGCGATCGCATTTAGATTGGCTCGCGAGGGCGTGAACATCGCCATAGTTGCCAAGTCTGTGGCCGAAGATCCCCGTTTGGGAGGAACCATTTTTTCCGTAGCGGAAAAAATAGAAGCTACAGGCGGCAAGGCACTGCCGATACAATGCGATATTCGTGATGAGGCCCAGATACAGCTGGCCGTACAAAAAACTGTGGACACTTTTGGTGGCATAGACTTTTGTATCAACAACGCCTCGGCTATCATGCTTGCCAATACCGAGCAACTGGAAACTAAAAGGTTTGACCTCATCCATGACATTAACGTTCGCGGCACATACCTGGTCACCAAGAATTGTATACCGCTGCTCAAAAAGTCGGCGCACCCTCATATTCTCACATTGTCGCCACCCATAGACCTCAATCCAAAATGGTTGGGACCCTTTGTAGGGTACACCATCAGCAAGTATAATATGAGTATGATGAGCCTGGGCTGGTCTTGGGAATTGAAAAAATACGGCATCGCAGCCAACTCGTTGTGGCCGGTGACCACCATTGCTACGTCGGCAGTAAAAAACCTTTTGGGCGGACAAATGCTGATAGAACGCAGCCGGAAGCCAGAGATACTGGCAGATTCAGCCTATTTCATCCTCCGCAGCGACCCTAAAACATGTACCGGAAATCTTTTTATTGACGAACAGGTCCTGGCAAAAGAAGGCATAACAGACCTGGACCGTTATGCGGTGAATCCCGGTGGGGAGCTCCAGAAAGACCTTTATCTCGACTGATGTTGTTCAAAGCCCGCAATAATATAATTTAAGTAACCCGCTGAATTTTAACCCCTGTTTGATAAATTTGCAATATGCAACACGATAAGCCAGTAATACTGATAACAAATGATGATGGTATCACTTCGCCCGGAATAGAAGCATTGGTAGACGCTGTAAGAGACCTCGGAAAAGTGATCGTGGTTGCTCCGGATAGTCCGCAGTCGGGAATGGGGCATGCCATAACCATTGGTACGCCACTGCGTCTCGACAAAATTGACCAGTTCGAAGGGGTGGAATCCTGGCAGTGCAGCGGCACGCCCGCAGATTGTGTGAAACTGGCTAAAGACCAGATATTGCATGCCAAACCCGATATTTGTCTCAGTGGCATAAACCACGGAGCGAATCATAGTATAAACGTAATATATTCCGGCACCATGAGTGCCGCAATGGAGGCTGCGATTGAAGGAATTCCATCAATTGGCTTTTCAGTACTGGATTTTAAGTTCGATGCAGACTTTTCAGTGGCTAAAACAGTAGTACACGAGCTCACCAGCCGCATGCTGGCCCGCAAAATGCCCGACCATACATTGCTGAACGTAAATATTCCCATTACCCGTATCGAGGACTTTAAGGGTATGAAAATTTGCCGTCAGGCTTATGCTAAATGGGAAGAGGAATTTGATAAGAGGCAGGATCCAAGAGGCAAGGATTATTACTGGATGGTTGGTCGCTTCGTAAATATGGACCAGAACCCGGGTACCGATGTGGAAGCGCTGCAGGCTGGCTACGCATCTATTGTTCCTGTAAAAATTGACTTCACCGACAACAAGATGCGCGAATGGCTCTTGGATGAATGGA
>CAIYJV010000361.1 GCA_903926605.1 uncultured Bacteroidota bacterium
ATGCCGTGCAGCGACCACCCCCGATAGAACAAAGGCTGCGCGCTTTGTTCTATCGGCCCCTCCTTGGCAGGCGGGGAGCTTGCTGGTGGGGTGTTTGGTTGTCCTGTAAATCCTAAAATCCATTAATCCTGATTCAGACAATTACCGGATGCAGGATAGCTATTGGCGCATGCAATTTCGACATCTGAAAATTTTGAATTGCACCTGATCTGAATTGCGCCGGGCCGGTTTGAGATTAAAAAGATATTTTTGCACGGCAAAATAAAATTGCGCCACCGGATCGGGCGATCCGGCAAGTGTATGCTCAGATCTGCCAATCCGGTCACCAACAAACAAATTCTGCAACTTGCGGCGCCCATATCGCTTGCATTGCTTATTCCGCAGATCAATTTTTTTACCAACACGGTATTCCTGGGCAAGCTGGGCGAACGCGAACTGGGTGTGAATGGCATAACCGGCGTTTTTTACCTCATCCTGTCCATGATCGGCTATGGCCTCAGCAGCGGGATGCAGATACAAATGGCACGGCGGGCCGGAGAAAACAATAAAAGAGGACTAGCGCAGTTGCTGGCCAATGGCGTGATGTTGTCGCTATTGTTCTCGCTGGGTATGATGTTGCTTACGCTGTGGGTTGTTCCGCTCCTGTTCAGTTTCAGCCTAAACGATTTTCAAAACCTTACGTTGTCGGTAAAGTTCATGTATATCCGTGTATGGGGATTACCCTTTCTCATGCTCACTCAGTTGCTCAATGCATTTTATATCTCTACCGGTAAGTCGCGCATGCTCATATACGGTTCGCTGGCGGCTACCATTACCAATGTGGTGTTGGACTACGGCCTTATCTTTGGCAAACTGGGTATGCCTGCCATGGGGTTTCATGGCGCGGCGGTGGCTTCTGTGGTGGCCGAATTTTTGAGTTTCCTGGTAATGGCCGGCGTTTTTGTGTACAACCGCTATTACAATGTGTACCCTGTGTTCAGCTATTTTCATTTCGATACCGAACTGTCTAAGCGTACACTCAGCGTTTCCTCTCCGCTCATTGTACAGTTCATGTTCAGCATTGGTGGCTGGCTGGTGTTTTTTATATTCATCGAGCATCTGGGCAAGCAGTCGCTGGCTGCGTCGCAGGTGCTGAGAAATGTGTTTGGTATAGTGGGTATTGGTACATGGGCACTGGCCACTACCTGCAATACGCTGGTGAGCAAGATCATTGGTCAGGAGCGTCAGCAAGATGTGATCAGGGTGATACTTAAAATCTCATGGATGAGCCTGGTGTATGCATTCCTGGTGTCGGCAATGCTGCTGTTGTTTTCACGCCAGTTTTTATCGGTCTACACCTCCGACCCTGACCTGATCGAGTTTTCGCTGTCCAGTCTTCGCGTCATAGTCATTGCCACTCTGGTTATGGCAGTATCAACGGTAACATTCAATGGGGTGGTGGGTACAGGCAATACACTCGTCAACCTTACTATGGAGGTCACCTGTGTGGGCATTTATCTGGTATACTGCTACTTCGTCATCAATAGGTGGCAAAGCCCGCTGTACCTGTGCTGGGGGTCTGAGTTTGTGTATTGGATCAGCCTGCTTGTGGCGTCGGGTATATACCTGCGCAGCGGCCGCTGGCAGGGAAAAAAGATATAAGGCCTAAGGGTAATGCACTTAGTTTTTTACCGCAACGAAATTTAGTCCGAAGAAAAAATATTCGCGCCGCAAACCCGGTTTGCTTTGGATATCCCGTTCCTGCTGCAAGAGTTTGTCTGCGTCGGCGAACCGGTATTGCAAGGGAAGGTAGTAGCGCACATACCTGATCTGGGCCGCCGGAAGGGTAAAACCTGCTTTTTTAAACAGTCCTTCCCAAGTGGACAGACTACGTATATTCTCATTGCCCAGCAGGATCTCCTTTTTCAGTTTTTCGTCCCACATGGTAATGATGCGCTTGTTGCCGCGGTATTTATAGAGTTTGATGCGTTGTATGATATTGCTGCCGTTTTCTTCTATTGTGAGCACACTGCCGCCTTTTTTCAGGGAATGGTTAAAGATAGCAAGTGCATCCTCAAGCGGCTCCAGATGATGTAGTGTATCCTGCACTATGATCCAGTCGTAGGAAGCAGCGGCAGGTTTCTGGTCAAACAGATTTTCGTAAGAGCATGTGAACAAAGATGTGTCGCCATACTGGCTCCAGTATTCTTTACGTTTCTGTATGGTCTCGAAGTAAAACTCCAGTGTAGTGCCGTGGGTCTTTATGCCGTTCATGGCAAGAAACAGGCAGGTGGTGCCATAACCGCAGCCACAGTCCCAGATAGAAAGGTCTTTATTGCCCCCGGCACTGCCCGAAACAAGATTTGACTGTATGTACCTGAGCCGTTCCAGAAAATAGTTGCGCCTGAAATGCCAGGACGATTTATCTCCTAAAAACTTATAATACGGTTGCATTTCGGTGTGCAATTCCAATTCCTTAATCATCAGTTCAAAGAACTGTTCGGGCTGCATCATCAATTACAGATATGGCTTGAAAAAATTATTTAAAGCAAAAAGAGTGCCAAAGGTAGTCAATCCAAATAAATTTGTTTATCCACCCACGGTTAAAAACGAATTTGTGTAGGGCGGTGGTCCGGGGAAAGCGTTGTGATTAAGGGGAATCTCAGGAAGTTATTTTTTACTTTTATTGCAGGTCGGTTAGCATATTTAGTCAATCTCATGCAAAGCGTATTGTGCGCTTGTGTGCATTTTGTATCTCAATGAGAAAATTTCATTTTCTGCGGTTCATTCCCGCATACCCCCAAAATCAATTAATACAATGTGCACTGCCAGGGAATGCCCTTGATCGTTGAATCGTAGCGTTGGCAGGTTCTTTCCGCATTCGCCTTGTATTGCATACCAAGATCTACTGTGTACACCACATTGTTATTGTAAGTGCAGGAGCAATGGTATTCTTTAGTGCAGGCAGCCATAGAAAGCAAGGCCAGGGACGTAAAAACCACATAAATCGCCCGTTTCATCATAGGCTTGTTTGAATTGGAAAGCGAAAATAGTTTAATTATTTTTGAACAATGAAACATTTGGTGTTTTTTATATCTTTCCCTGTCTGATGCCAAAAATAAGTGTTTCGGTACAGCTACAAAAGGCACAATATACAAATTATCTTATCGTTGCCAAATAACCGCAGAATTTTCCTTTTTTTTCAAATATAACCAATCGGTTTTGTTCGGGCATTAAAAGAATTTCTTGCATTATTTGGCGCAGCTTCCGAAAAGCCGGGATTTGGAGTAGTATTATGGTGCATCAACACTTTTCCACCGGTATCCAAACCGTCTCCTCCGATTCCGGATCGTCATTCTTATACCGCGCTCCCAATATTTCATAGTGCGGTCGGTCTGCCAGTCTGTATCCTGAACCGGGAAGCCACTCTGTAAACACATAACGGAAAAACGCCTCTCCCTCATAACTGCGCCCCTTGTAGGGGAACACCGCATACATCCCCGCCGGTATATGCAGTACTTCAAATCCATCTGGCAAATCAGCGGAATCGGTCACCTCCGCCGCAGCCCACTTCTCAAATTCACGCACCGGACTAAAGTTCAAAAAATAGTCCGCCGGATAAACGCTCACCGAAAACAGATCTGTACAGGTCGCATGTGTAAGCAATCGCCGCCGGGGCATAAAAAACTGCCAGATGGCGGCAGTCCCGTTTCGTGCCAGCGATATCCTTGCATGGCATCCTGCAAGCAACCTGGCAGGAGCCTCGACAATTTCCGGTACTATATTCATGGTTCTACTTTTATATCGTAAGCTGCCAGCAAACCCGGCAATGCTTCTTGTGAGAAAATCGCCTTCTTAACCTTGTTCCGCGCCGGATCCAGCACAATATTCAGCGATCCGCGCAAATCGGCTTTCTCCAGATTGGTATTGTCGAATGAGGTGCCCAGCAGATCACAGTTGTACAGGACCGCAGCCGTCAGGTCGCAGCTCGAGAGATCCAGCTCCTTCATCTCACAATCCCGGAAAACAGTCTTGCGGATGGCCACCTGATAAAAAGAAGAATAGTTGAGCGAGCAGTGGTGAAACGAAAACGATAGGCCGAATTCGCTGCATGTATCAAACCGGAGACCCCAAAGTTTACAATCTCTGAATGTGACGTCGCGGAACACCGTGCGCCCTATTTTGGCCATGCTCAGATTGCAAGTGGCAAAAGTGCAGTCTACAAAAGCAAATCCGGAAATGTCAAGGTTGTGGAAGTCGCAGTTGGTAAACGTACAGCCTTCGTATTCACCCTGCACAGGCGCATGTAGCAAAAAGTCCTGCTGGCTGAAGGCCTGGTCTGTGAAATATGCTTTTTCCATGGCAGTTGGTGCTTTAGGTATTCTGAAGTTCGATAAGGTCGCGTATCACCACCGAAGCCAGTGCGCAGCCAAATGCAGCCGGCAGATAGGACATGGTGCCGTAGGCCGATTTTTTATAGTTTTTGCCATCGGTGCGCATGATGGAATTTTTGTCGGGTTCCTCGGGAGAAAAAGCAACTTTTATTCCCTTGGTGATACCGTCGGCGCGCAACTGTTTGCGTAGCTGGTGCGCAAACGGGCAGTTGTAAGATTTGGATATGTCGGTAATGCGCAACTGTGTGGGGTCTACCTTGCCGCCCGCGCCCATGGAGCTTACCAGTGGTAGCCCGCTATGGTATGCGGCCTTCATAAAGGTAAGTTTGGGGGTAATGCTGTCTATGGCATCTACCAGATAGTCGGGTTTGGCCTCCAGCATAAAATTTACCCGTTCAGGATTCACGAATTCATTGATGATATGCAGTTTCAATTCCGGATTTATTTGCATCAGCCTGTCGCCCATCAGCAAGGCCTTGCTCATGCCGTGCGTAGTAGCCAGCGCAGGCAGTTGCCGGTTCCGGTTAGTGGGGTCTACCACGTCGCCATCTATTATGGTCATTTCGCCCACACCGCTACGGCAAATAAATTCGGCGGCAAACGATCCTACGCCACCCATCCCCACCACCAGCACATGTGCTGCGGCCAGGCGCTCCAGGTTTTCCCTGCCTATTAATAGCTCTGTCCTCGAAAGCCAGGAAAAGTCAGTCATTTTCTAAAAACAGTATGAAAATTAGTTTCCAGCTGCAAAATAACATCTTCAACCTTGCAATTCCGCAGATTTGCAGCTTCCGCATACAGCGTTTCAATGGTTACTTCGGCAATGTCGGTCTCCAGGAATATCCTGTGCATCGGTACGAATGGAAAGTGTTTGCGGGCATTGCTTTCCGGGTTCAGCAATGCCGACCCGAAACTTACGTAATAGCCCATGGCGCATATTTGTTCCAGTACGGCCGGTCCTTTATTAAAGCCATGGAAAACCACCGGCACGGCCACGTTTTTCAGCATTCTGAATACTTCGTCCCACGCCCGTACACAATGTATGATCAGCGGCTTGTTGACGCGCACTGCCAGTGCTATCTGGGCTTCGAACGACTGAATCTGCACGGCAAAATCTGTCTGGCATATTCTGTCCAGTCCACATTCACCAATAGCTACTACGCATTCGTCATCACCATAGCGTTCCAGCAACTCCATATCTTTTGGCCAGTTGTCCAGATGCCACGGATGAAAACCAATACTGCTATAGCACGATGCATCGGCAATGCCGAAATCCTGCCACAGGCTTTTTACGGCTATGGTTTCCGCTGTTTTTTGCGACGGCTTGTGGGTATGTATATCTATATACAAGACGTGGCCGGATCAGGGTTTACGGGTCAGGTCGGCAATGATTATTTTTCTCATCCCCAACATCGCATTGCGGGCATAACTTGCCACTTCCGGGTCCGGATTGGCAAACAGCTCCATCAACTGAGTGGGTATTATTTGCCAACTCAGGCCGAATTTGTCTTTCACCCATCCGCACATAGATTTTTCTCCTCCTTCCGAAAGTTGTTCCCAAAGCCTGTCCACATCTTCCTGCGTGGTGCAGGATATGAACAGCGAAAAACCTTCTGAAAAATGAAAGTGACTCCCGCCATTGAAGGCATAGAAATCCTGCCCTTCGAGGGTGAAGACCGCTGAAAATACATTGCCTTCAGCATCCTTGTCCAGGCGTTTTATAATAGTGTTTCCAAATATAGAGGCGTAGAATGCTACTGCTTCCCCAAGCCGGTCGCGGTACATGAGGAACGGGACGATTTTTTGAATCATAAGAAACCCAATTGTTGGTGAGTAAGCAAATATAACAAAATAGCACTTCGGCAGCAGACAAAAAAAGCGCACCAAATGGTGCGCCTTAAAAGTTTAATTGGCAGGCATTAGTTCATGGCATAGTCTGTCAGATATTCGTACCGCGCAGTCAGTGCTCCGTCTTTGCATATCGTGGCCCTTTCGATAATACTGCTTTTGGCGGCCAGCAATTCGGGCAGTACGAACTTCTCCATGTGCGATCCGAAATATTTCGAGGCATCGCGAGGCAGCTCGTTGGGCAGATTGTCTACCGCCATCACATCTATTATTTCGTGCGTGTTCTGGTAGGCATCCACCCTTGCCAGTGTGGCGCGGTCTATACCATATACAGGGTTGGCAATGGTGGTAGCGTCCACATTTATCGGCACAGAGCCGTCTATATCGCAGGTTATGTCGGCTATCACGCTCAGACGCCAGTCATGGCGGCGTACGTCTTCTTTCTCAAACAGCGGTGCTATCTGGCGGTCCCAGTATATGCCGTTCATCAGTATGTCTGTCTGCGCTATATACTCAGAAAACAGGCATTTGTATTTACCGGGATTGGCATGAAAATCGTCGCGGTAAAAAGTGTCGTTGTCTTTACGGGCGTAAAGGTTGGCGCCCTTAAGGTGGGTAAACACGGGGTAATCGTAGGTATGTGTCAGGAAATCGGTGGGCTCCACACCTTCTATATCCAGTTGACTCATGAGGTCCAGTACGCCCGAAGCCACGCGGCCCGAGCCCGTGATCGCGATCTTGAATGCGGGCAGCTGAATATCTTCATAGGCCTCCAGCATCTCCTGGTAATTTTTAGTATCGTGTGCAGCAGGTACATCATACAGCCCGAATTTCCTTCCGTAGGTCTTTATGCCATTGTGCGCACCCACTATACCGGCATAATAGCCAAAGCCCAGTATGCGCTGCTGGTCTTCGTGCGTCAGGCATTCATAGTCTACCATGGTCACGTGCTGGCTTATCAGCGCCTTCATCAGTTTTTTATTGTGGGCCTGTTTTTTCTTGGTGTGCGAGAAAAAAAGGTATGTTTTGCCATATATCAACTTGTCCGCCGGTACTTCTTTTATGCCTATCAGTATGTCGCAGTCGCTCAGGTCCTCGTTCATGGTTATGCCCTGGGCTATATATTCTTCGTCTTTGTAGCAGCGAATGGGAGATGGTTCCACTACTATTTCTATTCCGGGCACGGTCTCCAGCAGGTGTGCGCATTGTTTGGGTGTGAAAGCAACTCGTTCATCGGCGGGCACCTTTCGTTCTCTTATCAGTCCTATTCGAAGCATCTTCGTAATTTTGCGCAAATATAGTCTTACCTATTCTGTTTTCCGATGACCGACTTTTTCAGCCTCTTTGATCTGCCAATGACATTTTACCCTGATCCGGTATTAGTAAAACAAAAATACTACGAGCTCAGCCGGCAGCTTCATCCCGACCGTGCAGCAACCACCACCACAGAGTCGTTGCTGGCATCGGCCAGCGTGAACGAGGCCTTTAAGGTGCTGCGCAATCCCGATGCTACCATGGAGTATATACTGAAGCAACTGCACCTGATCGAAGACCAGGAGAAGTATACGCTGCCGCCCGACTTCCTCATGGAGATGATGGAACTGAACGAAACCCTGAGCGAACTGGAGCCCGGCGACGAGCCCGCGCTAAAAAAAGCCACCCTGCAGTTGTCCGACCTTCTGGCCCAATGGCAGCAGGACGCCGATCGCCTCACCACGCTGTTTGACGGTGGTAACCGGAGTCGGGAATTACTGTTGGATCTGAAAGATTTTTATTACCGAAAAAAATACCTGTTGCGGATTAAAGAAAGAATAGATAAATTTGCCGCCCAATCATAAACGCCCCGATGGCGGAATTGGTAGACGCGCTAGACTCAAAATCTGGTTATCGCAAGGTAGTGCAGGTTCGATTCCTGTTCGGGGCACAAAAATGAGAGCGGAGAGCAGCAGAGCGGAGAGCGATGTTGGTCTCCGCTCTCATTTTTCCCTCTTTCTTCGCTCTGTTTCCCGCTCATCCCTTCAATAAATAAACTATTTTCGGTCAAAAAATCACAATGTTCCCTTACGAAAACCTCGAAGTTTTTAAAAAAGGCTTACACTGCAAATCAGAAAGTATACCGCCTTTTAAAAGGAAATAAAAGTATTCCTGGTTATGCCAAAGATCAACTAGGCAGGGCAAGCCTTAGTATTATGCTGAACATTGCCGAAGGGAGCGCCAAATTCAGCAATAGGGATCGCCGAAATTTCTATGTCACAGCCAGAGGCTCGGCATTTGAATGCGCATCACTTACAACGTTTTTACATGAAGAAGGAGAAATATCAGACGCGTTAAAACCAGAACTCTCTTTACTTTATGAAGAGATGTCAAGAATGCTGTTCACAATGATCAAGAATTTAGAAGAGTAAGCAAAACCCGCGCTAGTCGCGGGTTTTGCTTTTCAACCTAACAGGAAAGTCGAACCATTCTATTCTAACAAGTCATTCATTTATGTTTTTCAGAGTACAAAAGAGGGGAAATTCAGAGGAGAAAATACCTTTCAACATGATGTGGATAGTGTAATAGAAGTTCCGGAGAAGGGAAAGGCGGTGCAGTATGGTAGATTTAATGCTGGGGGAAAAATGTCTATATTTTAAACTGGATTTTTAGCTATTTTAAAATAGTCGCCTACCACAATGTTTATTACAAAGGCAGTTCCGATAATTTTCGGAAACTGCCTCTTTGTTTTAAAAAATTGATAAAAAAGCATTATATTTCCGAATTTTCCATTTTGACAAGGTAAGAAAAAAATATAATTAAAGTACCTTTTTAGAGCAGATGTTTTTATGAAATTAAGAGAGAAATTAAGCGAGATTGAACAATACTTCAACTATTGGGTAGGCAATTATCAAAGAAAAGAATTGGTTACTAATAATGTAAGAATAGTTGCAGAAAGCGTTTGTAAAGCTGTTATTTTACAGGTTAAAGGAGAAGTGTTAGGAACCTCTATTATTTTGGGAAGAGATAATCTCTTGCCGCAAAATAGAATTACTTCTCTTGGAGATTCACTGAATTTTTCTGAGCTAATAGGGGTTCTTTATAATATCGACGTATTTAATAGAATCAAAGTTCCCGGCCTTTTTTTAGATGTTATTCGTGACAGAACAAATCCAAGCTCACACTCCTCAAATAGACAAAAGGACAACACAACAGTAGATGATTTGGAGGCATGTAATACATGTATTGTAATAATATTAAAGTGGCTTTTTAAAGAAATACTTAAACAACCATTTCCCCCTTACATTCAAGAGGTTCCCAACAATACGGCTGAAATCGCAATGTCACCGGATTCACGTGAGAGATGGCAAGAGTTTTTAATGGCATGTCATGATTTTGACAAAAGAAGATACCAATATATTTTAGTATCGCCTAAAAATATTGCAGGTAGCCAGCATTTAATTGAACCCCTCTGCAAGTTGCCGTGGCGATTAGTTTTAGATTTCAATTCTAAGACAGATGAAGTTGAGACCGGACTTCTTTATAATTTCAATAAATTAATCGGTTCCGGTTATAAAAAGTCATTTACAATTAATGATAAGATTGATTTTGACCCAGACTTTCCCCACTATTGGTTTTTAGCTAACGGACAAGGAAGCATATTACCTACTGTCAACTTTAAAGCTTGGCGCAGTCAATACAAAAGATTTTTATCCGATTCCTTATTCAAGGCATTTATAAAGGGGTCAAGAGTTAAATCTCGTGTTGTTGTTTTGATGAATATCTCTGAGATGTATGCGGACGAAATAATTGATGAATTTAATCGCCTTGATGAGCCTAATTTGGAGTTCATTATATGTTCAGACGGGACTTATTCTTACGATAGAATTTTTGAAAAAAATAGTAACGTTGAATTGTTCAATATCGCAATTGAAGAAATCGCGGGCGGGATAAATAACACCATTAACTTCAATGATATAACATCCCAAGAGAAACTAATTTTAATTCCTTATCGTATAGAAGAAAAAAAGATTTTTATTTCAATAAGTCAAGATCATTATGATTATTTGCTCGCCTTAGGTATCGAAATTCTATATAAAGACATAGATAAAACGATGGCTAAAGATGAGGATAACGCATTTTACAGGGGACAAAAAATTACATGGAGAGATTTGTCAGACCAACGTGACCTAAATAGAAATTCACATGAAAATATAAGGAAAAGACTAAAGGTCAAGTTAGAGGAAAATAAATTGGAGGAAATACATTTAATCCATGAGGCGGGTGCCGGTGGAACTACTTTATCAAGACGAATTGCGTTTGAAATTTCTCTTGACTATCCCACAATAATTCTCCATAAATACCAACATAAAAAAACCATAGAAGGTTTAAGAATGATCTATGACCAATATACGAAAGGCAGCTTGCCTTTATTAATTGTGTTGGAATCGTTTGAAATAAAAGATAGTTACTTGCTGTACAGAGACCTTTCCAACGCAAAAAAAAATGCGATTATTTTTATAGTTCATCGCGGTTCAATTGGAAATGCGAAAAACAAGAAGTTTATACTTAAAGCACAATTGGAAGGAAATGAAGTTAGTGCTTTTGAAAATGCTTTTGCCTTATTATCACCCAGCCTTAAACATAAAATACAGTCTATTCCATTAGATTATAAGAACAGCCCATCCTATATTTCACCAGTATTATATGCTTTAACTGCGTTTGGTAAAGACTTTAATGGC
>CAIYJV010000362.1 GCA_903926605.1 uncultured Bacteroidota bacterium
TGCAAGCTCGGATATGCTGCAGGTACGCCTGTTTTTAAATAGAATGGCGATATAATTGTATGTGTGGCAAATATACATGCAGTTGTGTTGTTTTGAATATTTAAAATAAGTTATGCAAGTATATTTTCCGGAAGCGATCTTCTGATTAAAAAATATTCGTATTTTAAAGCCCGGAAACACACCTTGCTTTTGATAATATAACCCGCTGACAGGTGGTTTGAGTGCGGTAAAATGCATTTAAAAGATCGCTTATGGAAGACACACGCCTATCGCTATTTGAATCGATAATCAGATTTTCGGACGATGCTATCATCACCAAGGATCTTGATGGTATAGTAACAAGCTGGAACAATGCAGCCTGCAGGCTTTTTGGTTATACTGCCGAAGAAATGACGGGGCAACCCATTGCCCGTATCATCCCTCCTGAGCTGCTGAATGAAGAGGCCGACATCATCAGTAAAGTAAAAGCTGGCGAAATCATTGCGCATTACGAAACCGAACGCCTGCACAAAACGGGTGCATCTGTTTATATATCGCTCACCGTATCGCCATTGAAAGACAAGCTGGGCAATATTCTGGGTGCATCAAAGATCGCCCGCGATATAACCCGCCAGAAGAAAGACGGCGAGGCTTTGCAGCGCAGCCTGAAGGAACTGGAAGATTACAAGCAAGCCATAGACCGGTCGTCGCTGGTGGTAATAACAGATAAGGACGGAGTAATAAGGTATGCAAATGATAGTTTTTGCCAGCTGGCGAAAACTGGGCGCGACCATTTGGCAGGGCAGCACTATGGTATACATACCTCTGCCGACAGTATTAACCGGCCGGCCAGCAGTTTGGCAGGTCTGTGCAATGGGGAAGATATATGGAAGGGCGAAACTACAGGGACTGCGTCAGATGATAGCCTGTACTGGCTGGAAACCACCATCAATGTGTTTCGCGATGCTGCAGGGCATCCCCAGCAGTACGTTGCTGTCCACCAGGATATAACAGCGCGTAAAAAAGATCAGCGGAGGGTGGCCGAGCATGAACGGTTCGTGAAGACAATAACTGACGGTTTACCCGTAGTGATCTCTTACTGGTCGGTCGATTCCCGCTGTCTGTTCGCCAATAAGGCCTATCTGGAGCGGGTGGGCAAGCCAGAACAGGAAGTGATCGGCAAGCTGCGCTACGAGTTTATGGAAGGTGCGGTGGCCGATGCTTATGTGCGCAGGTCGCGCACTATAGATAAAGTGCTGGAAGGGAAGCCGCAGAATATTGAATTGGAAACCACCGGAGAAGATGGAGCAACAAGGTTTCACGATGTGCACTACCTGCCCGATTTCAACAACGATATTGTGACCGGCTATTTTGCATTCTCGGTAGATGTGACGGATATAAAGCGGTCTGAGCGGGAAGTGAGGGCCAAGAATGTGCAGATAGAAGAATTACTGAACAATATCAAAGATGGCTTTATAGCCCTGGACAGGGAGCTGAAGTTCACGTATGTAAATGACAGCATTTGCGCAATGATGCACATGCAGCGCGATCAGCTGATGGGCCGCAAAATATGGGATGTGTTTCCCGCCGACAAAACATACAGAACCTACCGGGAAATAGAAACGGTGATTGAAACAGGGCAACAACGGCAATATGAGATCCTGTCGGAACACCTGAACAGATGGGTCGAGAACCGCATATTCCCCTCGTCAACCGGACTGACGATCTTTATCCGGGATATTTCAGAGCGGATGCAGCTGGAAACAGAGTTGCGGGAAAGCGAGCAATTATACCGGCAGTTGATAGAAAATATTACCGACGGGCTGATACTGGTGGATGCCAGGGGCAAGGTGATCTTTGCCAACGAATATTTTATGGACCTGTATCAACTGGAGCAGCGCCATCTGGAACACCTGATGATCACTGATATTGCCACTGAACCATACCGGCCCATGGTGCAGGACAATCATGCGCTGAAAATGGCGGAAGGCGGCGAGCCGCAGTATTTTGAATTTGAAGGCATGCGCGGCGACGGCGAGATCAGGCGTTTTGAAATGTACATGTACGCCGTGCGGAAATATGATGTCATTACGGGTACCCAGTCGTTCATACGGGATATTACGGAAGTTAAAACACTGGAACACA
>CAIYJV010000363.1 GCA_903926605.1 uncultured Bacteroidota bacterium
CATATTCACCGAGATCTGGTTGGCCCGCCTGCCTATCACTGCGATTGTTTCATACAGATTGCCTGTCTTGTCTTTCATGGCTATCACATCACGTGTTTCAACCATTGGATTGATAGACGATATCGGACGTTTGTTAGGAGTGTTGCTCATTTCTTAGTTTTTTAATTTCTTTTTCGGCGTCTGCTTTCAGCAGCTCAGCCTCTGCAATATACTTAGACTTGGGGTAATTATCTTTTAATTCATTAAACGCAGCAATTCCACTACTGAATCGCTCGTCCTGTTTTTCCGTAATGCTGATATTCGCATACTTGAAAAAAGAACGCATGATCATAAACTGGTAAAGATCGCTGTTTGGCGAATCTGGGAAATCTCGCATTACACTTTTGTATGCCACGGTAGCCGCTTTAAACTGACCAATGTTGAAATACAATTTCGCCGCGTCGGATTCTTTAGATTCCAGCTTGCCGCGCGCCTGGTCCATATACGATGCGGCCTCGGCGGAATGAGCCGATTTTGGATACCTGTTGCTGTAAGACTGTAGTGCCTCCAAGGCTTTATTGGTATTAGATTGATCCAAATTACGTTTGGGAGCGTATTTAAAAAGGCAAACAGCACTCATGTATTCGCACTCTTCAGTTAGTTTACTGGTTGGGAAAGTCTCCGTAAAATTCCTGAAATGGTAGGATGCTTCAATATAATCGTGCAAATAATAATAGGTATAGGAATATTTGTAGCATAGTTGCTCATAGTTGCGCGTGCTTTTCATTATGGGCAACAGTTCTTTGTACAACTCGTTGGCATGGGAATAATCCTTTGAGTCAAAATACTCGTTTGCCTTGGTCAACTTGTAGTTCACATCACTACTTTTGCGCACTTTTTCAAAAGTACCGCAAGATGCGATAAACCACAAAAGCCCGCAAATACCCAATAATTTCAGCAGCCTCAAATTCATAAAAGTATGCAAAGGTAATAAAACGGCTGCTTTTGACCTAATCTGCAATACAATTGATTGTTAAAAACATTGGTTTTCAGAATATTTTTTACACACTTTTTTGAGTAAGTGGTCCTTACGCTTTTAAAATTTGGAACACTTGCATTTTTGCAACCATTGCAAAATATTGGCCGACCGCCCATTCAGACAAATTTATTGCCAGATTCTTTACTTTTAGCATAATATGAATTTTGACTAAGTTTGTGTCAATTTCCTTTGGGTGCACCAATCTTTTAAGAAATTTGTTGTAGTAGTACTGTTCATAGCTTTATGTTCAGGGTCGCTGGCGTATATTCTTTTGTATATGGCGCAACTTGGGTGCAAACTGGATTTCATGACGAATAGGGCACTATCTGCCAACTTGAGCGAAATTCAGATCCCAACGAGTGAATTGGCTACTCAACAAGATAAGGATGAGATCTGGTATCAGGGAGAACTTTATGACATTAAGCAGATTCACATAGTAAATCGTACCGCCTATCTGACCGTATATCATGACACAAATGAAGAACACGTAATAAATACCCAATCCACTGTTTTGGAACACCAATTTCAGTCTCAGCGCCAGACAGGCAACCATTTCTCCCGTCAGTTAAGCTTCCACTTTGAAGATAGGACCGGGTTTGAGTTTGTGCACTTTATTTTCAGAAAACCAGTTTCGGAATCATCCGCAATTACCAGCGTCTTCCGCGAACTTTTGGTTTTAAGCGCTGTTTTACCGGTCGCTTCTCCCCCACCCAACCATTTAGGGTAGTTGTTACATATAGCATCACATAGCGGTTATTTTCATTATTTCCTTCACTTCAAAATCATTTTATGAACACAAGAAAACTGTGTACTATACTCATAGTATTATTAGGGTCATTTATTTCAATCAATGCAATAGCCCAAAACGAACTTTCAGGAAAAATCTCTGATCTTCAAACCCACAACGGAATCGCAAACGCGAATGTGTATATAGAGGATTTAAAAATAGGTGCCACCACCGATGCCAACGGTAATTTTTCAATAAAAAATTTACCGGGTGGCACATACCTCATTACAGTGCATATTCTGGGATACGAGGCCAAAGCCCAGCCCGCTCAGATTAAAGGTGTCACAACTTTTAATGCTGATCTCTCTGCATCAGAATTTGAAGAACAGGAAGTCGTAGTGACCGGCACCGCAAAAGCCAGAACTGCGGACAACAACCCACAACCCACGATCGAAGTATCGCATGATTATTTGCAACAAACGGCTTCGACCAACATTATTGACGCGCTGACAAGGGTTCCCGGAGTTTCGGGTATATCTGATGGTCAGAGCATCTGCAAACCCGTGATCCGTGGCTTGGGTTACAACCGCGTGGTAACAGTAAACGATGGGGTGATACAGGAAGGGCAGCAGTGGGGTGATGAATTTGGTATTGAAGTAGACCAGAATTCAGTAGACCGTGTTGAAATCCTGAAAGGTCCCGCTTCGCTTATGTATGGGTCTGATGCAATCTCAGGTGTTATAAATTTCCTCCCTGAGAAAAACGTTTCTCTGGGCGAAATCAAGGGCGAAATCATAAACAGCTACCAGACAAACAACGGCCTTATTAATAATATGGCGCACGTGATCGGTAATATCAACGGCATTACCTTCAGTGGCAGAATAGACAATACGATGGCCCATGCCTACCAGAATGCACAGGACGGTTATGTGTTCAATACCCAGTTCAGTAACTTTAATGCAGATGGTTCTATTGGTATCCACCGGAAATGGGGATTTTCAGAACTCCGTGCCAGCTATTTTGAAATGCGCACCGGTATTGGTGAAAACGCCAAGGACTCTACTGGCGCTTTCCTTAAACAGGCCGTAGACGGCACCAATTCCCCAATTGACCCAGGACTGGAAGCTACGAACCAGGAGTTGCATTCTTATACCCCATTTGTCATCAATCAACTTGTGAAACACACCAAATTGGTTTGGGACAATAGTTTCTCTATTGGTCAGGGCAGACTGGTGGCACGTTTCGCATGGCAACAGAACAGCCGCCAGGAAAATAACGACATCACAATCGCCAATACGTCTAACATCTGGTACTTCCTGAATTCGTACAACTATGACCTGCAGTATATTTCTCCGACCATCAACGGTTTTGACTTTACTGCCGGGGTGAGCGGTCTTTCTCAGAATTCAGTAAACAAGGGTACTTTGCTGTTGATTCCTGAGTATAGCTTGTTTAACCTGGGTGGTTTTGTTATCGCCAACAAACAAATGGGCAAACTTAACCTAAGCGCCGGTGTACGTTATGATATGCGCAAGTTTAAGGGAAAGGACAACTATATTGATTCTAACGGTAACCAGCTTTCGGCCAACGACCCGGATGCAATACATAGGTTCGCTGCCTACAATTCCGACTTCAATGGATTGTCTGCCAGTCTGGGTGCCACCTATAAGGTGAATGACAATTTCTATGTCAAGGCTAACGTAGCGAAAGGCTTCCGAGCACCGAGTGTAGCGGAAACGGGATCGAACGGTATACATGATGGTACGGTGGTGTACGAAATAGGTGATCCGAACCTGAAACCGGAAAGCAGCCTGGAATTTGACCTCACCCCCGGCATCAAAACAAAGGACATTACCGCCGAAGTAAGCCTGTTTTACAACAGCATCAACAACTTCATTTTCGCACGCAGGCTGGGTGACTCGGTGAACAACAGTACACCGGGTTTTACTGATGCCGCAGTATTTTACTATACACAGACGGATGCCACACTTTCAGGCGCCGAAGCCGTTCTGGACGTACACCCCTCCGGCCTGAAATGGTTTGACTGGTATAACTCTTTCAGCATGGTAAACGCAGCCCTCAAAAATGTGGCTGATACTGAGAAGTACATACCGTTCGTGCCACCGGCAAGTTTCCGTTCCGAAATTACGGTAACACTCAACAAAAACAAATCTGTGCTGCGCAACACCTACTTCCGTCTCGGATGCTTTTACAGCTTTGCTCAGGACAATGTGTACCAGCAGGCCAGCGTCTACAATGGCGCTCCGGGTGTAATCCCATCAGCCCCGTCTTACTTCTTGCTCAATGCCGGAATTGGTACGGACATCATGAACCACGGACACAAAACATGTTCATTTTATGTAGCGATAAACAACCTTACAGACGTTAGCTATATAGACTATATGAGCAGATACAAATACAACCAGAACGTGGTAAACGGTGTTACCCAGCCTGGTGTCTGCAATATGGGCCGCAACATCAGCCTCAAACTCATTATTCCGCTCGATATCAAGAACTAGTCGTTATTACTTTTAAAACTTCAAAAAACCGTCCCTCTGTCAAGGGACGGTTTTTTTTGTATATTACCATTAGGTTTTCCGGATGTTTGCAGACATCAAAACCAGCTAACTCTTTGCTTCGCTTTTTAC
>CAIYJV010000364.1 GCA_903926605.1 uncultured Bacteroidota bacterium
AAACAGAGACAATTGTAACGCTTCGACCTTGCTAAATTCTTAATCAGCGCTGATCAAGGGACTATCCGAAGTAATAGGTGTGGCAGCTTTTACCATCCAAAAATTCCAAAAGTGTCATTTCTCACCCGACTGCAACTGACCAAGTTTTCCGTTAACCAATTCCAAATCTTTGTGAGAAGCACCATTCGTTAACACCAACACCAAACAAAAAGCTTTTATGCAAGATTGGGGACTTTATGCCCTTAAGCCGCAAACAGCACCACTCACCAGACAATTTTAATATCGGGGTCCTTGACCCGACAACGGCTCACTCCTGCTCCACGGACTTTTTTACAGGTTTCGACTCTTTTTCCTCTACTCCTATAAGGATGCCCCAGGCTTCGAGGCTATCTACGCGCTCGCAAACCAGTTTGACGATACCTGCGATAGGAATGAACAGGAACATACCTGGCACTCCCCACACGAACTCCCCGATCAGGACGGCGAGAATGGTAATGAAGGGATTCATTTTTACCCTCCGGCCCACTAGTCTGGGCATGAGTACGTTTGAGTCCACTAGGTGCACACAGAAAAGACCGATTGAAGCACCCAGGGCTGTATTGCCCCCCGCATTGGCAAAAGTGACCAGAAACGTAATAAAAATGGAGGTGTACATACCCAGATAAGGGATAATATTGAGACACGCAGCCATAACGCCTAACAACAGCGCGTACCGAATACCCATGATCATAAACAAAGTGCTGTTCACAATACTCAGCACCAGCATCTCTATCAGCAGGGCCTGAATATAACTATTGACCAGAATTTTGGTTTCCCGTAGTATCTCACTGACCTTTGGCCGGTCATCTGTCTTAAACAGATGCAGCACAAACCTGTTGAGCAACCGCCGGTGAAACAGCATAAAGAAGGTGAACAGGATAATGAAGATGGTCCACAACAGGATGTTGGACAACGAGTAAACAACATTTTTCAGTGAGCCGGCTACTGACTCCACCATACTGCCCGACGACTTGCTCAGATAGTCTGATTGGGTGCGCGTTGTGATGTGCAACTCCCGGGATATCCAACGCTGTAGTTCTTTGAATATCTCACTGAAACGATTTTCTAACATGGGCAGATCTTCTGAAAAACTGACGATCTGTACCGCCATGAAATAAACGAAAAAACCCAGAAGCAGTAGAGACACCAATATGGGCAACATGGATGCCAACGAACGGCTGAATTTGAAACGAGTCTCCAGAAAACCTGCGACCGGATACAGCAACACAGAAAACATCAGCGCAAAGGTGAGCGGTATGAGAATACCTGCCGCCGCGACCATGATGATATAGACGAGCACAACCGATAACAATACCAGCGCTAACTTGACATAAAAAGGCAATTGCAGGTTGCGCATCATTTTTCGATTTTAGTCCAGAGACCGGTTCAGGAAATCAATGAACGGACGTAAAGCGTCGTAAGCCTCCAGGCAACGGGATACCGCCTTTTTGCTACCCAGACCGCTTTCATCCATT
>CAIYJV010000365.1 GCA_903926605.1 uncultured Bacteroidota bacterium
TATGATACGTACATTCAGACTACGTCGTAAAACAATAATGGCAAATGGTATCAAAAGCCCTATAAAAAAAGAAGTGGATAGTATACGGCTTCCGTTCGGCTGCACCATGCCAATCGTGATAGCCGGATCTATTACAATAGCGTCGGCAACCGTAGAAGCTTGTTCTATTGCTGTCTCTTCACGCTTCTTCAGCAGCATCACAAATATTTCCTGTTTTATGTCTCTCTGTCGGGAGTATTCAAGATATTTCTTTTCAACAGATGGTACTTCTCTGATGTCTCCACCCAGAATACCGAGCTCCTCCTTTATTTTCTTCACCTTTAACTCCAATTCATCTTTCGACGAAGCAAGCGAGGCCACAATATTTTGTTTCAACTTGTTTTTTTGGCTGATCATCCCTTTTGTTGCGGGATTCTCGGTGGTATTAATTATCAGATTCAAGTCTATCTTAGACAGCATTTCATTGTATTCGTCCAACATTTTAGACAATCCCGCATTCTCAAGCAAAGATGCAGGCAACACGATGGATTTGTCATCGGCATTTTGCAAATAGTCGCTGATGGATCCCATTACGTCCAGTTCAAGCTCGGCTTCTGCAAGTTTCCTTATTGTTTCTGCATTTGCCGCAACGAGCAGCCCGGACTGAGATGCCATATCGGCAATCCCCATTTTTTGTTTAAACTCCTCTATCGTCGTTTCGTCATTGGCCAGATCATGCCCTACAACGTCTATTCGCCTGTCTATAAAATTAATGGTACTCTGGGCGATCCTGTTTCGGGTTTCAATGTTTTTTCTCATGTAAACCTCCATCAGCGTATTCAATATGTCTACAGATCGCTGCGGCTGAGCGTCGTTCATGGACAGGACGATCATACTGGATGATTTGCTCGGCATCGCAAATTCCACGGCATGCATAAACTGCCTTGCCGCTTCCAGCACAGGTATCACGGAAACATTGTATTTCGTGGCCGACGGAACTGTAAGATTATTTTTCTGAATCACTATTTTTCCGGCGCTAAGTCTTACTGTATCTCCAAAAAAACAAGTTTTAATTTTGTTCTTCGGGTCGCCTGCGTCAGAAATCTGATAGCGGTTTTTATCAAGTACCTGAACGATGCCGTTGTAATAAAAATCGCCAGAATCGGGTGTTATGAAGTCGAAAGGTCGACCAGAATACAACTCGGTTGTTTTAAATTTTCCGGTCACAAAAAACCTGATGTTGATAGGTAGTTTTTCAATCACCTTCATCATTAGTGTCCGGCTCTTCATTATTTCTATCTCATTATCTACATTTATTTTATTGTTGTTGATTTTCAACATCTGCATCACATCTTCAGAACCATTCGACCCGCCTCTTTTAGAGTCATTTATCATTAGTTCTGCGTAAGACCGGTAGATAGGCTGTGTGTACCTCAAGTACAAATTACCCACAATAAGGCAAACCAAAATACTTCCAACCATCCAGGGCCAAACTCCTAAAATAGTAGTTACCAGCCATTTGACATTAAACAAATTAGCTTCACTGCTTTTTGGATTTTTTAGTGCCTTTACGTCTTTCTGATTCCCGTCCATTAAAACCGCGTTCTTGATGTGCTAAAATTTATAGTTCCGGAAAGCCAAAATTATGGTCGTTAGGGAAACGACCGCCGATGCTGCAGAAAGATATTTTACAAAACGGTTGTCGCTATCCCTGAGTTTGCTGTTGCGGGGTTTTACGATTAGTACGTCTCTCTGTTTCAGGTAAAAGTACGGAGACCGGAATATTTCAGAATTATTAAGATTTAGCCGTACAAATTTCTTGTTTTGCCCATCATTTCTTATCAGAAGGACATCGTCTTTTCTGGCAGTAAGTTGTATGTCGCCAGCCTGCGCTATTACATCCAGCACGGACGCACGTTCATCCGGGAACGTGGCAAATCCCGGCCTGCCGACATCGCCAAGTACCATAATAGAAAAATTAGCGATACGGCAGTTTACCACGGGCTCTTTGTAGTATTCCCTTGCTTTTTGTTTTATCGTTTCCCTTGCCTCAGAGGTTGTTAAACCGCCCACTTTCACAAAGCCAATCAGCGACATTTCTATATACCCGTTCTTATCTACCAGAAACCCGTTAAGCGGGTTAAAAGTACCTACCGAATTGGAGGTGATAGGTGTATTGGATGCGTTTTGTTCTATTGTCTGCATTGTAATAGATAAGACGTCGTTGGGCTCTATCCGTGGGTCTGCAAATTGCGTGACCTGAGTCATCACCAAGGGACTACTCATAGTATCTGGTATATCGCTAAAATAAATTATGCGTTTTGGGGAAATACAAGCGGTAAAATCAATCAAAAACAGAAATACGAAAAGTATTAATGTGATTTTTCCAATACGACGGCAAACAAAATACATTCCAAAAAAATTTAAACAAAAATAGCGTAAAAAAACTTCCAAACAAAAGCCCGGAGACCATTACCAATCACATTTTACAAGCGTGCGCTCACGGACGACCGTGGCAAAACACCCTTCACATCATAGAGGATCCCATTGGTTTTCAGTTTTGAATTCCAATTTGTATCAGCAAATTCACGATGCGCAACTGCAAGAATAATAGAATCAAACGTCTTATCTTCTGCCAATGCCACAACGGTATCCAACCCATATTCATGGTGCACATCCTGAGGTTTTGCCCATGGGTCGAATATTGTAAGATTTACTTCATAAGACTGTAGTTCACGTATTATGTCCACTACACGCGTATTGCGCACATCGGGGCAATTTTCTTTAAACGTGAACCCCAATACCAGAATTTCAGATCCTTTTACCGGAATATTATGGCGCACCATCAGTTTCACTACCTCGTGGGCTATGTATTCGCCCATACCGTCGTTCACCCTGCGACCTGCAAGAATGATTTCCGGATGAAAACCAACTTCCTGAGCCTTTTGTGCCAGATAGTATGGATCAACCCCAATACAATGCCCGCCTACAAGCCCTGGTTTAAATGGCAAAAAATTCCACTTTGTAGCAGATGCCTCCAGCACTTCGTGCGTATCAATATTTAATTTATTAAAAATCTTAGCCAGCTCATTTACAAAGGCTATATTGATGTCGCGCTGCGAGTTTTCTATTACTTTGGCAGCCTCCGCCACTTTTATGCTAGTGGCTTTATGGGTACCCGCTGTGATCACGGTGCGATATACACGGTCTACCAGGTCTGCGACTTCCGGTGTGGACCCCGATGTTATTTTCTTGATCTTGGCTACCGTATGCAATTTGTCGCCTGGATTGATACGCTCGGGCGAATAACCTGCAAAAAAATCGGAATTAAATTTAAGCCCGGAAATTTTTTCCAACACCGGTACGCATTCGTCTTCTGTCACGCCTGGATATACTGTAGACTCATATACCACTATATCTCCCTGCTTCAGTACTTTACCTATTGTTTCGCTTGCTTTGTAAAGCGGTGTCAGATCGGGCCTATTGTTCTTGTCTACCGGAGTTGGTACGGTAACTATATAAAAATTGCAGTCGCCCATATCGCTTACGTCCGAACTGCAAAAAAGCCCCTTGCCCGCAATTGCAGGATTAGATGGCGCCAAAACAGATTTGAGTAAATCTCCTTCTACTTCAAGCGTAAAATCATGCCCGTTCATCAATTCGCCAATCCTGCGCTTGTTGATATCAAAGCCAACCACAGGGAAATACTTTGCAAATTCCACCGCAAGTGGCAGTCCTACATAGCCTAAGCCGATCACGCCTATTTTAAATTCGCAGTTATTCATATATATTAAAATAAAATTAATATTGCATCCCGGCTTTCAAAATTCAGGGGAGCAAAAGTAACGCATTAGTTTTTATATTAGCTGTTTGCCTACAAACATAATGTTTTGTTTAGAAACGGATAACCTGCCAGCATACCAATGTATTTTGAATGTAATAAATTTTTGACAGAACCAATATGTTTTTCGTGGTGGGCGTCCGTGCCACAGTAGTCATACAAGCCCTCAGCCAGTAGTCTGTCTGCCATTTTTTTTGCGCCTCCACCATAATAGCCAGAAACCGACAACAAATTGAGTTGTAACAAGCATCCCCGATCTTTAAAGTCAGCAAATCTTTCAAAATCGCCGTGCAAAAAGTTATATCGCTCCGGATGTGCTATAATAGGCTTGTACCCACGAGTTGCCAGCTTAAAAATCACCTCTTTCAGCATGGGGGGCTCGCTGAACATAGAAAATTCTACCAGCACTTCCTTGTCCCTCACCGTAAGCAATTCGCCCGTATCTATCTTATCCGTGAAATATTCATCTATAAAATACTCTGCTGCTACCCCGAGTTCCAGATTTATCTGCGCATCCCTGGCCGCCAGTTTCAGGGCCTCAAAACCTTCCAAAATTTTTTCTCTGGTATTTGGGTAGAAATCAATCATTACATGGGGCGTGGTGATTACTTTACGGTAACCCATTTGCTCCATACCCCGCAGCATATTCAGACTCACCTCCATAGATGGAGATCCGTCGTCAATACCCGGAATAAAATGAGAATGGAGATCAGCCCCTAAAAACGAGAAATCAGGCACATCGCCGTCCTCAGGGTTTCCAGAACCCTTCTCACGCCCCTTTTTACTAAACCAACCCGAAAACATATTTTATACTGATAATGACTACAAAGATTAAAAACTAATTCCACAAAACCTGCCGGTGCACCAATTTGGTGGCACGACAAAAACTACTGTATCCTATTCCACAAATTTCCATATTCCCTTCGGTCGTGATTGTGAAATTAATTTAATTTTTCCTTAATGAGCACTTAATATTCACATCATATTAATTCACGCTCTTTGTGTAACCATATATAGTATTGTATTTTATGCCGAAGCGCGAAGTAGACATTGTAGTACTTTCAGACATACATCTTGGCACCTATGGCTGCCACGCCACAGAACTGCTGCAATACCTGAAAAGCATAAAACCCAAGTCGGTAGTACTAAACGGGGACATTATAGATATATGGCAGTTTAACAAACGTTATTGGCCGACTACCCACATGATGGTGGTAAAACAGCTCATTTCTTTTATAGCCAAGGATATTCCGGTTTACTACATCCCTGGCAACCATGACGAAATGCTGCGCCGTTTTAAAGACTTCCAGATGGGTTCGCTCAAAATCACCAATAAGCTATCCCTGAAAATTGACGATAGCCGGGTCTGGATTTTCCATGGCGATGTGTTCGA
>CAIYJV010000366.1 GCA_903926605.1 uncultured Bacteroidota bacterium
CGATGTGAATCAGGGTTTTGCCGGTTTGCAGGATAAATATGGCGCACTCAGAATTTCCGACACAGGCATCAGGGAAGCCAGCATCGTGGGGCAGGGTATTGGTATGGCCTTGCGTGGTCTGCGCCCTATAACAGAAATACAATATCTGGACTATCTGCTCTATGGTTTGCAACCGTTGTCCGATGATGTGGCTACTTTGCAGTACCGTACACGCGGTGGACAAAAATGCCCGATCATCATACGCACGCGCGGCCACAGACTGGAGGGTATATGGCATAGCGGATCACCCATGGGAATGATCGTGAATTCTGTTCGCGGCATACATGTGTGCGTACCCCGGAACATGACACAGGCTGCAGGTATGTATAATACCTTGCTGAAGAGTGACGAACCGGGTATTGTGATCGAGTGCCTGAATGGATACAGGCTAAAAGAAAAAATGCCTTCAAATCTGGGAAATTTCACCATTCCATTTGGTGTGCCTGAAGTGATAAAAGAGGGTACAGACATCACCATCGTGTCCTATGGGTCTACGCTTCGTATCATAGAAGAAGCAATGAACAATTATCTGGAACCCCAGGGAATAAGTTGCGAGGTGGTCGATGTAAGGACACTATTGCCTTTTGATACGCACCATGTGATCCTGGAGTCGTTGAAGAAAACCAATCGTATTATTTTTATAGACGAAGACGTACCGGGTGGTGCCACTGCATTTATGTTCCAGCATGTGATGGAAAAGCAGGGTGGTTTCCGCTGGCTTGACGTTGCTCCCAGAACACTGAGTGCAAAGTCGCACAGGACGGCCTACGCCAGCGACGGCGACTATTTTTCTAAGCCCAATGCCGAAGATGTGGCAACGGCTATTGAAGAAATGATGCGTGAGTAAATAGTCCGATACGCTGGTTATAGGATTTTCTGTCGCAGGGGACTACTTTTACACAATGGTTCGCAAATCCGAAATAGGAGAATTTTTGGGTCTTGCTGTTTCGCATCCGGTTTTGGATGTGCGCAGCCCGTCGGAATATGCACATGCCCATATACCGGGTGCCTATAGCCTTCCCCTTTTCAGTGACGAAGAGCGTAAAGTGGTGGGAACCACATACAAACAGGAAAGCCGGGAACTTGCTATAAAAGTGGGCCTGGATTTTTTTGGTGTGAAAATGCGGGGCATGGTGGAGGCGGTAGAAGCCATCTGCAGCAGCCATGTGCAACCTAATGGTGGGGACACGGTTCCGAACAAAACGAGGATCGTACTGGTACATTGCTGGCGTGGCGGGATGCGAAGCGCGGCCATCGCCTGGTTGCTCGATCTCTACGGGTTTACGGTGTATCAGCTTTCAGGGGGGTACAAAGCATATCGTAATCATGTTCTGGACACTTTTGAACGTCCGGTTGATCTGCGTGTGATCGGTGGCTATACAGGTTCGGGCAAAACAGAGTTGTTGCTCGCTATGCGGGCCAAAGGACATAAAGTAATAGACCTTGAGGCCCTGGCCATGCACAGAGGTTCTGCCTTTGGCGAAATGCAGGAGGCCCAGCCCGGACAGGAGTATTTTGAGAACCTGCTTGCCCGGCAGCTCAATGAGTTGTCTGCCGATAATAATTCAGATCCTGTTTGGCTGGAAGACGAAAGCCAGCGCATTGGCCTGGTAAACCTTCCCGCTGCATTCTGGAAACAGATGAGGCAGTCGGTTGTTTTTTTTCTGGAAGTGCCCTTTGAGTCACGACTCGATCATATTTTACCCGAATATTCGCAAAATGGCATAGCGTCGTTACGAGGCTCAATAACCAGGATACAGAAGCGGCTGGGTGGTCTGGATACGCGTGATGCATTGCAGTTTTTGGATGAAGGCAACACACGGGAGTGCTTTCGGATCTTGCTGCGATATTATGACCGGTTCTACGAAAAATCATTGAAAAACCGGAAAAATTGGGATACTCTTGTGTCCCGGATTCCCTGTGGGGTCTCGGGTAGTGCAAATTATACAAGTATATTAACGAACCTATGGAAGACATCAAAGACCTGAAACTTACCAAGTATTCTCATGGCGGCGGTTGCGGCTGCAAGATAGCACCTGCCGTACTGGACGAGATCCTGAAATCCAACATCGAATCGCCGCTATATAAAAATTTGCTGGTTGGCAACGCCAGCAAAGACGATGCAGCGGCCTACGATATGGGCGATGGCACAGCAGTGATCTCCACGACCGATTTTTTTATGCCCATCGTGAACGATGCGTTCGATTTTGGTCGTATAGCGTCGGCCAATGCCATCAGCGATGTATATGCAATGGGTGGGAAGCCATTGATGGCCATAGCCATTTTGGGCTGGCCGGTAAACAAGTTGCCGGTTGAAGCCGCTCAACGGGTATTGGAGGGGGCAAGGTCCATTTGCCGAGAAGCGGGTATACCACTTGCAGGCGGACACAGCATAGATACACCCGAGCCCGTGTTCGGACTGGCAGTAACCGGTGTGTGCCCCATAGCGCATATAAAGCAAAATAATACAGCCAGGATCGGAGACTATTTGCTGCTTACAAAGCCCGTAGGTGTGGGCATAATGGCTACAGCCGAAAAGCGGGAGGCCATCACTGCCGAGCATCACGATATCCTGATCGCACAGTTGACACAACTGAATAAAATAGGGGCAGCACTGGGCAAGATAAAAGGCGTTTCTGCCATGACGGATGTAACAGGTTTCGGATTAGCCGGACACCTTATTGAAATGGCAGAAGGCAGTGGTGTTACCGCCGAGATTTATTACGACCGCATCCGGAAAGTGCAGGGTGTGGAAGACTACATTGCAAAAAATATCGGTCCCGATGCCACTACCCGCAATTGGTCGGGTTATGGTAGTAAAATAGAATTTGGCCCCGGAGTAGACGTGATGGAAGCCTTTAAACTACTTCCTGATCCCCAAACCAATGGTGGTCTGCTGATCAGTGTTCAGGAACAGGACCTGGTCCTTGTCACCAGCATGATGCACCAGTTCGGACTCGGCAAGTATACACAGCCCATCGGCAGAATGGTTGCTAAGCAGGACATGGTAGTTGTTGTGAAAAGTCAGGCCAGTTAGCAGATGTTTCGATCCCTAATGTCTGAAATTCAGGCAATTTACCCGTTTCAGAATTCGGGGACTACAACCGGCAATTCACACTATTATAAACGAGAACGACGGGGTCATAGCTTTTCAACCAGTAACCGCTCACAAACCATTTGGGTGAGTGTATCGGCAGGCCTTTTTCCGTAGCTGACGACCATTGATCTGTCGAAGGTCTCAATATGTTTTACCTTCATTTTTGTCCCGAGTTTAAGTTCGCGGCTATTTAAAAATTTCAAAAAGTCAGGTGAGGTATGAATAAC
>CAIYJV010000367.1 GCA_903926605.1 uncultured Bacteroidota bacterium
CCGTCGGGAAATATCAAAAATTGAAGTTGTTGTTTATTGATGTAGTCGCTGGAATGCCATACTGTAGCGAGTTTTGACGATAGATTAAGCGCAGAATCTATGTAATATTCAAGGTTCGACACCTTATATCCAATTTTGCCCAGTTGCTTTTCAATTTCTTGCTTTTCTCCTGTATATTTTGTTCGGTATTTTTCGTACATATCTTTTGAAATCTCTTCTTCAATAAACCGTTCTTCCAGCCGCTCTAACTTTTTCTTGAGGTCTTTGATTTGTCTTTCAATTTCCAAAGTGTCTTCTTTTTTTTGCTCGCTCAACTGGTTGTAGGTAGCAATCATTTGCAGTTTGACCAGACTCTTCATATCGTCGTCAAATTCTACATTGTATTCAGAAAGCATGTCTTCAAAGGTGCTGTGCAGACTGTCAGCTCTTTTATTGCACTTGCAGCCAATAGTGCAACATTTGTGGTAGTATTCGTTGTTCTTTTTTGCTTTGTAAGCACGTAGATACTTTCCACAAGTGTCGCACTTCAAAAATCGCTTTAATGGAATATCTTCGTTTTCCGGGTTTGTTTTATAGCCTTGTTTTCTTAACGACATTATACCATTGAGATTCGGCTAAAACCTATTTTTTATGCATTTCCCCCACGACCTGAAGGTCATGGCAACCGACAAATCAGGCGAACTCTGAACTTTTTCAGCCGACCCAACTTTATTTATGCCCTCCGGATTTCCGGAAGTACGGGAAAAATTTCTGCCGTTGCAGGCACCCCCCGTTATTCACTAACATAACAATCAAAATGCTATTGCAGCAACGACTTCTTAAAAATATTCACGATCCGGTAAGCACCACTTTCTTTGTCATAGGACTCATAATCCTGATGCCATTTCAAATCGGATTTGAGCATTTTAATAAACTTGCTTTCGGCACCGAACACGCTGTTCAACTCTTCGGTACTCAATTTATGTATCGCACCATTTAAGCCCACAGAGAAATAAAACTGCCGCTTCCTGGCCTTGTACATCGTAATATGCCGCTCATAAACAGATAGTGTATCCGCCTGTTTAACGGTATAAATCTTGCTTCCGTACACCCTTCTAGACTCACCATCCCTGGGCCTGAAACCCCACACTTCTCCGATGGCAATTGCATCTTTTTTGTCTCTTTTCTTAACAACTATTTTGTTGCCTGAGGAGTTGGCGAAGATATCTAAAATGGCAGAATCAGGTCTGGGATTCACGAATTCGCTGTAGGAGCGGGCCAGAAAACTGACATTCGTTTTTTGTGCAAAAGAGCACAACGGCAGCAATAATGCGACAATAATTTTCCTCATAGTTTTCAATTTCATTTGCTCTGAAAGGTAACAGCAGGTCAATTATCACCACTATCAGCTAATGCTTACAAAGGCAACCTGACTTTTATTTATAAACCCGGACCAGTTTGGTGTTCACGACGACCCACAGCTCTATGGGTATTTACCCAACGTCTCCGGTACCATCATTAAACAAAACGAGCCTCAGCACAAATGCTAACGCTCGTTTCCATTGAGATATTGTGTGCGCTGGCCGTATAAACCTGCCGCATTATCACCAATCTACTATCAGTAAATCACGATACGCTTATACAGGTGCTGTCCGTTGCATTCGGCGGTAACAAGATACACACCACCCGGCAGACCGGTATTCAGCTCCAGTTTGTTATTGGCAACAGATGATGCCGAAAACACATTTGCGCCCATCATATTGGTAATGGTATAGTTAACCTGGTCCGGGTCGGCTGTGGTCAGATCCACAAAAACTGTTCCGTTGCCGGGGTTGGGGCTCAGCACAAAATCTTCGTCCCTGACAGCCAGTCCCGACACACCGTTTATTATGTACTGACAATCAGCGGTCGCCAACACGTCTATTCCATAATACGCGGTCTGGGTACCACACATGTTAGAGACCGTATAGGTAAGCACCACCAGCCCTACAGAGTCGAAAGTAGCCGCACCGCTGGCTGTAACAGAAACACCGCTACCGCTTACACCCCAGATACCGCCCGGCTGAGACTCCGCATAAACCACAGTATGGTTCACGCACACACTGTCGCCACCCGTTATCACGCCTGTGGGGGGCATGGGTACAATATTCACCGGGAATAAAGTGGAATATAGTCCGCAAGCATTACTTACCGAGTATTTTATTACCGTCAGCCCTGTAGCGAAAGGAGTAAAAATGCCATTCCCCATAAAGTAGACTGAGCCACTTACCACAGACCAATCGCCGCCGGGAGTCTGTGCAGTGAGGGTATCCATCTGGTCGTAGCAAATAGTTGAATTGCCGTATATTTTTCCAGCCCAGGTAGAGTCTACCCGTACTATAGCATTGATCACGCCGCCGCCATAGGTGCACTGGATCGTATCTATCCCGGTGCGCAATGCACTGATAAGGCCGGTGGCACTTACTGTTGCGATCGTTGAATTGGTACTGCTCCAGGTGCCTCCGGATACGCCCAACGACATGCCAAACGTACTACCCACGCACATGGCACCCGGACCGACAACAGCCTGAAACGTTCTGATCTTGCTGGCCTCCTCATCGGCCACGTAGCAATTCCCTGTCTGATCGAAGCCTATCGCGATCGGCGACATAAACTCGGCGTTTATGGCCGGACCACCATCTCCTGTGGAACCATAGATCCCATTGCCAGCAATAGTGTTGATGATACCATTATGGTTTACCACGCGGACACGCCTGTTGGCCGTAACAGCAATGTATACATTGCCACCAATATCAACACCCAGACCCTGTGGCGAGTATAATTCTGCATTTGTAGCCGAACCACCATCTCCGCTAAAGCCCGAAATACCATTGCCCGCAAAATTGTGAATGATGCCATCTGGCGTCACTTTTTGTACAATGCTATGGTCGGATTCTGCGATGTACACATTGCCACCGGCATCTACAGCGAGCGCAACCGGATAACCCACCGCAGCTGTAGTTGCAGCAACCTCTGATGACGGCATACCGAATGTGCCATTTCCGGCAAAAGTGGAAATAATACCACTGGTGTTTACCATTCTAACCCTGTAATTATCCACATCGGCTATATAAAGGTTTCCGGCCGCGTCTATCGCCAATCCCCTGGGATAATACAACGATGCTGCTGTCGCAGGACCGCCATCACCCGAAAAGCCCGACAGTCCAGAGCCGGCCACAATAGACAATATGCCCGAGGTATTTACCTTATATACCTGGGCCCGTTCTACGTCTGTTATATACACATTGCCTGAACCGTCAACTGCCAATTGGGAAGGCGAATACAAGTAGACCGATGTAGCGGCCAACCCATTGGCTGGTGTTGAAAAACCACCACCTGCAAAAACAGATACGATACCCGAAGAATTCACTTTGCGCACCACGCCATTTTGGTAGTCGGCGATGTAGCCATTGCCAGAGCCATCAAATTTTATGTCTGTGGGATAATAAAAAGTTGCCGCAGTGGCGGGTCCGCCATTGCCGGAATTTCCTGCAACGCCCGTACCAGCATAGGTGCTGATATTTTGCCCGTGAGCCAATAAACAGGATGCAACAGCCAACCCGGTAAGAATACTCCTTACTTTAAAACTTGTACCCATAAAATGTTTTTTTGGTTTATGAAACAAAGTTACATCGGCTGGAAATGCGAAGCATAAAACACGAAACTATTTTTAGTATTAACTATAAGTTAGTGGTTAGAAACAATAATACACTTCCGAATATGGTGAGGGAGAAAATCATACAAATAGTACACCAACAACACAGGGATTCTCTTCTTGTCAACTTGTCCAGATGTTTTTGTATCTTCATTAAAATTTTGTGCAATGAGCAATATGAGTGTGGGAGAATTTAAGGCCCATTTTTCGGACGTATTGAAACGTGTACTTGCAGGTGAAGAGATAGGTATTGTGTATGGGAGAAAAAAGGAGCTGGTAGCCAAACTGGTTCCCAAAAAAGCAGACAAAAAGTCGAGAAGGAAAATCGGCATTTTGGAAGACAAGGGCAAGGTTAACTTTACATCTGAATTTAAGATAACTGAGGAAGAATTTCTGAACCCATGACGTATCTGCTGGACACGCATTATTTGCTTTGGTCGGTAGCCGACACTAAAAAATTGTCGGCCAGAACACGTGATATTATTACCAATCCTGATTTCCGTATTGTAGTAAGTGCAGTTAGCTTTTGGGAAATTTCGCTCAAAACCTCTATTGGCAAACTGGAGATCGCTGGATTGTCACCGGCTGACTTACCCACCGCTTGTACAAAAATGGGGTTTGAAATTGAGCATTTAAGCGCCGGGGATTGCAGCACCTATCATCTGCTACAAGCAACTTATCACAAAGATCCGTTCGACAGGATGCTGATATGGCAGGCCATTCGCAACAACTGTATACTGATCAGTGCAGATGCCGAAGTACACAAATATGCTAGGGAGGGATTAAAATTATATACCGATCGCTAGTTCAGTACTCCGACCTATTGTAACGAGTTTAAAGGACACCCCACTCGTCCGCCAATGTTTCGCGGATGCTACGAAGGGGCGATTGCATGGCCCGTAACAATATTCTATATTTGTATTTTGACTGGCGACCGGTATACCACAAATGAAGCGAGTATGTATGGAAATGGCAAAGGCGTTGCAAACGCCTTTCCATGACGTCCTCGTTGTAAACGAGGACGAGCGGGGTCCGAATCCAGACAATTTGATGTTTCAACTTACCTCCACAGGGTGTCTGCAACCCACTGGCGGTACTACTGAAAGATGAGTTGAATTGCCTTCTCATGGTATTCTAACGACCAATTTCAGTAAAAAAATATACCTTCAACCCGTCAAGATCACCCACACAGATAAAATTAATCAACATGAACTTTTTTGTGGTAAACAAACAAAAAACACGCATCATACTGTCGCTGCTATGTGGCATAAGCACGCTACAGACCTACGCACAAGGCACCGACAAATTTGTAAAATCGCTGGAACGGAACAAACGTGACAACGAACCGGCCCAGGTGGTCTTTACAGAAGATGCTTCGTATACTACAAAGGATGCCGATCTGGTCCTGAGCAAATACCTGAGCCTGAACGACCCTGCTGTGAAACTTGAAAAAGCCAACACGGTAACTACAAAACACAACCTCACTACCACGCGCTACCAGCAATGGTATCAGGGACACAAGGTTGCCGACGGTGTATATGTGATGCTCTGCAAAGACGACCATGTGCGCAGCCTGAGTGGCAACTTTTATAAAATTAAGGAAGGCCTTTCCGCCACCTCTGCACTGAACCGGGACGCTACCTTCGACCTGGCGCTGCAATTTACCGGTGCGGAAACATATATGTGGCAGGACAACCAAAGGGAGGCCTTTTTAAAAGCTCAGTTTCACAAACCGGACACTTCTTACCTGCCTGCGGGAGAGTTGGTGTGGATAGAAGACCATCGCACAGGCACTGAAACACGGACAGATGGCAAATTGCACCTTGCCTATTGTTTCGACATTTATGCAAGCAAGCCATTGAGCCGCCAGCTGGTCTATGTGGATGCAAACACCGGAAAAATACTTTTTAGAAACTCGATCATAAAACACACTGCTGCAACCGGACATTCGCTCTACAGTGGAGTGATACCGTTTCAGACAGCACATACCAGTAGTCCCTACATACTTTACGACTCTACGCGGGGTAATGGTGTACACACAATGAATATGAATCATGGCACCGATTATGGCACTGCCACCGAATTTACATCGGCTGCAAATACCTGGCCCAACTCGATAGCCGACACCGCCGCCCTTGATGCGCAATGGGCTGCAGAAAAGGTTTATGACTACTGGGACAGTGTACAGAACCGACTGAGCTGGGACAATATGAACAGTATTCTGACCCAATATGTACACTTCAACACATCGTACGACAATGCGTTCTGGGATGGCACAGAAATGACCTATGGTGATGGCTCGGGACTGGCAGGTGGTGGTTTTCTGCCGCTGGTGAGTCTGGATGTAACAGCCCATGAAATCGGGCATGGCGTGTGTCAGGCTACTGCCAACCTGAACTACGAGGGCGAATCGGGCGGTATGAACGAGGGCTTCAGCGATTGCTGGGGGGCTACCATAGAAAACTGGGCAAACCCGCACGAAGTGGATGCTGTTCCAAAACAAGTCTGGAAAATAGGTGAAGAAATAGGAGGCGGAAATCCGCTGAGGAGCATGGATGCACCCAAACTGCAGGGGCAACCTGACACATACGAGGGCATAAACTGGGTAACGACAATTGGATGTGTACCCAATGGCGGCAACGATGAATGCGGTGTACACACCAACAGCGGGATCCTGAATCATTGGTATTATATTTTGGTACATGGCGCAAGTGGCACGAACGACAATGGAAATTCGTATTCTGTCACCGGTATTGGATTTGCAGAGGGTGCCGACATACTTTATCAAACGGAGTTGCTGCTCGTACCCACATCGCAGTATTACGATTGCCGGGCTGCATCGCTGGAAGCAACCGCAACTTTGTTCGGCCCGTGCTCGCCCGAATTTATTGCTGTTACCAATGCTTGGTATGCGGTGGGAGTAGGTCCAGCCTTTTTACCCTGCACGCCTCAGATCGGTTTTGTACATGTAGCTACCCATGTGTCGGAAAACGCACCGGACACGGCCTGCAATGCCAGTCACGTACTGAATATCCCCATTAAACCCCTGGGTCTGCCGATAACGGGTGGCACCGCCAGCCTTACAGTAAACGTAACGGCAGGAACAGCAATAGCCGGCAAGGATTATGCGCTACCCGTGGACCCTTCGTTCACATTCGCACCCGGAGATACGACCACCAAAATCCTGCCTGTTACTATTTACGATAACGGGGCCGTAAACGACGACAAATACCTAGTACTGGGATACACCCTTAATGCGATGGGTAGTGATGCGATAGTATCTCCCACCAATGCGCATGATACCCTATTTATCTCGAACGACGACAAGACTCCCGAACTGGGCCACATGGGTTATTACCAGATAGGGGACTCAATGGTACAATCCAACCTCACTTCTGCATTCCGTAGTGCAAACAGGACCGACCACTCCCAGTTCCTGATCCTTGCCAATGAACTTGCCGCATCGGGCATACTGCCTAACGAGCCTATCACACAACTGGCTTTTAAGGTGGCCGTAAAAAACAGCACCATACCCTACCCTGCATACACGGTAAGTATGGCCAACACCCTTGTCGGCGATCTCGATACGGGTTTTGTCACCTCCGGATTCACGACGGTCTATTCTGCCAACTACACCACATTTATAGGTTGGGACTCGCTGGATTTTACAACGCCTTTTGTTTGGGATGGAACCAGCAACGTAGCTGTAAATGTGTGCTTTACCAATACGGGACTCTCCTCAGCGGGAAATGACAAAATGGATGGGTATACTGGCGCGGTGACGGTAACAGCCTATACCACATCCAACTCACCCACTGTGGACGGCTGCACGCTTGGCTACAATCCTATGCAAACCAGCACGGCCCGTCCGATCATTCGCTTTAAACAAACTGTTCCTCCTTCGAGGATCGAGACGGTGGCCCATACTACCCGTTCCTGGAATGTGAATGCAGGACAAGAAGTGTATTTCTACGCGCCGGTGGACACAGGGCTCATGATGTGCCTTAAAAACCCTTCTGCCGACCTTGGATGCGTGAACACTACGCTCACCGCCGAGGGCACGGGCTTCACACCGTTCCCATTCGCGCCTGGAGTGAACCGGTCATTCAGGGAGTTTTCCATGACACCTACGACCAATGTGGCGACCACTACCTACAAGGCCACTTTGTACTTCACCAATACCGAAATGGGATCTACGGCCGCAACCGTCACTTATATCATCAAGACAGATGCTGCCACCGATGCTGACATATCTGCAGCAAATACCGTAGCGGTGACCCCTGCGTTGAGTTACGGAGCCGACTATGTGGGTTTTACCGGAGACTTCACCGGATTCTCCAGGTTCTTCCTTGTAGACGGATTCGTATCCGGTATCCCGTCTGTGACGGCTGGCGATGGGGCAGATTTCAGAGTGGACAATAACCCATTCCATGGCAACATAAACATCAGCTATACCTCTCTTATATATTCGTCAGGCACACTTGCACTTTTCGATGTGTTGGGGCAAAAGGTTCTGTCTGTCAATGCCGATTTCAGTGCGGGCAAACATACACTTAGTATAAACGTACCTGCAGGATTGGCGCAAGGCACCTATATCCTCAGAATCACCACCCCCGAGCAGCAGTTCACAACCAGACTGACACGAGAGTAAATGCTCCGATCCGGTATAACCCGGTTTGAATAAAAAACCAAAGGCCCCGGAACTACATTCCGGGGCCTTTGGTTTTTGAACAAATAGAGACGATATAGTATTCTGAAACATTTTAGGATACAGACGACAACCGCCCTATCTCCGACTCTGCTTTAAGCTTAACTGTTTTATAGGTCTCATTCATCTGGTGCATCATGACCCCATAAAAAAGCGCTTTGTCCAGCATCTTCCGGTTGTGTGTCAGACACCAGAAAATCAGTTTCCAGAAGTACTTCCTTTGCGGATCGGTAATCCCCAGCCTGAAGACGACCAGACACAAATACCGAAACGTATCGGCATTGGGTTTGGTATCGATCCTGAGGTTATGCTGCGGGAATCTGTAGGTGGTGAAAAAGTTCACAAGCCGCTCGTAGCTTTTCGCAGGCGTGTAAACCTGCTCCACAAGTGCCAGAAAACCCTTGTACAGATCGGCCTCGCTCATGACCGGCACAATATTGGTGTCGCCCTCAAAAAAAGCAAACTGCTTGGACAACCTGCCTTCCAACCTCATCCGTTTGTGCAGATCGGTGCCGGGCGGCGCTTTCAGTATGTTGACAATGGGCAAGGGGATGCCACTCTCGGCTATAAACGCTGCCTGCCGCAGGAAAATATCTTCCGGGTCTGTGTCGAAACCTACAATGAATCCGCCCGAAATAATAAAACCTTTCTGGTGTATCCGGCGAATGGTTTCCAGCAGATCGCGTTTCCGGTTCTGATTTTTATGAGACACCTTCAATCCTTCTTCCGAAGGTGTCTCAATGCCAATGAAAATATGCCGGAAACCCGCGTCTATCATCAATCGCATCAGCTCGTCATCATCGGCCAGATTTATGGTAAGCTGAGTAGCAAAAAAGAAAGCAGGACGCACCTCTTTACGCCATTCAATCAGTGCCGGGAGTAGTTCCGACTTCAATATTTTTTTGTTACCGATCAGGTTATCATCTGCAAACAGGACCAGATTCACGTTGCCATGCTCCATGATCGCTTCCAGCTCCTTAATGATCTGTTCCGGACTCTTGGTGCGCTGGCGCCTGCCCAATAATGCAGTAACATCGCAAAAATCGCACATGAACGGGCATCCCCTTGAATACTGCACAATCGCATACAGGTATTTCCCGGGGTCTATCAGGCTGAACATGGGAACCGGCGACGACAACACATCTGCGAAGTCGTCTGTTCGATAAACAGCGGCTGGCTTGCCGGCCTTGAGGTCTGCAAGAAAAAGCGGGAGGGTCAGTTCTGCCTCGTTGAGTACAAAATGGTTCACGCCCTCAAACCGGGCATACTCGTGTGTGAATAGTGGTCCGCCGGCTACGATACGCGCACCTGCCGCCCTGCATTGCTTTATGATCTGTTGCACAGACTCCTCCTGAACGCTCATGGCCGACAGGAACACATAGTCTGCCCATGCTATTTGGTCTGCGGTAAGCGGGGCCACGTTCAGGTCGGCCAGCTTCTTCTCCCATGCCTGCGGCAACAAGGCTGCAACTGTAAGCAAGCCCAGTGGCGGATAGGTAGCTTTTTTCCCAACTACGCGCATGAAGTGCTTCATGGCATAGAATGTGTCGGGCATTTCAGGATATACCAGGAGGATGCGCATAGACAAGTGGAGGAAAAAGTTCGTATTACGTCAAAGCTACGAGCATCGGGTCATATTACCATGGGTGGTCGGTTTGTGCCGCGGCATACCTTGTAGCACGCATATCCCCCGACCCATCCACCATGACTGCTATGTGCAGTCGAAAAAACAGCTACGCGTAGTCTGTGTCACAGAAATATTGATAAAACCATTCCGGTAAACTCTCCGTTCCCAAAAAAAGTTTCAGACTGTAAAATGTTAATGCTGAAAAAATTAGATTTGCGTCTAGATAAAATATAGCTACCACTATGAGCAGAAAATTTGCACACACCATTCTTGCCGCAGCCTTTATACTTTGCGGCTTTAGCGCACAGGCCCAGAAACTTGCCACAGGCGACGTAGTATTTTTAAAATGCCTTGGCGCTGCCGAAGGCAACCGCTGGCTGGACGGCAACACCCACAACGGTTCCACCGCTTTGCAAAAAGACAAGGGTCATGAATTTTCCGGCACTAAATGGGAAGTATTTGTGGTGGGTGATGACGAGATCACATTGAAATGTCTTGGCGACGACCCCGGAAACCGCTGGCTTGACGGTCGCACCGGGAACCGTACCGTTGGTCTGGCACCCAACACGGGTGATGCTTTTTCGGGTACAAAATGGAAGGTGCACTATGTAAAAGCAGATCAGATAACGTTGGAATGCATGGGTAAAATTCCCGGCAACCGCTGGCTGGACGGCAACACAACTGCAAAGACCACCGGACTTGCTCCTTCTACCGGAGGCAACTTTTCAGGAACGCTGTGGGAAGTGATAAAGTTGTAATTCCCGCCTGAGTGGAATGATACCTGCGGTAGAAAATCTGGCAACGACGCACCGCTGCTATTTTTAGAGGTTCGACCTTCCTGATGCGGGCTTTCGGATGTATGATGCGGTGTTGTTGATACATACCGGTCCTACTTTGTGGGCGTGCATAAGCGGCTCATCTGAATATTCCAGAAAGTGGGATGGGCAGAATTTATACCAATTAAACTTCAAAAAAAACGACATTGCGACCCAGCCGTCTGTTTCGGCTAAGGCCCGAAAAACAATGGCTTCTGACCACGATCTAAAGATCGTGGCAACTACTTTTCGTGCCTATTTTTGTTGTCTAGATGGTATTACTTCTGGCTCGGTATCTGCAAAACAAAAAAGTGGTGCTACCTGACTGGTAACACCCCTTTTTTTATTATCTAAATTTATTTTTTCGGTGCAGCGGCAGCAGCCTTAGGTGCAGCAGCCTTAGGTGCAGCAGCAGGTGCTTTTGCAGTTGCAGCCTCTTCCGTCCGCAGTGCGCGGGTTGTAACAACCGATGCGATTGGAATTCTGGGAGAGTTAAGGATCTCCATATTGTCAACTTTCACGTCTTCAACACGGATATTGCCATGCAGTAGCAGATTGTCTATTGGCACTTCGATATGCTCTTTCAGGAACTGAGGAAAGCACCTGATGTTGAGTGACTTCATTTTGGTTTCCAGACGTCCACCGTCTTTTACACCCTGAGACTGGCCAACAAACTTCAATGGAAGCGTAGCGATCACTTTGCGCGATTCGTCCAGTTCCAGGAAGTCAATGTGGTTCAGGTCGTCTGTTACCACATCAAATTGCAGGTCTTTCATGATACACCTGTAGTTCGTACCATCCACAGTGATCTCAGCAAGCTGAAATTCGGGAGTGTACACCAGTGTGCGGAATGCGAGAACAGGAGCAGAGAAATGCACTGTCTCGTTGCCACCATAAATTACGGCGGGAACTTGTCCTTCAGAACGGAGGTGGCGCGTAGCTTTTTTGCCGAGTCCGCTTCTTTTTTTTCCTTCAATTTTTACACTTTTCATTTCGTGTGTTTTTTCCTTTCAACTCCGGTCGAATATCCGTCCAACATCCGGTCGCTGAAATTAATTTGATCAATAAAGGTTACCCCTTTGCGGGATGACGGATTTTTTTGTTTAAACAGTCGTAAATATTTTTAATCCTCAGGAAACCGGTAATTCTTTGCAGAAATTATCGTTTTCCATGATGGATGAACAATTCGCTAATTGATTTATTTTCAAAAGTATTGCGAATGGCCACTGCAAACAGGTCGGCCGTCGACAATACTTTTATTTTAATACAATCGCCCCGAAGCGGTATAGTATCGCAAACCACAAGTTCTTCCAATACAGAATTCTGAACATTCTGGTAAGCGTTACCGCTCAGCACCGGATGTGTACAGAAAGCTCTGACCGAAAGCGCACCTTTTTCTTTTAAAATGGCGGCTGACTTAGAGAGTGTCCCAGCTGTGTCACAAATATCGTCTATCAGTATCACATCCCTGCCGGTCACATCCCCTATCACAGTCATAGCCGCGATCTCGTTGGCACGTTTGCGCTGCTTGTCGCAGATCACCATATCGGCCTCAAAATACTTGGCTACTTCCCTTACCCTGTTGGTGCTACCCACATCGGGGGACGCAAAGATAAGGTTTTTCATTTTAAGCTGTTCAATATAGGGTATGAAGATGGCTGAAGCATCCAGATGATCTACGGGGATATCGAAAAATCCCTGGATCTGTGGAGCATGAAGGTCCATGGTCATTACCCGGTCGGCTCCCGCAGTGGTAAGCAGATTGGCAACCAGTTTGGACGCAATAGACACGCGAGGCTTGTCTTTCCTGTCCTGGCGGGCCAGTCCGAAATACGGAATCACAGCAGTGATATACCCGGCAGATGCACGGCGGGCGGCATCTATCATCATCAGCAGTTCCATCAGGTTATCTGCGGGCGCAAATGTGGATTGAACCAAAAAAACATAATCACCCCTGATGGACTCGTTGAAAACCGGCTGGAATTCGCCGTCACTGAATTTTTGAATCTTGAGGTCACCCATTGGCCGACCTAAACTTTTCGCGATCTTTTCAGCAAGATAGGTTGACCCATTTCCTGAAAATATTTTTACTGATGGTTCCATGATTTTCTGATCGCGGCAAAATTACTCCAACTGTAACTTACAATTACAGGTTTTTTTTCTTAAAGTGAACAACATGTTCATAAAAGCCTATCAGGCAGCACTTTCCTGCGCTTTGTCATTGTATTTCACAAAAGCATATAGATAAATGACGCGCGACATCCGCATAAGCCACGGCTGAAGCAGCACCACTATGGTTATACTGGTTGCCAGATAGTAATATGGACTATTGTCGCGGAAGGACAGCCCAAAAATGAGCTTGTACAGAACAAAATTTACCACGAACAGCATTACCGACAACGCATAACTCACGTACCCGGTACCAAAATAAAACCCTGTCTCTATCTCGGTTTTCTGGCCGCATTCCGGGCAATGCTCCGGCATATCTGTGATCTGACTGAGTGGGAAAATTCCTTTGTTTTTAAAAAGAAAACCTTTCCGGCAGGCTGGGCATTTCATGCTCCATATTGCCGATACCAATCCTGGTTTATGATGCGCCATCATATTTACTATTTATGCGGTTTCCATTACCGCTATCCCCCAATAAAACATTACCTCTGGTTCTTTGGCAAACCTAGTTACGCTATTTCTTATTGATTCTTTGTTGCGGTTTCGATTTCTCGGCCTGCATTTTTTGTATCTCTTCCAGCTTCTGCGACCACTTGGATTGCGTAGCCGGCTTGGCTTTGTTCTCCTGAAGTTGAGCGTGGATGGCCTTTTCGTCAATAAAATATTTTTGAATCACAAACTGCTGGGCCATACTCAGCAAGTTGGAAAAAGTGTAATAAAATGTAAGTGCCGCGGCCATTTTATTGAACACACCCATCAGCATGATCGGGAATACATAGGGCATATACTTCATCATAGGATTGTTGGGGTCCTGAGGTGTCATATTGCGATTGTAAATAGCCAGAAACAAACTGGATGCTGTCATGAGCAGGCAAAACAGACTGACATGATCTCCGTAAAAGGGCACGTTAAAATGGAAATCGAAAATGCTGTCGTATGTGGACAGGTCGTTTGCCCAAAGGAATCCACGCTGACGGAACTCTATGAACGACGGGAACATATAGTACATAGAAAGCAGTATGGGTAACTGGAACAACATGGGTAAACAGCCACCCAGCGGATTGACGCCAGCCGAACGATACAATTTCATTTGCTCCATGCTGAATTTCTGCTGGTCGTCGCCGCACTTGTCGCGCAGTGCGTCCAACTCCGGCTTCATCACCCTCATTTTGGCAGACGACAAATAGCTTTTGTAAGTGAAGAACGACAGCACAAGCCTGATCGCCAATGTCATGAGCATAATGATGACGGCGTAATTGCCAATAAAACTGGCCAGGAAATAAAAGAACGGTATAAGCGCGTATTTATTAATATACTTTACAAAAGCCATGATACCATATCCCAACGGCACCATATCTTCCATACCCGACTTGTAGGTTACCAGAGTGCGATAGTCGTTAGGGCCAATGTACCATTTCAAGGAAACGGTCTGCTGATTGCCGGGTTTAAGCGGTGCCGTGAGCATAGCAATATTCTGTCCGGTAACGTTTGAATCGTCTGTTTTGTAAAAAAACTTAGTCTCCATTTTAGAAAATCCGTCGTCAGACAACAAAAGTGTGCTGAAAAACTGCTTCCTAAACCCTACCCAGGACACTGTACTTTCGGCATTCTGGGTTTTTTCTTCCGGACGAAGCGTGAAGTAATCGTGATCTTCGTTTTTCTGACGGTAGTACAATTGTGTATTCTGGCGCTCGAGTGTAATATCTTTTTCTGTAGGTAACAGGAAAGACTGCCATTGCAGGCGAAGCGGCTCGGCAGCATTGAGACCTGTTAGTATGATGTCGCAATGCATCATATAATCATCTGCAGGAAGCGTATAAACGACATCTACTTTTTTGCCGTCTTTTAGTTCCGCAGCAAAGTCCAATACCTTGTCTCCATTTGTGGAAGTGGTAATGCTGGGTATGAAGTAAAGGTCCTGAGTAGTTTTGCCATGGTCGTATGGAAGAATGGCATTCAGCATACTGCCATGACCATCAAAAAGCCACAATGGCTTCTGGCTATATGTTTTATAGTCTTTAACCTGGGCTGCAAAAGGATTAGCACCCTTTGTAGAAAATTTCAAAGACAGTTTCTTATTTTCCAGAACCACAGTATCCGACTTGCCGTAATAAGACTTAGGCATATCCTGATGTTGTGCTGCCACAATGCTGTCGTTTACCGGTGCAGCAACAGATGCAACAGTCTTCGCTGTATCTACCAGTTGGCGGGGATTCAGTTTGGCTTTTTGAATAGAGTCTATACGTAGTGTTTCCTGATAAACTTTTTGTTCATGTTGATTATAAAGAAGATAAGCAACCAGCAACACTCCGAGCAGAACAAAACCAATAATGTTATTACGATCCATGAAATACGAAAAAATGAGCCGCAAAGGTAATTTATTTGACCGTATCCTCACATAACTGGGATAGCCTGCTTCGTTTTTCACCTATTTTAACAAAAAAATATTCCGACCACTACGCTGCACTTACTGAGTTGAAAAGTAGGACAGCTCATCCGCAAGATCGAGAAAAGGATACTTTTCTGTAAGTGCCGAGACTTTTGCGGCATACCGTCCCAGAAAATCGCGGTGGGCATTGGTGTCTGGAAACCGAGTACGATGGCTCCTGGCAATTACAATATCCTGCACTTGTTTCAATAGCTCCTGTGCTGCCGTATCAAGACAACAGTGCCTGAAATGCTCCCACACAACCGAAGTAGCCAGAAAGTTGGGGTGTACGAAGTCTATATCATAAAATCTGTAGTCGCGCAATACGTCTATTACAAGCTCGTAGGCTGGAAAATAATGGGCCTTCGGGTATTGAGCACCTATTTCATGAACTGCCTCTATAAGGCGCGCTTTGCTTCTGTTATTGTCTACCACCCCATCGCGGATATGACGTACCGGACTGATGGTGAATAGCACTTGCACAAACGGATTTGCCGCCTGCAGTTTATCTATCATTTCCTGCAATGCCCTTGTGATGACGTCTATAGGCAGCAGGCGTTTCTCGAACCATTGGGCTGGTGCCCGGTGGTTGTTGGAGACCGGCCTGCCCGTATCCCTTAAATAATACTGGAATGCAGACCCCAGAGTGATCACTACCCAATCTGCATGAACAATGAAACGGTGGGCTGCTTCCTGCGACTCATTGATCTTATCCAGTGTGTCTTTTTTATCTATTCCCGAAAAACGGGTGTGGTGATCCCAGGAATTCCAAAGTTCATTCAGTGCGAATAGGTCGTTTTCTGTATACCTGAAATTATCTACATAGCTGACTATACTCTGCGCAACGCTGATGGGATTGAACAATATACCATGGGGATTGGACAGCACATTGAACTTGTGAGCGTGTAGGCGGTCGGCGATATGCTCGGTAAAACACGACCCCGATAGCAGTATCTTGTCCTGATAACGAATGGGTGACTTTAGAGACTCCGGTTCAAAATTAAGGGTGAGCTGCATGACGCAAAACTACCATTTGGCCTAGATATTCAATCTAAAATGTCTGAAATAAATAATCGAATAAAAGGCACCATGCCAACCAATAACAAGTTATTAATAAAAAATTTTCGCTGAACAAGCTGTAATCAAACACTCGCGCCGTTCTACTGAATTAAATCATATTCACCTGCAAAAAACGCACATGCAATTCTACTGACAGCGTCGCCAACCCACGACCTCCGGAAAACCACACGACTTTTTTTTGTTATTTTCGGGTTAACTGTTAGCCATCTCGTTTATTTTTTGTAACATTGTTTCGTAAATAACCGAAGTATTCTGTCATAAATAGTAATTTCAACTATTTAAACTGAAGATTAATAAGTTTCGCCGACACAAAAAATACAATTTCATATATTTGGGAGGCTATTTGCAAATATTTTTTTTACAACTGAAACTAAAAATTTTAATTCACCAACCAAAAGCATCTTATGGGGATAAAGCTCAAAATTCTTCCCAGATGGGTCGTATTCGCACTGGATATTTTTCTGGTGTGCATTTGCTTGCTGGTTACAATGGTTTTGAAACTGAATCTGGAATCTCAACTGGATGTAGTTCATATCCGTGCTGGCTTTCGCGCCATGATCACTATCGTACTGGCCGTAAATATTTCATTGTTTTACCTGTTCAAAAGTTATGCGGGGATAGTACGCTATACCAGCATGGAAGATGCCACCAGACTGGCAATGGTAAATGCTTTGGCAGCCGTGATTTATCTGACGGTTAACATCTTTTTGCTACCCTCCGAGAAATACTTTTCGATACCTGTCGTATCCATCAATTTTTTCGTCACAACGTTTGTGATCATTTCTTACAGGCTGGGCGTAAAATACAGTTTCAGTATCTATAAATCCATGATCACGGAAGACCGGGCTCCAAGACGGCGCGTGGTTGTCTTCGATGCCTCGGCCGATGGTCAGCACATAAAAAACGTAATGAACAATTTGCCCAACGGCGATATGCAGGTCGTGGCATTCCTTGACGACACAATGGGTGGCGCCGGCAAATTGCTGGAAGGAATACCGGTTTACAACATCAGCGATGCCAGTTTGCAAAAATTAAGTAACGATGGTGTTGATCTGCTTATTCTGGCAAACAAGCATATTGAAAAGGAAAAACTGAACAAACTGGTAGACACCTGCTTGTTGCAAGGCATAAGGATTCAGCAGGTTCCCGCAATGAACGACTGGCTGAACGGCAGGCTGGACACACAGCAATTGCAGGATATCAATATTGAAGACCTGCTGGAGCGGGAGGTGATCAAAATTCACAATGAGGCGATTTACGCCCAGCTGAAGGGTAAAAAAATACTGGTTACCGGAGCTGCAGGTTCTATTGGCAGCGAACTGGTACGCCAGCTGCTACACTACCGGCCGTCGCTCGTGATTTTATGCGACAAGGCCGAGACACCACTTCACGAACTGACCCTGGAACTACAGGAAAAATATAAGACGGCCAATGTGAAACCATACATTGGTGACATTTGCGACCGTCAGCGCATGGAGCATTTGTTCGAAATTTTCAACCCACAAATGGTCTTTCACGCGGCTGCGTACAAACATGTACCACTTATGGAAGACAACCCATCTGTGGCAGTGTTGAACAATGTACTGGGGACCAAGACTCTGGCAGAGCTTTCTGTGGCCAACAATGTGGAAAAATTTGTGATGATCTCCACAGACAAGGCCGTGAACCCGACGAACATAATGGGCGCGTCGAAAAGAATAGCGGAGATATATACTCAAAGCTATTTTAAGAGCCTTTCAGGAAACGAAAATTATAACGAGGAAAACAATGGCATCACTAAGTTCGTAACCACCCGATTCGGCAATGTTTTGGGATCGAACGGTTCGGTACTGCCACGGTTTAAACAACAATTACAAAAAGGTGGCCCCCTCACAGTAACCCATCCTGACATTACCCGCTATTTTATGACCATACCAGAAGCCTGTGTATTGGTAATAGAGGCCGGTGCAATGGGCCAGGGCGGAGAAATTCTCGTGTTCGACATGGGCAAACCCGTGAAGATCGCAGACCTGGCGCGGAAGGTGATAAGCCTATCCGGCAAGAAGCCCGACGTAGAAATTAAAATTACTTTTACAGGACTGCGACCCGGAGAGAAATTGTATGAAGAGTTGCTGAATAATGCCGAAAATACCCGTCCCACCTATCATGAAAAAATCCTGATAGCAGACGTACGGCAATACGACTTTGCTACAGTGAACCGGAAAATAGAAAAACTAATCACATGCGCACAACACCATTACACAATGGAGACGGTAAAACTAATGATGGATCTGGTTCCTGAATTTGTAAGCAACAATGTGGCCTATGAGAAAATAAATGTTCGTGTAAATTAAGAAGATTCGATACACAGCTCTGGGTAGAACTCCTAAATATTATTGTTTCGCATACCGTTATTATACCCAACAAGTAACCCGAAATGGTGGACAATGGTTTAAATTGGTTCTTCATCTTTAAGCTCAACGTTGACTTTAATAGCAAGCAATCAATTCATATAACCTACGGTAAAAGCCCGGCAGTTACCTGGCAAATTTTAGTAGCCCTTGAAATGATGTACTCTGGGCGAGCGCAGTTTCCCAAAAATATCCAGATATTTGGCCGTGGAAAGCAATAGTAAAAACTTGGACTCAACCAGGTTTATCTGCCTTGAAGGCATTAAGTAGCACAAAAAATCCGGAGTTCCCCAACGATGCAACCACTAGTAGATACCATAGCCTTTGTTTGTCAGCCTTACCACAGAGGGGGAGTAACCCGTTGGATGGCCGATGCTGCAATGGCTTTTGCGGCACGGGGCTACCGGGTTTTTTTTGTGACGGTAACTCCTTCTAAGCCTTTTTATTCAGGAACTAAGGCTGAAACAATAACCAGCCTTTTAAAAAACAGTCCCAATCCGGTAGAAATGGCAACCCGGAAGGTGGGCAGATCTTTTGAATTTGGCTCGCCCGAGTATTGCATGGCACAGTATGCATCTCTGTTATACAGCGCGGTACCTGTTGGCACCCCTATTATTATGTCCGACGATGGCACAGTATGGATGGCGGGTGCAATTGTAAGAAGTGCCTACCCTATTATCGGTGTGTTACACGGAGACGACCCATATTATTATAAGTTGGCTAATCAATACGGAAACTTGCCAGATGTCTACGCTTGCGTGTCGGGCAGGATATCGGGCAAGCTAAAAGCGAGCGTACCTGCAATAGACGCGTCTAAAATATACACCATTCCATGCGGCATAATTTTGCCTGCGGTACAGAGCCACCGGGAAGAAGCAGACATCATTAAGATAATTTACGTAGGACGTATCGCGCAATACCCAAAACGCATATTCGACCTTTTAGAGATAGCCAAAAGACTACTGGAGCTGAACCGAAAATTCCATATTACCATCGTGGGCGACGGGCTGAAAGACCGGATAGAGCTGGAACAAAAAATACAGCAAAACAGGCTCACTGAACATTTTACTTTTACCGGTTGGTTACAGAAAAACAAAGTGGAAGAACAGCTTCAGTCCAACGATATTCTGGTCCTGACTTCAGAGTTTGAGGGGACCTCGGTTTCCATGATGGAATCTCTGGCAAACGGCTGTGGATTCGCAGGCAGTCGTGTGAGCGGAGCCGAAGATTATGAACACAACCAGTATGCCAAAGATTGCTTCCGGATATTTAATATAGGCGATATTGAGCAAGCAGTATCCCAAATTATTTCACTTGCTGCGATAGACCCAGGGGTCAGAGTAAGCGCAGCAAGAAAAATGGCCGAGTCTGAATTTGGACTCGAAGTTTGTCTGGACCGATACGAGCACGCTATCTCCCGCATACCAAAACGTGAGTACGTCAAAACCAGTTATACCCTATCCACCGGGATCAAGATAAAGTCCCTGCTCCTGTCTGTAATGCGCCGTACAAAAATGAAATTGTCGGGAAGGTAATTGTCCGATGCTCTACCCAAAAGTCTACTTCCTGCTGATGGCTTTTTCGGCTGCTTCGGCTATATGTTCTTTTGTCAGGCCATATTTCTGCAGCAACTGGTTGGGTGTACCACTTTCGCCAAAGGTATCCATCACCGCTACGTATTCGTGTGGCACTGGGCAATGACGTGAAGACACTCCTGAAACACTATCTCCCAGCCCACCATTTATCTGATGTTCTTCGGCTGTAACCATACACCCGGTCTTACGGATAGATTTAAGTATTGCTTCTTCGTCAAGCGGCTTAATGGTGTGGATATTGATCACTTCTGCCGAGATGCCCTTTGCTGCAAGCATGCGCGCTGCTTCAACCGCAAGCCAAACCATGTGACCGCAGGCAATTATGGAAACATCGGTACCCTCGGCCAGCACCTGAGCCTTGCCAATCTCGAATTTCTGATCTTCGGGTGTAAAATTGGGCCATTTCGGGCGACCAAAACGCAAATAGACCGGTCCCTGAAACTCAGATATTTCAATTGTGGCCGCCTTGGTCTGATTAAAGTCGCAAGGGACAATAACCGTCATACCGGGCAACATTTTCATCATACCTATATCTTCCAGTACCTGATGGGTGGCACCATCTTCGCCGAGAGTAAGGCCTGCATGAGAAGCGCATATCTTTACATTCTTGCCACTATAGGCTACAGACTGCCTAACCTGATCATATACTCTGGACGTGGAGAAATTTGCAAAAGTTGTGGTGTACGGAATTTTACCGCCAATAGTCATACCTGCAGCCACGCCAATCATATTGGCTTCTGCGATACCACATTGCACAAAACGGTCCGGGAACTCCTTAATGAACGCATTCAGCTTCAATGAGCCTGCAAGGTCTGCGGTAAGTGCCACCACATTCGGGTTCCTTTTTCCGGCTTCAAGAATTCCTTCACCGAAACCGCCGCGGGTTTCTTTTTCATTCAATACTTTGATATCGTCCAACATGGTGCTGCAAAAATAATCAGTTATACGCAAAATTGGAATCAGACTTTTTCACATCGTTTCACGAATTCAAATTTACCGTATATTATCAATTCACAGGCCCGTACATATAGAGTAAAACAATAGGGTAAGAGTAAAATTCAATTCGTTAGATTTATCAGCACGCCCTCACTAACTTTGCAATTGAATTTTATTCATTTTCATGTACACGATCCATTTCAAGTTTGAAGAACGCGGACTGCAACCGCTGACAGTATCCAATATAGCGCCCGGACAAAGCATTTTAGAAGTTGCGCTTGAAAACAATATTCATCTGCACCACAATTGTGGTATGGTGTGTGCCTGTAGCACCTGCCACCTATATCTGGAAAAAGGTGACGACTTTGTGGAAGAGTTGAGCGACCGTGAAGAAGATTTTATAGACAGGGCCCGGAACCCGAAACTGAATTCAAGGCTGGGCTGTCAGTGTGTTTTGAATGAAGGCAGCGGTACTATTGAAGTCACGATTCCCGACCAATCTCAAATACACGGCGAATAACTCCATCACATTTTCACGACCAACGCAAATATGGCACATTACGAACCGCCCATTCACTGGGCCGACCACGAAGATATAGCGCTGAAGTTGTACGATCG